>CAZFLL010000116.1:0-11892 GCA_964519865.1 uncultured Chitinophaga sp. | reverse complement strand
CGTGGCCTTTTGTGTCCATTCGTGGCAAATAATTATGTCCGCGAAGCGGGCATCCTTTCCAGGCAAAAAAAATCCATCCTTTTTGAGGATGGATTGAAAATTTATTTTGTGGCTACTTAGTTCGCCCTTCCAAGCATTTCCTCCAGTTTCATCACCAGCTCCGTCTTGGTAATCGGCACACCCATGATCTTATTGTATCCTTTGGCATCCACCAGGAACTCGTCGCGGATAATTTTAATCAGCTGCCCGTTATTGATCTCAGGAATCAGCACTTTATCAAAATGTTGAAGCATCTCACCCAGGTTTTTGGGGAAAGGACGGATATACCGCAGGTGCGCATGACTCACGGCATGGCCTTGTGCCTGTAATTCTGCCACAGCTGATTTGATGGCTCCGTAAGTGGAACCCCATCCGAGTACCAGGATTTTTCCTTTTTCAGGACCACTGTCGAGTTGCTGATCCGGTATATAATTGGCAATCTTATCTACTTTTTCCTGGCGCAGTTTCACCATCAGCTGGTGATTCTCCGGTTCGTAGTTAATATTCCCGGTAATGTTCTGTTTTTCCAGTCCGCCGATCCGGTGCTCCAGTCCGGGAGTACCAGGCAGTGCCCATGGACGGGCTAATTTTTCATCCCTGGCATAAGGCTTATATTTTTCTTCTCCTTCGGCCAGTTCTTTTTTAAATGTAACAGGTATCGGGGCCAGTTGTGCGCTGTTCGGATATTTCCAGGGTTCAGCTCCATTGGCAATATACCCGTCGCTCAGGAAAATAACCGGGGTCATATGTTGTACAGCGATCCGAACCGCTTCATAAACGGATTCAAAACAATCAGCGGGTGTGGAAGCCGAGATGATTGGCATCGGGCACTCCCCGTTACGGCCATAGTAGGCCTGCATCAGGTCGCTTTGCTCGGTTTTGGTAGGCAAACCGGTAGAAGGACCACCACGTTGAATATTCACAATCACCAGGGGAATTTCCAGCATCATGGCCAGTCCCATGGCTTCACCTTTCAGGGCAATACCCGGACCACTGGAAGTAGTCACCCCCAATGCACCGCCATAACTGGCACCGATGGCAGAAGCAATACCGGCGATTTCATCTTCAGCCTGGTAGGTACGAACGCCAAATTGTTTGTATTTGCTCAGGTCATGCAGGATATCGGATGCCGGGGTGATCGGGTAGGTTCCGAGGAATAATGGTAAACCACTTTTTTCAGAAGCAGCGATCAGTCCAAGCGCCACGGCCTGGTTGCCCATGATGGAGCGGTAAGAGCCTGCTTCCATTTTGGCCTTTTCCACTGAATACGTGGTGGTAAAGGTTTCAGTAGTGTCCCCATAATTATAACCGGCCTGCAGCACTTTCACGTTGCTGTCCATGATATCCGGCTTCTTACCAAATTTATCTTTCAGGAAGTCGATCGTATTCTCCATGTCCCGGTTGTACATCCAGTACAGGAAGCCGAGTACAAACATGTTTTTCGCCCGGTCTTTTTCTTTCATACCGAGTGGTGAATCTTTCAGGGCCTCACGGGTCATCTTGGTCACATCCATTCTGATCACCTCATAATTACTGAGGCTGCCATCTTCCAGCGGATTAACGCCTTCCGGGTAATTGGCCAGTCGCAGATTTTTTCCATCAAATCCATCGGTATTTGCGATGATCTTTCCGCCTTTTTTCAGGCCTTTCAGGTTCACTTTCAAAGCAGCCGCATTCATAGCCACCAGCACATCACAGATATCACCGGGGGTAAATACTTTATCAGAGGAGAAACGAAGCTGGAATCCGCTCACGCCCGCCACGGTACCCTGGGGGGCCCTGATTTCTGCGGGATAGTCCGGGAAAGTCGCCAGGTCAATGCCTAATAATGCCGTGTTATTGGTAAACTGGCTTCCGGTCAGCTGCATACCATCTCCGCTGTCCCCGGCAAACTTGATTACCACATCTTGTAAAACTTCCTGTTTTCTTGCCATTTTGGGTATTAGTTATTCCGCGAATTTAACACAAGTTGGGCAAGCTTCGCCTACTGATTTTTATCAGTCAAAATCACCCTTTTTTTGATGTAAATCAGTCGCATTTTTTACTATATTGTCCCCTATAATTTTCCCTATGCGTTCCTTCCTCCCCCTTGTCCTCCTGTTTTGCCTTTGCTGGCCGGCCATGGCCCCGGCACAGAATGATGATGACCTCTTTGAAGCCAACCGGCTTAAAAAGGTTTTCCCGGATGACCGGGTCGCCGCCACCCTGGTGGAGGATGAATTTACCTTTGACCGGGGCCGGTCGGAAGACCGTCTGCCGGTGGTAACCGCCACCCAGTCTACCGGTATCAATTTCCTGGCCCTCCGTGAAAGAGCCGGGATACAGTATTTTGATTTTTATAATTCATTTACCCGCATCACCTCCTTCAAACAGCTGGAAAAAAGGAAAGGGATGTTTGGTATCAAGAAAAACTATAATGTAGGTTTTGCCATCGACCGCTCTGCCAGTTCGAGTGATTTCTTCTCGGACGACAGCCGGGTAAAGTATTTTAATATCGGTTTTACCGGTTATGGGGATATAACCAGGGTGGAAACAGAGAAAAAATACCTCGACTCCAAGTACCTCACTTCTGAATTTTTCCATACCTGGTACCCGGCCAAGGAAAAAATCATCCGGGTACGGATTCCGGAGTGGCTGGACCTGGATATCCGGGAGTTTAATTTTGAAGGGTACAAAATCACCAAACAAAAGACCCAGGAAAAAGGGGAAACAATCATTACTTACCGGATCCAGAACCTGATAGCCATTAAAAATGAACGCCGCGCCATTGGCCTGGCCTACCAGTACCCGCATATTGTTTTCGTGGTTAAATCATTTAACTACGATGGCAAAAAAGAAAAAGGATTCGGGGATGTAGGTGATCTCTATGGCTGGTATAATTATCTCTATAAAAAATGCCAGAACAAACCCGATGAGTTAAAAGCCAAAGTGACTGAACTCATTAAAAGCAAGACGACTGACCTGGATAAAGTAAAAGCCATTTTTTACTGGGTACAGGACAATATCCGGTATATCGCTTTTGAAGACGGGCTGGCCGGATTTATTCCCGCTGCTGCGCAGGATGTGTTCAAATCAAAATACGGCGATTGCAAGGGCATGGCCAACCTGATGACGGAGATGCTCAAACAGGCCGGGCTGGAAGCCTATATGACCTGGATCGGAACACGTCATATCCCTTATGATTATACCCTGCCTTCGTTGGCGGTGGATAATCACTGTATCAGTACGGTCATACTCGGGGGAAAAGAATATTTCCTGGATGGCACGGAGAAATATGTCCCCTTTGGCGAATACGCCTGGCGGATCCAGGGCAAGGAAGTACTGATCGGCAAGGGCGAAAAATATGAAGTAAAGAAGGTACCGGTGCAGGACAAAGAGAAAAACAAACTGCTTACGCAAACCAGTTTCCAGCTTAAAGACAACCTGCTGAAAGGACATGTGAAAGTTACACTCAGCGGGGAACAGCGTACGGGCTTTCACCAGTTTTACCATGACCTGCCCAATGATGATAAAAAGAAGATGATCCAGCGCTACCTCGAATTCGGTAACCGCAACCTGGTGGTATCAAATGTAAAAACCTCGGACCTCGGCAACCGGGAAATCCCGATTGTAATCGAAGGGGATATTGACCTGAGTAATTATGTGATCACGGAGGACAAGGAACTCTACCTGGGGATTGACTTTTTCCCGGAGAACCTGCGCGGCCTGCAACCGGATAAGGACCGGCAACAGGATTATGCCTTATCCTCCAGTTATGTATCCGTGGATGAAACAGAACTGGTATTGCCAGCGGGATATAAAGTGGTGTCGTTACCTGCCCCGATCAGTGAAAAAGCAACGGACTATGAGGTTACGGGGTCGTATACCGCCAAAGACAATAAGGTAATTTTCAATAAGACCCTTTCATTTAACACGGGACGTATTCGGAAGGCGGACTTTGAGAACTGGAAGAATTTTACGAAGAAGCTGAAGGATTTTAACAGTAACCTGATTTTGGTGAAGAAACCATAAAAACCGCAAAGACGCGGAGAACGCAGAGAGAAAAGAACCGCAGAGGACGCGGAGAACGCAGAAGGAAAAGAACCGCAGAGGTCGCGGAGGACGCAGAGAAATACAATTGGGCAACTGGTCTTTAATACAAAAGTTCTTTTATACCACACAAGGAAGCAAAAAACCGGATTTACTCTCCGCGTTCTCTGCGTCCTCTGCGGTTAAAATAAAAAAGGCGTCAAAATGCAGCACGCCTCCAAAGTTGTAACGTATGAAAAAATTATTCGTTTTTTTAAGCCTTATCGTTTCATTCTCCGTTGTGGCACAGGACGACGACACGTTCAGCCCCTCCAAGCTGGAAGCCATCGCCCGGAATATGAAAACCGTGTGGGATGATACGGATCCTGATTTTGCCGTAACTGCGGTACCGGACAAATGGAAGGAAGAGAGCGGGGTGATCATTGCCCAGAAAACCAGGTTCTCTTTTGATAAGGATGCGAATAAACTGGCCGTATTTGAAATCACCCGCCGCCGGATCAGACTCAATGACCGGGACGCAGTGAATAACTACTCCTCTGTTTATTTCCGGATCGGGTCTTCCAACGACGGAGCCGGGATTAAAGTGATCAAAGCCAATGGTACAGTACAGGATGTATCCCTGAAAAACGCAGTATATGTGGAGGACAATGACGATGTTCCCTCCACCTTTACACCCTATATCGGAAAGGCGAATACCTACCTCGATAAAAGCAAGAGCCGGGTTATCTTTTATAAAATAGCGGTGCCGGACCTTGACCCGGGGGATATCATCGATTATGGTACCATCTTCTATGATGACAATACCGTAAAAAAGATGAATTATATCGAGTTTGACCCGATTTACTTTGTTTGCACCCGCGAATACCCGGTGCTGAGCCAGAAGTTCGAGATTGATACAGACAATAACTCCTTTGTCAATTCCAAATCCACCATGGGGGCGCCTGCTTTCAAGGAAACCGGGAATGCGAATGCGGAGTACAGCTGGGAAGACCGTAACCGGGAGAAGATACCGGATACCAAATGGGTGAACCGGATGATTGAATTCCCCATGCTCAAATTCCAGATCGTATTCTCCCGCAGCGAAAACCGCGCAGATCTTTTTATTGGTGACCGGGGTGAACTGAAACAGAACATCAGTCCGGAAGAGCTCGCCAAAAAAATGAATAACCTCTACAACCGGCTGGATGGCTCGATGTATTATTCCATGGCCAAAGCCTATCTCAAACAGATCGGGTATGCCGATATGCGGGAAGAGGATTTTATCCAGAAAACGTATTATATACTCCGGCATATGTCCTTTTACCGGGCCAATGGGTTTTCCAGCGAACTTTTTGCCTCCTGCCTGACCCAGTGCCTGGACCTGCGGAAGATCCCTTATGACCTGGTGGTTACCGCCCCGTCTACATTGACCAAACCCGGTGATATTATTTTCCGGACCGAGCCTGAGTGGATGGTGAAAGTGAAGGATAAGTTTATATTCAACGCAACCATATTTTCCAATCCATATGACTTCAAGGAGGAATTCCTGAATACCCCCGCTTATATTATCAGCCTGGGTAAGAATCCCACCGCCACCCCCATCACATTACCGGCCACTAAAGCGGAAGAAAATATTACCACCAATACAATCACTGCCTCCATGGATACGGCCACCCGGAATATGCAGGTGGTGCTTCAGCGGGCTGCTACCGGTCTGGCCAAGAAAAAATACAATTACCAGGGGCTGGTTTATACCACGGCTTTTGATGATGACCACCGCAGTTATGGCGGGGAGGACGATGTACGGGCCAGTATGAAGGGGGCTGCGCTGGACAGTTACGAGGAAAAGCTCAGGGAGCGGAAAAAAGAAGACAAAACCCGCAAGCTGGAAGTCATGAAGAAAGAACTGGATGATGACTATGACAACCTGAACGCCTATACCGAGTTTACCCTGAATTCAGATGGACGCAGCTGGCGCAAGCAGGAGCTGAACTATACCAACAAGTTTGAGTTGAGCGATATGGTCAAAATTGCCGGCGATAACCTGCTGGTAGCCGTACCCGGACTGATCGGTGATCAGCTTTGGATATCCCAGGATGACCGCAAAAGGGAGGTGGATGCGTATATGGAATACCCTGAATCCATCCGGAATATCATCAACTTCACCATTCCGGCCGGGTATAAAGTAGTAGGTATTCAGAACCTGAACACCAATATTGACAATGCCGCCGGCACTTTCGCCGTACAGGCTAATGTGGAAGGCAATACCCTGAATATCCTGGTCAAAAAGCATTACAAAAACACCACGGTAAAAAAAGAGGACTGGCCCAAACTGCTGGAAATGCTGGATGCGGCTTATAATTTCTCGCAGAAGAAGGTATTGCTGAAGAAACTATAGCATCGTTGGAATGAACAAAGGATACAAAAAGCTCTTGTCATGCTGAGTAAACGGCTTTGACATAGTCCAACGTTTTAGCCAGAGTCCTGCTGTCGTACCGAAGCAAGCCTGTCCTGAGCATGCCGAAAGGACTTTAATCATTCTTTAACCAAACCACATTTGCAAACCTGCTGCCAAGGCTCTACTTTCATTGTGGAAATTAAAAAACCACACATTATATGAACCCCTGCCCTGTCGCCGATGATGGCGACCCTGCCAAACCGCTGTCCCTTCGTTTACTCCTTTTCGCTTTTTCTGTATTTTTATTAACCCTGGTTTCCTGTTCGGATAAAACGGAAAAGAAGCCGGTATTGCCCCAGGGGCCAGATAGTACGCAGCTGAAAAAACAGGAACAGAAAAAGAAAGACTCCCTGGCGGCCCTTCTTAAGAAGAAAAAAATATACCTGACTTTTGATGATGGTCCCAATAAAGGAACGAGGAATGTGCTGGGGGTGATCCAGTCAGAAAAAGTACCGGCGAGTTTCTTTATTGTTGGTCTGCACACAACGGATACCCGGCAACAGGCAGAAACCTGGCAAATGCTGCAGGCTGACAGCGCGATTGAACTGTGTAACCACAGTTTCAGCCATGCGCACAATAAGTACACTTCTTTTTATGAAAGCCCGTCAGGCGTGATCAGTGACTTCAACCAGTCAAGGACCCTCCTCGGGTTTAAAAACAATATAGCGCGTATGCCTGGCCGTAATGCCTGGCGGATCGACACGATTGATCATACAGATATTTTTGAAAGTACAGCGGCTATCGATTCCCTCCATGCCGCCGGTTATTCCATCATGGGCTGGGATATTGAATGGACCTTTGACCACAAGACCCTTGCCCCGGATGCCGACACCGCCCGCCTCCTCCGCCGGATCTATAACCTGCTTGATGCCGAAAAAACAAAAACCCCGGGCCACCTGGTATTACTGGCCCATGACCAGGCCTTCCAGAAAGAGGAATACGTGGAGCAACTGCGGTACGTGATACAGCAGTTAAAGAATAATCCGGAGTATGAGTTGCTAATAGCCAGTAAATACCCGGGAGTCAGATAAGTCAAAAGTCAAAATTAAAAAGTAAAAAATCAGTCTGTATTTCGTAGAGTCTTCCCGGCCTGAGGCATTTTGACTTTTTACTTTTTAATTTTGACTTTCAAAAAATCATTCTCTGCCATCAAATAAATTCCCCAATCCTCCCAGCAAACTACCTTCCTCCTTACGGTTATAGGTTCCATACTGTATGATACGTCCGGCGAGGCGGCTGATCGGTAAGGACTGGATCCATACTTTACCGGGCCCCTGCATGCGGGCAAAGAATAATCCTTCGCCACCAAACATAAAGTTCTTGATGCCCCGTACAAATTCAATATCGAAATCCACATTGGGGGTATAGGCCACCACACAACCGGTATCGATTTTCAGTACTTCTCCAGGCTGTAACACTTTCTCCACGATAAAACCACCGGCATGCAGGAAGGCCATTCCATCACCTTCGAGTTTTTCCATGATAAATCCTTCCCCGCCAAATAAACCGGTGCCCAGTTTACGCTGAAAATGAATACCCACACTGACCCCTTTGGCGGCACAGAGAAAAGCATCTTTCTGCGCAATGATCGTTCCGCCCAGTTCCTGCAGGTCAAGCGGGATGATTTTACCGGTATACGGGGCGGCAAAACTCACTTTCTTTTTTCCCTGGACTGTATTGGTAAAGGCTGTCATGAACAGACTTTCTCCGGTCAGTATCCTTTTACCTGCACTCATCAGTTTACCTAAAAAACCGCCGCCTTGCTGGGCCGAGCCATCGCCGAAAATAGTCTGCATCTGGATCCCATCCTCCATCATCATCATAGCGCCGCTTTCCGCCACCGCTGTTTCCTGGGGATCCAGTTCTATTTCCACAAATTGTAATTCTTCACCATATATTTTGTAATCGATTTCGTGGTTTACACGGGGTGATACTGCCATAGTTGTATTTTTTTTCCAAAGTTAAACAGGTGCCGGATATCCCGCTGTGCTTTTCCGCCAACGGAAGAAAATTGCCGGTGAAAATGATAAATGGCGGGGAGAAAATCGTTTTATGGCGTACTTTGCTTATCCTAATTGCTTTCACGCACTTTCAAAAAAAATCAATATGAAAAGAGTCCTTTTACTGACCCCGCTTTTCTTTTTGCTGGCCCTGCTGGCCAACGGGCAGACAAAGCTGGTGGAAAAAATCACCAAACAAGGGAACCAGATCGTTATCCCTTATGAAAAATATGTATTGCCCAATGGGCTGACCCTGGTGATCCATGAAGACCACAGTGACCCCGTGGTGCATGTGGATGTGACCTATCACGTGGGTTCTGCCCGCGAAGAAATCGGCAAATCCGGCTTCGCCCACTTCTTTGAACACATGATGTTCCAGGGCAGTGATCACGTGGCCGATGAACAACATTTTAAAATTGTTTCGGATGCCGGTGGTACCCTGAACGGGAGTACCAACCGCGACCGTACCAATTATTTTGAAACAGTCCCCAGCAACCAGCTGGAGAAAATGCTCTGGCTGGAAGCCGACCGTATGGGATTCCTGCTGGATGCGGTGACCCAAAAGAAATTTGAAATCCAGCGCTCTACCGTTAAAAACGAAAGAGGACAGAACTACGACAACCGTCCTTATGGCTTAGCCGGTGAAATATCCTCCCGCAGTCTCTACCCCTATGGCCACCCCTATTCCTGGCTGACCATCGGGTATGTGGAAGACCTGAACCGGGTAGTGGTGGATGACCTGAAAAACTTCTTCCTCCGCTGGTACGGCCCCAATAATGCCACGGTTACTGTTGGTGGTGATGTAAAACCGGCCGATGTGGTGAAACTGGTCGAAAAATATTTCGGCCCCATCAAACGCGGTCCCGATGTAAAACCCGTTGTGGTACCGGCCGCAGTATTAACTGCTGACCGTTATGTGTCTTACACCGATAATTATGCAAAACTGCCCCTGCTCCTGATCACTTACCCCGCTGTACCCAACTATCACCCCGATATGGGTGCGCTGGCCTGTCTTTCTCAGGTACTGGGACAGGGCAAGAATTCTGTACTGTACCAGCAGCTGATCAAAAAACAGTATGCAGTTCAGGCCAGTGCTTTCAGCCAGTTATCTGAACTGGCCGGAGAATTGGGATTCCAGCTGGTACCCTCTCCTGGTAAGACTCTGGCCAAAATGGACAGCCTTTTCCGCAATGCCCTGGATTCTTTTGAAGCCCGTGGTATTACGGATGATGATATCGCCAAATTCAAAGGAGGTATTGAAGCCCAGCAGATCAATGGGCTGCAAAGTGTGGCCGGAAAGGTTTCCCAGCTGGCCGCCTTCCAGACCTTTGCCGGTAATCCCAACAAGATCGCCGACCTGATACAGATGTACCAGTCAGTGACAAAAGAAGATGTAATGCGGGTATACAACCAGTATATCAAAGGAAAATTTGCCATCCACCTGAGTGTGCTGCCGAAAGGACAGGAAACACTGATTGCCGCTGCAGATAATTTTAAGATCGACTCTTCAAAATACCAGGCTCCTGATTACGGGTATGCCGGTCTGAAATATGAGAAGGCAAAAGATAATTTCGACCGCAGCAAGATTCCTGGCAATGGGGCGAATCCCGTGGTGAAAGTACCTGCCTTCTGGAAAAAAGAATTACCCAGTGGTATAAAACTGATCGGTACCGAATCCACCGAAATACCTACTGTTACTTTAACCATCACCATTCCCGGCGGACATATCCTCCAGGCCAATGATACTTCAAAAGTCGGGCTGGCAGGCATGTTCAGTGCCATGATGAATGAGGATTCTAAAAATTATACCGCGGAACAAATGGCGGTGGAATTACAGAAACTGGGCAGCAACGTATCGGTAAGCAGCAGTTTCGACGGTATCACTTTCAATGTACAGACCCTGAAAAAGAATCTCGACAAAACGCTGGCCCTGCTGCAGGAAAAAATGTTCAACCCGAAATTCACGGAGGCCGCTTTCAGCAGAATCCAGAAACAACGGCTGCAGAGTTTCAAACAATCCAAGGCTGATCCGGCCGCGGTGGCTGACCTGGTTTTTGCCAAGATCAACTATGGCCCGAACAGTATCCTGAGTATGAGTGAGGATGGTACAGAATATACCATTGGTAACCTGAAACTGCAGGATATTGAAAACTATTACAAAGACAATATGACTTCTGTCGGTGCCAAAGTAGTGGTGGTAGGCGATATCAAACAAGCGGAAATCCTGCCGAAGCTGGCCTTCCTGGATAAACTGCCGAAGAAAAAAATCACCCTGCCTGAAGTAAAAGGCCTGGCTTCAAACGTAGGTGAAACAAAAGTATACCTCGTGGATGTTCCCAAGGCTGCTCAATCACAGTTCCGCGTGGGTTATGCCACCGGCCTGAAATATGATGCCACCGGCGAATATAACAAAGCCCGCCTGATGAACTATGCACTGGGTGGTGATTTCAACTCCAGGCTGAACCTGAACCTGCGTGAAGACAAGGGCTGGACCTATGGCGCCCGCAGTTCATTCACCGGCGATGAGTATACCGGCGATTTTGAATTCAGTTCAGGTATCCGGGCTGATGCGACCGACAGCGCCCTGGTGGAAGTCATGAAAGAACTGAAGAATTACCGCGAGAATGGTATTACAGAACCCGAACTGAAATTCATGAAGAATTCACTCGGTCAGCGCGATGCCTTGTTATATGAAACAGGTTTACAGAAAGCCGGCTTTATCCGCCGCATCCTGGATTATAACCTGCCGGCCAATTATGCCGATCAGCAAAACAAGATCCTCGCCAACCTGACTAAAAAACAGGTGGATGAGGTGGCGAAGAAATTCCTGAACCCGGACAAAATGAATATCCTGCTCGTAGGGGACAAAGCAAAGATCCTTGAAGGCGTGAAAAAACTGGGTTACCAGATCATTGAGATGGATGCGGATGGAAAAGTAGTAGAGAAAAAAGGATTCTGAACTGATTGAATTAATCAGAACACAGCAAAAGAATACAATATCTTTTTAACCGCGGAGGACGCAGAGGGCGCAGAGAAATACAATATCTTTTTTGACCGCGGAGGACGCAGAGAACGCAGAGAAATACAATATCTTTTTTTGACCGCGGAGGACGCAGAGGGCGCAGAGAAATACAATATCTTTTTTGACCGCGGAGGACGCAGAGAACGCAGAGAAATACAATATCTTTTTTTGACCGCGGAGGACGCAGAGAACGCAGAGGAATACAATACAATTCCACTGTTCTCTGCGTTTCTTTTTTCCCTTTGCGCCCTCCGCGGTTCTTATCCCTCCGCGTTCTCTGCGTCCTCTGCGGTCATTTTTCCCTCCTCACTCTCTGCGTCCTCCGCGGTTCTTATCCCTCCGCGTTCTCTGCGTCCTCCGCGGTT
>CAZFLL010000115.1:0-11980 GCA_964519865.1 uncultured Chitinophaga sp. | reverse complement strand
GTTCAATTGCAGATCATTTCCCCCTGGCCCTACCAGCTGAGGGTTTTCAAACTTCAATCCGTTTTTAAGATTGACTGAACCGCCTACCTGGCCAGACTGCGCCATTGTTGCCATTCCGGTAACAAGAATCAGGGTAACCAGTACGAAGTACTTACGGAAATTAAAAATGGGTAAAGATGTTTTCATTGCTCAGGTTTACAGATTAATTAGTAGGGTGTAGATCGGACTAACTTCAGATTGCAATGAAACCCGTAAAAGTGAGTTGAAACGTACCGGGAGTAGTATCCCGTTTTGAGTGAAGTAGTTTCAGGGTCGGATTTCGATTGTTTTCTTAGGATTTGTTCGATTCTGATACAAACATAATACGCAGTTTTTTTACTTGCAAGTATTTCACGCATTTTTTCGTAAAAAATACCGTACTTCCTGTAGTAATATTACTAAGCATAAACTTAATCGATTGATAATCTGAATATAATAAAATACAGAAATACAATTGCACAGATAAAAATTTTTCCTAAAAACTAAATTAGTCGTGCAAATACGCTGTTTTACCTGGGGATTTTTCCTTGAAAACAAGAACCCACCTTTATTTAAATAAAAGAGGCTGATAATAAAAAAGGGCTGTACGTTTTGTACAGCCCTTTCAGATCATTCTAACTTTGTTATTATTATCTCAATACATCCAGCCTGCTTGACTCATTATATCCGGCAGCAGGTGCATTTATATGGAGAATATATTGTCCGTTTGCCAGTCCACTGAGTTTGATCTGTTCTGTCTGACCAGCGGCTGCCAGGTAAACTCGGGTAACTTGTTGGCCATTCAGAGCAAATACGGTTAATGTTACTCCTTTACCAACGACCACTTCAGGCATACGCACATATACCAGTCCATTATCAGTCGGGTTTGGATACACCAGCAGGTTATTGCCTTTCTGAAGGTAAACGCTGCGTACAGCAGTAAAGCGGTAAGTGCCATCCAGGTCTTCAGCCCTGATGCGATAGAAATTGGCTCCCTTAACCGGTGAAAGGTGCAGGTAGCTATATTGTGTGGCACCCGTTGCCGGTACGCTACCCAATGTATTCCAGTTGCTGGCATCGGTACTGTATTCCACAACATAGTTGGCCACCAGTTGTTCCGCAGACACTGTCCATTTCAGTTGCACATTCTGTCCGGCAGGTACCGCCGTAAATGCTTCGATAAATACCGGAAGAGTGACCGCATTAAGCAGACCTCCGTCAAAAGTAAGGTTGGTAGTAGTGGTGCTCACTGTAATTCCTGTAATAGTTACTCCTGAAACATCACTGTCCGCGGCATCATCCCCGCCTGCATCCGTTGTGGTAAAGGTGACACCGGTGGGCAGGTTGGTAAACTGCATGCTATATGTACCAGGCGCAACATTGGGGAACTGGTACCAACCTTGTGCATCCGTTACGGTGGCAGCTACAGCCACCCCGAGGTTGTTGAAGAGGGTAACAAGTACACCCGCATAGCCTCGTTCAGCCGGATCCTGTATGCCATTGCCATTTGAATCGGACCATATATAGTTACCAATAACAGCACGAGGCTTGAATAAACCAGCGTCTGCCGTGAGGTCGTTTTCACCTGCACTTAATGTAATGGTTCCGGTAAGACCCGTCTCGGGATCCACATCACTGTCAAGTGCATCATCCCCGCCCGCATCCTGTGTAGTGAATACAAGTCCTGCAGGAAGGGTACCAAATTCCAGCTGATAATCACCCGGCAGCAGGTTGCCAAAACGGTATTCGCCTTCTTGATCCGTGATCATACTCGCCACAGGTAATGCATCATCACTGTTGCCGGCTATTCCGTCCGGACCAAAGCCGGGGCGGTAAACGGTAACGGTTACACCCGGAACCGGGGGTTCAGAACCGTCATTATCTTGTACACCATCGCCATCAGTATCAAGCCATACATAATTTCCAATGACTGCCCGGGTACTGGTGATACCGGCATCCAGGCTGCGGTCGTTACGATTACCTGCGTTGAGTGTAACGGTAGTTGTACGGCCGGTTGCGCGGTTGGCATCACTGCCGGTTGCATCATTGGTAGCCGAGGGGGTGCTGAAATCAAATCCGGCAGGCAGGTTGGTAAAGCCCACACTGTACGTACCATCGGTAAGTCCGCTAAAGAGATACTCGCCGTTCTCATTGGTAACGGTCGTCGCAATAGCCGTACCGCTTCCATTGAATAAAGTCACCAGCAAACCGGACATTCCCTGTTCGCCGGTTTGTAAACCGTCATTATTGGCATCATACCAGACCAGGTTACCCAGGGAGTTGGTTCCCGCCGGGGGAACAAGTCCGAGGTCAACTGACATATTATCTTCTCCTTCAGTCAGACTGAATACCGCTGTTCTGGATGCACCGGCTGGTGCACCACCTGTACCAATGGCTCCTCCATCGCTGTCGCGGTTATCATCAGAGCCTGCATTTTGTGTGGCCACTGTATAGCTGGCCGGCAGGGTACTGAACTGAACAGCATAGTTACCAGCCGGCAGGTCTGTAAAGAAGTACTCTCCTTTTGCATTGGTGATCGTGGTACGGGTGCTGCCATCATCCCCATTACCCACAATGCCATCGGCTCCTGCATCCAGCAAACTGACCGTAACCCCGGCAATACCGGTTTCACCGGCATCCTGTACACCTGCGGTACCACCGTCAATATCATTCCATACTTTATTTCCAATGGATCCAAGTCCTGCAGCATTTCCTGCATACACACCGGCATCCACATCTGTTTCATTCTCTCCGGCACTGAGTGTAATGAGTCCTGTTCTTCCTGTACCGGGATTCACATCACTGTTCGTGGGATTGGCATCATCGGTCGACCCGGTTGGTATAAAACTGTAACCGGCAGGCAGGTTGCTGAAACCAACACTGTAGTTACCGGCGGCGAGTTGTACAAACTGATAGTTACCGTTTGCATCCGTAGTGGTGCTGGCAATAGCTGTACCGCTGTTATTATATAAGGTAACAGTTACGCCCGCGAGTCCGGGTTCAGTGGCATCCTGCACCGCATCCGCATCGGCATCAAACCAAACTTTATCCCCTATCCGGGATGTCCCGGCGGGTGAGGATTGAATCAGCCCGGCATCAATGGACAGATTCCGTTGTCCGGGAAGCAATTTATAGGCGATCGTACGGCCGGTGGCCACATCCGCGTCACTGTCGGCAGCATCATTGGTGCCCTGGTCTGCGGTGGCCCGGGTATAACCGGCCGGCAATACAAACTCTACCTGGTACAGACTACCAGTACTCACGGCGGCAGCGAGGTTATTGAAGATATATTGACCGTAAGCATCCGTAACCGTTGTGCTGAATGGCGTTGTGGCTTCGGCTCCGCTAATGGATCCATCGCCATTACTATCACGGTAAAGATTAACCGTAACGCCGGCAATACCGGGTTCATCGGCATCCTGTACACCGGCGGTACCACCGGGTATATCCAGCCATACTTTGTCACCCATTACGGCACTGGCCGCGGGCTGACTGACAAAACCTGCATCAATTCCTTTTACCTGGCTGCCGGTTGTTCCAGTACTCACCAGGCCGGTTTTACCGGTGCTGGGACTGAAATCACTGTTGACCGTATTATTGGTTCCTGTGGTTCCGCTGCTGCTGGTGAGCAGCAAACCTGCGGGCGAAGTAATGCCTACTATATAATTGGTGCTGGCAGGTAATCCCGTGAAATTAAACACCCCATTCGCATCTGATACCGTGGTGGCCACCACCGTAACTCCATCGGCAGCATATAGCGTGATGGTCACACCACTGAGACCGGGTTCGGTTCCGTTCTGCGAACCATTACCATCCAGGTCGAGCCAGATACGGTCCCCAATACTATTGGTCAATGCCGGTGTATATATGATACCTGCGTCTATCTGTTGCTGGTTTTCCGCAGCCGATAAAGTGACGGCAGTGGTCTTACCGGTGCTGCTGTTTACATCACTGTTTGTGCCATCTGCTTCACTGGTACCGGTGCTGCTGGCAAACTGGTAATTCACCGGCAAGGTTACTCCAACAAAATAGTTACCCGCTACGAGCTGGTCGAAATAATAATTGCCGTATGCGTCGGTGGTGGTGGTCGCGAGCACCGTAGTCCCATCACTGGCATACAGGGTCACTGTTATACCCGCCACACCAGGTTCTCCGGTATCCTGTACCCCGTCCTGGTCATCGTCACGCCATACTTTATCCCCCACTCTCGCCAGCGGTGTGAATCCAAAATCAAGATCATGGTTATTTTGTCCGGCTGCCGCGATCGTCAGACTGATCATGGGTACAGCCGCGCTGCTCAGCGATGCATCATTATCGCTCAGGTCAGCCCCGCCGGCACATAACTTATCGGTTACTGATAACCGGTAGCCTGCCAGGTCTCCGGTACCGGTACCGCCTGTCCAGTCGGCGCTGCCCACCCGAATATTATAAGGAATGCCCGGTTGCGGTCCGGCCTGATTACCCGCCGTGTTCGGATCCCCATCCGTTACATTGGAAGTATTGAAATACCATTCACCGGAACCACTGGTGGTCGTAGACCCCAGCAACACATCATCCGCTGTGCCGGGAAGTCCATCCAACCCGTTACCGTACAGTTCCAGAGCAACATTCGCCAGTCCGCTTTCCCCGGCATTCTGAATGCCATCGCCATTCGCATCATTCCATAAGCGGTTACCCAGCTCCGTTGGTGCCAACGCATTCAGCAATTCAATATCTCCAAGACCATTGGCCTTACCCACGGCACCAATCGCCGGTGCGGGAAAGGTACCTGCGCCGGCCCCGGCAAACATTTCATAATCTCTTCCATTATCACCCCCGGTACTGCCAAACCAGCTGACACCTGACGACCAGGCCCGTTGCGGATCCATGGTAGTAACCACGACACTGTCTGTGCCCTTGATCAGGGCGAGTGCTCCGCTGACCGTGTTAAGGTGAAAGGTACCAACCAGGGTGCTGGTGTTCCCGTTGTATACTTCATCGCGGTAATAAAACTCCCCGTTATTGGTCGTGTAATTACTGGGACCGTCACCATTGTTTGCGCCGGCGGTAGCCACTTTTGCGCTGGAGGGGCCTTCTTTTGCATTTTGTTCCAGTTCAAAAACGCAACTGGTACGGTTATAATAAGCCCGGTACAGATCACCCATGGCCTGTCCGGCAAACCGTACGGCTCCGTTCAGTCCGCTCTGATCATAACCTGTCTGATCGCCAAAACGGTCACGGAATCCGAGGACCATGGTACCATCGCTATCAAATTCGATATCACTGAACATCGGTTGCTGAAACTGCGAAAAACCAGGAGCTGTTCCTGTCCATGGAGAGGGCAAGGTATTGGTCCAGGGCCTCCAGGTTTCAGAAAGGCCATCGCCATTGGTGCCCCGGTTAAAGTTGAGTGGAAACTGCAATACCGGTGTGGCGGTAAATGTTCCTGTGGCTGGATTGAGCTCCCATACATAGGCCCATAAATCCGTGTACTCGGGATTACCGGTATTGTTGTCTTGGGTAGATACGGCTCCGGTACCTTCACCGGTTGTTACTGATCCGATATAGAGTTTTCCCCTTGAATATTTAAGGGCGAACGGACGCTGAAAGCCTCTCGTTCCATCATAAAAATTAGTTCCGTTATTGGCTCCTGTATACGTAGCTGCTGCAGAGGGAATACCGGAGGTGGAACGAAGCGGAGGATTAGGAAGATCCCAGCTGTTCACTACCGTAGCGGAGGTTGGACTTTTTACATTATTCAGTTGCAGCTGGTAGATTTTCCGGTCATAAAAGTTCGTCACAAAAAGAAACTGGCCATCATCACTGATCTCCATGTCACCCAAGCTGACCTTACCTATCTGTCCGAAAGCCGCCGGGTCATTGCTGCGGGTGGTACTGTCATTGGGCAAGCCCCTGTTGACGTTGGTACCGATCACACCCAGCCCGTTAGCCGGATAAGAAACAGAAGCCCCGTATCCAGTACCTGTTAATGTATAAGAAGTACCTGCACCATAGGCAGGCGTACCTGTTGAATTATGAGTGGCAAAGCCCAGTTGGTCAAGACTGGTGAAATAGGAAGAGGCACCAGTACCCGCAGTAAGATTAGGATTAATTATATAAATAGATCCGGGGGCATTATTAAATGTGCCGTTTGCCGGACCAAAGCCGTTATGTCTTTTCATAAAAGCAGAAGTGAAAACGCGGTCAGCCTGTTTACTATACGCAATACCATAACAGGAACCGATCTGCGCATTGGTGGCCAGTAAACCGGAAGCCGGTAAAGTTGTCTGCCCTTTGGAGGTATAACTCATTTTATAAAAAACACCTCCGGCAGCTGATGTGCCGGAACCGGTGGCATTCCCTGAGTGATAACGGTTAGTAAAAAGGAAAGCACCGGTAAAGGGTGCTGCGGTTGCGAGGTAATCATTCGGATCATTGATCGCAAAGTTGATATTGACTGCGCCAACTCCGGCTGAAAGAAAACGAACCGCTGTACCATGCGTGGCTCCGGCCCCAGCGGCAAAATCAAATGCTGAATTAACGGAACAGGATCCTGATGAAGGCAGGGTAAACTCCAACCGGATGGCAGTACCTGATGGAATCTGAAGCGCGGTAAACGCATAAGCACCGCTTGCATTCGTGGTAGTAGTTGCTAAAGTTTGTTCAGCGGCATTATACGCTGTAACGACTACACCCTGTGCCAGTGGTTCGGTATACCCGGCTCCGCTCTGGCGGGTACCATTACCATTATAATCGCGGAAAACGATACCCGAAACCTGTGCCTTAACCGTACTGAAAAGACATAACATTCCCAGGAGGGTAAGCAATAGTTTGGTTTTTGCCATAAATAGAAGACTTAATTTTTAAAAGTATGCACTTACTATCAGATAAGTGTAAAAATAGATTAAATCTTAAAAATCATGACAATTCATACATTTTAAATTTAAAAATGTATGCAAACGGTCGTTAGTAAATATAAATTATTGCCTGACCCAGGTACTGGTTGAAGCATCGAAGAGAAATTTATAAGCGGTTTCCTTTTTCTCCCGCTGGGGAATCAAATTATAATTAAACTCCATACCCTGGATAATAAGATTTCCAAGTTTATCAGTACGGATACGCCGGACTTTATCATCCCCACCCGGTCCCAGTCCGGCAATACTCAGTTCCTTTTCCGGAGAACCGGAAAAGCGACCCTTGTTATCCAGGTTTACAGCATAGATATCACTGCTCCGCCCTGTCCCAAAATACAGTTTCCGCTTACCAGTGATATACGAAATACCCATGCCCATGGCATCGGTAGCCTTAATCTGGTCAATAATCTTACTGGTTGCGAGATCGATGGCATAGATGGCACCACGCTCATGGTAACGGTCACTCCCGGCAAGGGTGGACACATACAATGTTCCCGTCTCACAGAGCAATACCATCCCGATAATTCCGAATGGATTATTTTCCGAAAGCGAGTCCGGTAACGGAAGCTCCAGAAACTTATCCATGATCCCGGTAACAGCATCCACTTTCCAGATGGTATTCTGTCCCTTGGCCGGATTATGAAGTACATTAATAAACGGGGCGGGCGCGGTATAAATATTCCCCTGACGATCCAGCTGAATCGGCGCCAGCCAACCCGCTTTATTCCAGGAAGGATGCTGATGCGATTTTACAATACCGGTACCCGGACTGCCTCCCGGGCCTGCCTGAAGTAATACCAGTCCCATGACCCGTATTTCTGATGTACTGAAATATGCATACCGTGGATCAAATCCCAACTGACCGACGAATGCGGGATTGGTGGCACAAACGTTATTGGAAAACGGCACTTCCTGCTCCTTACAGGAAAAACAGGTTCCTGACAAGAGCAGCATCAGCAATGTATAAAATGATATTTTACTTTTTGGCATCAGGAATCAGTTTTTAACCGGAACAAACATAGGACCCGCAAAGCAAGGATAAGCCTTCGTGCGCCACACCCCGTCTTCGAGTACATTTTCCGCCCAGCAATATTCATTTCCTTTACGATCATCATTTCGCATTTGCGCCACATACCATACCACCAGGGATGATTGCATAATATCTTCCGGTCCGGGTTCAATAAACTTATCCGGTCCCTGATGATAATCGGTATTGCAACAGGGGCCGATGGTAACCAGATCATTCTCCCCTTCATCCCTGCCTGCCTGGTGCCGGGTCACATAAACCCAGGAGAAATCACCGCGGCCTCCATCGCCAAACTGACCACGACCGGGTTCAATAAAATACCCTTTACCACCGGACCCGATTTTATACTGAAATCCTTCCGGGGTATAACTGGTCAGACTGCCCTGTTGCTGCCACTGCTCCTGCTGCCATTGTTGCCAGTTGTTTTCCTTATACTCATAAAAACTATTTTGCTCTCCGGAAAAAGCAATCCTGAAAACTGGTCGATAAGTACCTGTATTACCACAACCTCTTCCGATACTGGCACAAGCTACACGGAACCTCCCGTCATTATAAAATTCATACCGCTGCCGGTAGTTGTAATTACAAGGCGTTGGCCAGCCTTCGCTGCGGTAGGTCTGCTCCAGCACAAAACCAATGACCCGTTGCTGATCATCCCTGAGTTCTGCCACTTTAGGTATTTCCCACGCTACTACCGCTGCCTGGCTGAAGTAAGGACAACCCACCGCATCACTATACCCAAAGCCATCCGTACCACTATAACTCACATGCCAATCTACCAGTTTGGCACTGCGCAATACCGGTTGTCCGTTAAACTGTACGTCGCTGATCCGCAAACCATCACTGCTGGTCAGCATATACTTCATCTCCCAACTGTTCTTCTTCAGCGGCTGTTCCACTTCACAATAGCAGGAAGTAATCTTATCATCCTGCAGCTTTTTTTCGGTTAACAAGGGAACGGCCGTTCCGGGTTCACCAACTGTAGTCCAGCGAATGCCCACCAGCCGGTGATCGGTCAGATCAATGATCGCCCACAGTGCTTTATCTCCCTTTACAAAAGTAGGTGCCACACAAAGGTGCCGGCTACGTTCACAGCGGCTCCGGTTAAGGGCGGTCTTGGTGCTGGCCATCAGCGCTTCTTTTTCGGAGGGCTTAATGCCAAGCGCCTGCTGCACTTCAGGCGCCTCCACAGCAATCTTAACCGCCAGGTCTTTCAGGTAACCGGATACATCCGGCTGAACATCTTCTATAATATAACTGGTCAGTACCTGCTGCCGGTCCACGTCCACCATGGCCACGGAAGTCATGTTCAGCGCGTAATTATACATTTCTACCCGGTAAGTTGATTGCAAGGTGTAAGGCAACTTCACCGTAACCAAATCACTTTGCCTGGCAGGGTATACGCCAAATATTTCATTCCGGTAAGGTTTACCCGAAGCCGGATTTTTAAGATGACGGGCAAAACCCGTATCACGCAATGCCAGCATCTGGGCCATTTGTTGGGGTCCACCCAGACTGTCGTTGCACAACAATACGGGAATGGGAAGTGTAAGCGCCTGACGGATTTCGGCTACACGTTGCTGTATCAACGGTGTATTCGTAAAACTGTCCAGGGGCAGAAGCACCGCATTGCGTGCCTGCTCATCATAGGAGGGCAACTTTTTTTCCGCATTACCTGTTTCCTGGCAGGCATATAATAAAGCAGACAGGACCAATAGCCATGGCCAGGTCGTCCGCAGCCCGGAAAAAATCCTGTATTTACCTGTAAGGGTTTGCATAGTTCTTATTATTAATGAGCACCGAATCTGAAAGACTGTATAAAAACGAGATCAGGTCCCGGCGCTCTGTATCGGTCAATGAAAATCCGCTCACTAAAGGACTTTTAAAAGGATTTATTCGTCCATCACCGGCAAAAGGTCCGTTCTTCACGATTCTTCCTCCCTGCTCATAGCCCAGGATCACTTCTTCAAGCGTTAGTGCACTGCCATCATGATAATACGGCGCCGTAAAAACAAGATTACGCAAAACCGGAACACGATATTTTCCTTCATCCGTTTTTTCTCCGGTCAGGTCAATCAGCCCCCGGTCATAAGAGGGATATCCGCCTTTCCCGTCAATATTATACAATCCTGTATTAAAATAAAAATCCGGTTGTCTTTGCTGCACGGTTTGTAATGGAGTTGAAAAATCATTCCCTCCATGGCATTGATAACATTTCAGTTTATCGGAAAAAAACAACTGCCTGCCCCGGGTGGCTGGAGCCGGTAACGGGTATTGAATACTATCCCGCCGGTAGCGGTCATACGGTGCATCGGTTGAAATGATCGTTTTGATAAATGTAGCAATGGCCAGCTTACTGTTTTTCCAGTTCACCGGATCCTTCTCACCCGGATAGGCTTTTGCATACAAAGCGATGTAGATGCTATCGTTTTTCAACCGGTCCATTATCTGCTGTTTATGTCCCCCGGCACCCATTTCCGGCGGATGTTCATTAAACAGGGGGCCATCCATTTGTGATTCCGGAAAATGAATGGTTGAATCGGCCGCCGTCAGGTACCGGTTATATACCAGGTTGATCAATGGCCGGCTGTTACGCTGGTGCAGATCACCCATGGCACCGGAAGAACGGGTATAACTATCAGTAAAGGAAAAAGTTTGTGCATGGCAACTGGAACAGGAACGGGTATTGTTTACAGACAAACGGTTATCATAAAAAAGATAACGGCCCAGTTCCCGTTTATGACGGGTATATACATTGGAAAGATCCAGGTAAACAGTATCCGGAATCGAGGCCGGCAACCATTTTGTAAAATCATCTGGTCCGGTTGTAATGCCTGTACATCGGTTCAACATAATTACAACGGACATACAGGCGACCAGTATGCCTGCCTGTTGACAGCAGCTTTTAAACCTGCTTTCTGTATGAAACCGGAATTTCATTTTTAGTTTACCTATTAAAAAAGGGGCTTTACCGGCAGGTAAGCCCCTTCTATAAACCAATCAGATCTATTTATTTATACTGAGGAATCAATCCATTGGCCATTTCGACCATTTTCTTGATGCCCTCATCGGGTAAATTACCTTTTTTGAATTCAGCCAGCACATCCGGTAATTTGTTTTCCATTTCCATGAGGAAATGTTCTTCAAATTCCTTCACGCGCTTCACCGATACTTCTTTCAGCAATCCGTTTGTACCCAGGTAAATAATAGCTACCTGCTTTTCTACAGAGAACGGAGAGTATTGGGGTTGTTTCAGCACTTCCACGTTACGGGCACCTTTATCGATTACATTCTTGGTAGCCGCGTCGAGGTCACCACCGAATTTAGAGAAGGCTTCCAGCTCACGGTAGAGGGCCTGGTCCAGTTTCAGGGTACCGGCCACTTTCTTCATGGATTTGATCTGTGCGTTACCACCCACACGGCTTACAGAGATACCCACGTTGATCGCCGGACGGATACCGGAGAGGAACAGGTTCGTCTCGAGGAAGATCTGTCCGTCGGTAATCGAGATTACGTTGGTCGGGATATACGCAGATACGTCACCCGCCTGTGTTTCGATGATCGGCAGGGCGGTCAGGGAACCACCACCTTTGATCAGGTGACGGATACTGTCCGGAACGTCATTCATGTTTTTAGCTACATTATCATCACTGATCACTTTCGCCGCTCTTTCCAGCAGACGACTGTGCAGGTAGAATACGTCACCAGGATAAGCTTCACGACCTGGAGGACGACGCAGCAGCAGGGATACCTCACGGTAAGCCACGGCTTGTTTAGAAAGGTCATCATAGATGATCAGGGCCGGACGTCCGGTATCGCGGAAGAACTCACCAATCGCCGCACCGGCAAAGGGAGCATAGAACTGTAAAGGGGCGGGATCAGAAGCAGAGGCCGCTACGATTACAGTGTAATCCATTGCGCCATTGTCCTGCAGGGTCTTCATCACACCAGCAATGGTGGATGCTTTCTGTCCGATCGCTACATAGATACAATATACAGGCTTACCTGCTTTGTAAAATTCTTTCTGATTGATAATGGTATC
>CAZFLL010000114.1:8443-12047 GCA_964519865.1 uncultured Chitinophaga sp. | reverse complement strand
ACCAAGGCCCCTTTTACAAGCCACCATCCTCTTCCACCTAAGAGGTCATTTAATAAAAAGTTGACTGACAGCGGACAACTGGCTGCTGAGATCGGTCAGCTTGACCCAGTAAATGCCGCTTCTTAATGTAGCAATCTGCTGATAGGAACCGCCCGATAACACAATGTCTTTCCGGATCACCGCCTGTCCCTGTGCATTGAATATTTCAAGTCTGTGTTTGCCGCCATCATTATTATCAAATTTGATACCAACCACCCCGTCAGAGGGGTTCGGACTGATAATAAATCTGGGTACAACGGAGTTTTTTAACGTAATTTTTCTCACTTCACTGAATCTCGAATAACCATTCGAATAAACCTGCTTGATCCTGAAGTAAAAATCCCCGCTCTCATTCTGCCGGGTGGTATACATAAATTGATATGCATCATTTTCACCGGCGTTTTTATCCACGGAGCCTACTGCTACAAAATCTTTGCCATTACGGCTCATCTCTGTCACGTAGCGGTAAGAAACAGAGGGATCATTAAATCCTTCCCAGGTTAGCAGGGCTTTATTCTCTGCGGCTTTATTCACTTCAAAATTGCGCAGGTGCAAGGGCAGGATATAACCCGGACAGGTACAATACTGGAAATTGAACCGCACAATGGCCGAAGTGGCGACCGTACTGTTATAATTACCTCCTGTACAGGTGACATTCGTAAAAGCCGTGATATCATAGAAATAAGAGATACTGTCATTACCATAAAACTGGAACAAGGAATCCAGGTTGGTGATGGTATGGCAAAGCTGCACCGCGTTCAGCAGGGTATCTCTTGAAATAGAGGTAAAATCCGGACCGGATCCCAATGTGCCATTGGAAGCAGCCAGGGGATAAGGGCCATAATGATGATTGATACTGTTGGTCAGCGGCGCCGTAAGTCCCGGACCGGTGATCTGGTCAGTACGGATATAATATACATTGGCTACCTGCGCGGAAAAAGAATTGTTCTCCACACTCACCGAATCCACCACCCCCGTAATGGTCACGCATACCTTTAAACAGGTGACCATCCCGGCAAAGGGATCCGCCTGGGGTACTTTTATCTCCAGTGTATTGATACCGGGAGGCGTGTTGATCACCGTATCAAATACCGTACTGCCCGTAGGGAAATTATACGGACAAGGCGTGATCTGCGCGTGGCCGCTGGTTGATTTAAGTAAACTGAATATAACGAAACCAGTAAGGAGAAGAGACTTCATGTAGATCTGTTTCATAGGTCGGAGTTTTGGTTTCAGAAGAAACGGTACACTGTAAAAGTAGACCGCGGGGATGGACCTGTCAATTGTATAACTGCCCTATTTTAAAACCGGTATTTCATGAATATCCACAGTGAAAATGCTTGCGCAATGCGGCAAAATGAAACAGTAGAAAACAGGCGGAAAACGAATGAATCGTCTAAGCGCATTTACGTAAGTAAACCGGTTTTATTTCTGTACGTATCCGGCGATTTACACGGGAATCAGGCAGGGAGCAATTACCTTTGTGACCACGTATGAGAATAGCCGTCAATACACGTTTTTTACTGAAAGATTACCTGGAAGGATATGGGCATTTCCTGCACGAAATAGTACGAAGGATGACGGCAGCACATCCGGAACATGAATTTATCTTCCTGTTTGACAGGCCCTTTGATGAAAAATTTGTTTTTGGAAAAAATGTAACACCCGTAGTGCTGGGTCCCGCCGCCCGCCACCCCCTGCTCTGGAAATACTGGTACGATTTTAAAATACCATCCGCCCTCAAAAAATATAAAGCGGATGTTTTTTTCTCGGCCGATGGTTTTTGCTCCGGGCGAACAACCGTTCCGCAGTGCCTGGTGCTGCATGATCTCGCTTTTCTGCATTACCCGGCCGGCATCCCCAAAACACAATTATCCTATTATAAACGCAATACCCCGGATTTTATCCGGAAAGCAAAAAAGATCATTACTGTTTCTGATTTTTCAAGGAAAGATATTCTTGAACATTACCCGGAAGCGGCCGGTAAAATCAGTGTAATACATAATGGTATCCGCCCTTCCTTTCATCCGCAATCCTATGAAGAACGCGAAGCCGTAAAACAGAAATACACAGGTGGCGCCGCTTATTTTTTATCAGCCGGCTCCATTCATCCGCGCAAAAACGGGATGAACCTGCTGAAAGCTTTTTCCCTGTTTAAAAAAAGACAGCAATCCTCCCTTAAACTCGTATTCGCCGGCCGGCTGGCCTGGCAATATGAAGCTTTTACCGAAAGCCTTAAATCCTATAAATACCGGCATGATGTGATCCTGACCGGTTACCTGCCGGAAGAAGAACTGGCGGCCCTAACCGCAGGCGCCTATGCCCTGGTATATCCCTCTTTTTTCGAAGGATTCGGTCTGCCCGTGGCTGAAGCCATGCAATCAGGTGTGCCCGTGATTACCAGCGAAAATTCCGCCATGCAGGAAATCGCCGGTGATGCCGCGCTCTATGCCGATCCGCATAGTATACAATCCATCGCTGATCAGCTGATGCGGATCTATAAAGACGAACGGCTGCGTGATCAACTGCAGCTGAAAGGACTGGAAAGGGCAACCGCCTTTGACTGGGATAAGGCCGCCTCGCAGTACTGGAAAGTCATCGAGGAAACCATCGCCTGATTTGAATTACCTTTGCTCTCTCAAAAAAGGAATATGAATAAATCAACGATCACGATTGAAGTGGAAACCGATGAACAACGGATACCTGGCGCCATCAGCTGGAGCGCTACTGATACAGGTGCTGAAAACGCACAGAAAGCAAAAGCGATGATGATCTCTTTCTGGGACGGGGCCGAAAAAGCCGCCCTCCGGATCGATCTCTGGACCAAGGATATGATGGTGGACGAAATGGCGGACTTCTTTTACCAGACCCTGATGACCATGGCCGATACCTATGGAAGGGCCACCCGCTATCCCGACCAGGTGGAGGAAATGAAAGCCTTTGCCAAAAGCTTTTATGAAAAATTCAGGGCAAAACAACTGAAAGAAAACAAAGCCTGATCTTTAGTACGAATCATTCAAATCAACCGATATGAGTTTAGAACAAAAAATTATGGGCGAACTGAAAACCGCCATGCTGGCCAAGGATGAAGCCGCCCTCAGAAGCCTGCGTGCCATTAAAGCCGCGATCCTCCTGGCGAAAACAGCCGAAGGTGGTACAGGATCTGTATCAGAAGAGGAGGAGATCAAACTGCTGCAGAAAATGGTGAAGCAACGGAAAGATTCACTCGAAATATTTACCCAGCAAAACCGTCCTGAACTGGCCAAAAAAGAAGCAGAGGAAATCGCAGTGATCGAAAAATTCCTCCCCAAACAATTATCAGCAGAAGAGATCAAAGCAGAACTGGCCACCATTATTGCAGCCACCGGTGCTTCTTCCCCTGCAGATATGGGTAAAGTGATGGGGGTGGCCAGCAAACAACTGGCCGGTAAAGCGGATGGCAAAACCATCTCCACCCTGGTGAAAGAACTGCTCGCGAAATAAGGTTGATTTTAACAGCCTGGCGGTACGGAACCGGGGTATACTAACGTTTCAGTCATATGATCATCGATATCATTTATGCCAT
>CAZFLL010000114.1:7074-8343 GCA_964519865.1 uncultured Chitinophaga sp. | reverse complement strand
TTTTTTATGTGGCGATGTATACACTCGTATACAGTGTGCTGTTGTTTTATGCGGCAAAAATGGATCTGCTGCGGCCGGAAACCATTGATAAATCGATCGTATATACCTGGATAGAACCATTGGGACCTAAAGTGATCGGACTGATCGGACAGGTACTGCCCTGGTTCAAAGACCTCTTTGGGGAACTGACTGCTTTCTTTGACAAAGTTTCCCATCAGGTACCACCGCGTTGATAGCATTCCATTTCAGGCATACCCGGGATTTTTCCATCACTGCCACAAAGTTCACCGGCAATTTCCTTTCCGGTGAGCAAAACAGACGCACAGCCCCTATATTTGTGCAAATCAGGCTTGTTTTGTGCTACAAACACCTGAATTTTACCGCAAAACGTTTATTTTAGCAACCAGAGAAAAAGCTCAGATTGACTGCCCATGGATTACGAAATCAAACAAATAGAAAAGTTTAAGTTCATCGAAGAAGGCAGCGGGGAACCGCTGGTGCTTCTGCATGGACTTTTCGGGGCGCTCAGCAATTTCAGAAGCCTGATCGAATATTTCCGTCAATACAACAAAGTAATAGTGCCCATGCTGCCCCTGCTGGATATGGATATCCTGCATACTTCAGTGGGCGGATTGGCCAAGTTTGTCAATAAATTCCTGGAAACACGCGACCTTAACGGGGTACACCTGATGGGTAATTCACTCGGCGGTCATGTGGCCCTGGTACATACCCTGAAACACCCCGAACGGATCAAATCCCTGATCCTGACCGGTAGTTCAGGCCTCTTTGAAAACGGGATGGGGGATAGTTATCCCAAGCGGGGCGACTATGAATACATACGCAAAAAGACGGAACTGACGTTCTATGATCCGAAGACCGCCACCAAGGAACTGGTGGATGAAGTATACAGCATCACGAATAACCGCCTGAAAGCGATCAAGATCATTGCCCTGGCCAAAAGCGCGATCCGCAATAACCTGGGAGAGGAACTGAACCAGATCAAACAACCCACCCTGCTGGTCTGGGGCAATAATGATACGATCACCCCGCCCTTTGTGGGCCGCGAGTTCAATAAGCTGATCCCGAACAGTGAACTGTATTTTGTAGATAAATGCGGGCATGCGCCCATGATGGAAGTGCCGGATGAGTTCAATGCCATCCTGCACAAATTCTTAAAAAAACTGAATGAGCCTGCAGCAGTCGCCTGACCGTTGCAGTCTTCACAGAACCGCCGCCACCGGCGTTGAGTTCTGATAACATATAAAGCCG
>CAZFLL010000114.1:0-7064 GCA_964519865.1 uncultured Chitinophaga sp. | reverse complement strand
ATGTTAACCAGAGAACTTGAATCTCAGTCACTCCCTTATTTACACCTTACCGACAAGGTGTACCAGGCCCTTCAGCTCATGAATGATAACCATGTCACACACCTGCCGATTGTGGAAGGCGAAAAATACTCAGGACTGATCAGTGAAGACGATCTGCTGATGGCGGAGAATGACCATGCAGAACTCAGTTCATTACAACAATCCTTTGGTAATTCAGCGGTAAGAGGATCTGAACATTTCCTGAAAGCCGTTCAGATTGCCGCGGAAAACGGGCTGAGCGTGGTACCCGTGATCAATGAGGAAGGTGAACTGATCAGCACCGTGGCCTATAACGACCTGCTGAAACAGGCTTCCGAATTCATGAGCCTCAATGAACCCGGCGGTCTCATTGTACTGGAAGTGGACAGCAACCAGTATTCCTTTAATGAGATCAGCAAACTGGTGGAAACCAACGACGCGCAGATCACCCAGCTCAATACCACCAATGACCCCGAAACCGGGATCATGCAGGTGACCATCCGGATCAATAAACCCGAGATCTCCGACATTGTGGCCACTTTTCAGCGGTACGAATACAATGTGAAATACTTTTTCGGGGAAGAGTTGTATACGAATGAATTGAAGGATAATTATGATAACCTGATGAATTACCTGAAGATCTGATCTCTTTTACCCGTATTTTACAGGATTGAAAACATTTATATTTTTTAAATATAAAGCAGGGAGCCTGTTGGTGAGGCCGGAAATCAAATATTACCCTGCCCTGATCCTGGCGATTATGTTCAGCAGCACACTGCTGGCACAGCAGGCTGTACTTGCCCCGTTGGAGGATACCACGATCACCCCTAAATCAGCTAAATACATCATTGGTGAAATCGATATCACCGGCAATAAGAAAACACGCCGGCCCATCATCCTCCGCGAAATACCGGTACATACCGGGGATGCGTATTCCCTCTCTGATCTCGTAAAAAAATTTGAAGACGCCCGCCGGCAACTCATGAATACCGCCCTTTTTCATTCAGTCGTGGTGGCCGCCAAAGGATTCAGGGGAAATGTGATCGACATCTCGGTAACCGTCAAAGAAAGATGGTATCTCTTCCCCCTGCCTTACTTAAAACCGGTTGACCGTAACCTGAACCAATGGCTGGTGGAACAGAAAGCCAGCCTGAGCCGCGTGAATTACGGGGTGAAGGTTTTATACAATAACGCAACCGGAAATAATGATAAGTTCAGGCTCTGGCTGCTGTCTGGTTATACCAAACAGATTTCAATCGGCTATGACAGGCTGTACATTGACAAAGCCATGAAATGGGGTATGAAGCTGAGCTTTGCCATGGGTAAAAACCGCGAACTCAACTACAATACCATCAATGATAAACAGGTTTTCCTGAAAGACAATAACCGCTTTGTACGCAATTTTTTCAATACCCAGGCTGAACTCACTTACCGCCGGGCGATCAATACAAGGCACAGCATCGGTATCGGTTATACCAGCGAGGTGGTGGAAGATACCATCGTACAGCTCAATCCTGATTATTTTAAAGATGGCCGGCACCGGCTGAGTTTCCCGGAGATTTATTACAACATGAGTTTTTACAATGTCGATTATAACCCTTATCCCACCCGGGGCTATGCCGCCAATGTTAATCTCCGTAAAAGCGGGATCGACCGCAGCAATAATATCTGGCAGTTACAGCTCAAGGGACTGGGAAGCTGGCCGGTTACCCCCAAAACTTTTTTCAGTGCCATGGTATTTGCGGGGATTAAACTGCCATTCAGACAACCTTATTTCAACGCCCGTTTTCTCGGCTATGGGGATGTGTTTATGCAGGGCTATGAGTATTATGTGGTGGATGGGGTGGCCGGTGGTTACCTCAAAGCCACATTCACCCGGGAGTTCCTGAATTTTGGCATCCGGATTCCGCGTAAAGGAGGAAAATCAGAGACGATCCCTTTCCGTGTATTTGGAAAAATTTATGGCAACAGTGGTTATGTATACAACCCGGAGCCCGGTGAAAATGTACTGAGCAACCGGTTGCTTCATTCAGCCGGTATCGGTATTGACATCCTTACTTTTTATGATGTGATCTTCCGCTTTGAGTATAGCTTCAACCAGTTAGGCCAAAACGGGTTATATTTACACAGAAAGTCTATTTTCTAACATGAAGGCAGCGATCTACAGCAGGATATTTGATACAGAGCACAAGGAAGATGTGCAGCTTTTTTTTGACGAACTGGAACACCAGAAGATTGAGCCCGTCATTTACCAGCCTTTTTTTGAGCAGATCAGGAATGAGATCCGTATTCCGGAGGAAACCAAGACTTTTCATTTATCCGAAGACCTTACTGAAGAAATTGAATTTATCATCAGCCTGGGTGGGGATGGTACCCTGCTCGATACGATCACCCTGGTAAAGGATAAAAAGATTTCCATCATGGGGATCAATTTCGGCCGGCTGGGTTTCCTGGCCAGTATTGGCCGCAATGAAGTCAAATCGGCCATGAAGGCAATTGCCCGCCGCACCTATGTCAATGATTCCCGCACCCTCATCCATGTGGATGCCGATATGCCGCTCTTTGGCAATATCCCCTATGCGATGAACGAATTTTCGATCCATAAACAGGATGTGGCTTCCATGATCAAAATACATACCTACCTGAATGGAGAATTCCTGAATACCTATTGGGCCGACGGATTGATCGTGGCCACCCCCACCGGCTCCACCGGTTATTCACTCAGCTGCAGCGGTCCTGTTGTATTTCCCGACTCAGGCAGTTTTGTGATTACCCCCGTTGCCCCGCATAACCTGAACGTACGCCCCATCGTGGTCCCGGATACCAATATCATTTCCTTTGAAGTGGAAAGCCGTACCGATAAAATAATCTGCGCCCTCGACTCCCGGCGCGAGATCGTCAATAAAAATGTAACCCTGGCCGTTAAAAAAGAGGATTTCAGGATCAACCTGGTCCGGCTCAGTGAAAATAATTTCCTCCAGACACTCCGCAATAAACTGACCTGGGGACTGGATAAACGCAATTAAACAGGACCCTGTTTATAAGAAATTAGCTACTTTTATCGTTCTATTGAATCACGCCCTGTTTTAGTTATGAAAAAGAAGATTTTAGCTATTGTCCTTTCCCTCAGTGTGGTAACAAGTGCTGTACAGTCCCAGGATGCCATTGTTCAGGAAGGTGAATTCGGATTCGGCGCAGGCGCCGGACATTATTTCGGTGATATCAACACACAGGCCCGTCTCAACAGGGCTAAGTTTGCCGGTACCGTCTTTTTCCGTAAAAATTTCGGCAACTATATCGCCGGCCGTGTGGGTGTATCCTTCGCACAGCTTGGCTATTCTGATATTTACAATACACATAGTAAGGTATTACCAACCCGTAACCTGAGTTTCAATACCAAGGTATGGGAACTGACCTTACAGGGTGATTTCAATTTTTTCCGTTTTATGCCCGGTGAACCGGGTTATAGCTTCACCCCCTACATTACATTTGGGGCAGGTGTGTTTAATTATGATCCCTATGCTTACCTGCGGGGTGAAAAAATCTTCTTACGCCCGCTCGGTACCGAAGGTCAAGGCAATGCCGCCTATCCTGACCGTAAACCATACAGCACGATGGCGCTTTGTATTCCCTTCGGTGGCGGTATCAAGTACGCGATCAACAGCCGGATGAATATTGCCTTTGAAGTATTGCACCGGTTTACCAATACAGATTACCTGGATGATGTAAGCAAGACCTACGTCAATCCGGCGATCTTCCCCAATAATCCCGATGGCAGTCCTTCCAATGCCCGTTTACTCAGCGACCGTTCCTGGGAACTGGGCACCCCCATTGGTGTGGATGGACTCCAGCGTGGCAACAGCAAGCAAAAAGACCAGTTTGTAACGGCCATGTTTCACCTGACATTTAACCTGCAATCGTACAGGTGCCCGACGTCAGCTGGCAATTAAAAAGGGTGTCGGGTGTCAGCTGTCAGGAACATTCTTAGAACGTTTTATCTAAAACACCCATTTCAATCACTTTTACGGGATTCTCATTACGCATGCCGGAGAGAGGGCTTTACATTGTCCCCCGCCCCGAAAAAAATCGGGATCAAGACTGGCGGGGGTCGGATCTGCCACTATAATGTATTTTCAAATGGGGGTGGATATAAGATCATCTTCTTATATCCACCCCCATTTGAAGGGTTCATTATTTCTGACCCGCTTCCCCCGCCAGCGGGGGACAATGAACACTCCTCTGTCTGGCTGGCGTAACTCCTAAGAACATTTAATCTAAAATCCCTAAAAGCCTCACTTTTACGGCATCCCGCTCGTACCTCGTACCTCGCAGCTCGTACCTCTTGCCTCGTACCTCGCAGCTCGCAGCTTCTCCCCCAAACACCCCAATGCCTCACTTTTAAGGCATCCCGCTCGTACCTCGTACCTCTTAGCTCGTACCTTCTCCCCTAAAACACCCTCTCCGCCACGGTTTCAGGCATTTTTGGCGTTAAAAAAGCCCAAAATCCCGAAAATTGACGGTACCTTCGTGCCCCCGTTTAAAGGGGGTTTTTTATGTCTGCCTTACTCGAAAAAATAGATAAAAACCGCCTCCCCAGGCATATTGCCATCATCATGGATGGGAATGGCCGGTGGGCGAAAGAGAAAGGGGAAGACCGGCTTTTTGGTCATTTTCATGGCGTGGAAAGTGTAAGGGATATTGTGGAAGGATGTGCTGAACTGGGGGTGGGCTACCTGACCCTCTATGCCTTCTCCACCGAAAACTGGGACCGGCCTGAATATGAAGTGGTGGGCCTGATGGAATTGCTGGTCAGCACCATCCGGAAAGAAGTGGAAAGTCTCAATAAAAACAATATCCGCCTCCATGTGATCGGGGATATGAGTATGCTGCCTGATTATGCACGGGCAGAACTGAATGAGGCGCTCGATATCACGAAAGAGAATACAGGGCTGAACCTGGTAATGGCCCTCAGTTATAGTGGCCGCTGGGAACTGCTGAATGCGGTGAAAAATATCGCCTTTGAAGTAAAACAGAACCGGCTGAATGTGGAAGAGATCAACCAGGATACCCTGCAGCATTTCCTTTGCACCAGCGAATTCCCGGATCCCGAACTCATGATCCGCACCAGCGGGGAATACAGGATCAGTAATTTCCTGCTTTACCAGCTGGCGTATGCTGAATTATATTTCACCAACGTACGCTGGCCCGATTTCAGGAAAGAAAACCTGTACGAAGCCATCCTGGACTATCAGAACAGGGAAAGAAGGTTTGGGAAAACCAGTGATCAGCTGGTGGAATCAAAGACCCAGGCCTGACCGGTTGAGGGAGCTTGTTTTAACAAAGACTTTCGATATTAACCGTTAATTTGCCGCCGGATCATGAAGGCGGTATTTTTATAAATCGCGGAAAATAAACAATTTAACTCCCATTATTTGGGAATTGACGACCAGAACAATTACACATGCAACGATTTTTACAACGGTTCGGGATCACAATGCTGTTAGCGCTTCTTTCAGGATTTGCCGCAGTGGCCCAGGAAGTACCGGATACTTCCAATCCCACCTCACTGGATCCCAAATTGCTTGAATGGACAAAAGCCCGTATTGCCAAAGAGTATACCATCGGCGGTGTGAGCATCACCGGTATCCGTTATCTTGATACATCCATTGTTTATTCCATTGCGAATATCCAGCCGGGCGATAAATTCGTTCACCCCGGTGCCGAACTTTTCGGTAAAGCCATCGCTTCTTTGTGGAGACAAAAATTATTTGCCAACGTCCAGATCTTCGTTACCCGCATTGAAGAAGAAAAAGTGTGGATCGAAATCAGTGTGCAGGAACGACCGAGACTCGGCAACTATAAATTTTACGGGGTTAAAAAATCAGAGGAAGAAGACATCCTGGGTAAAGTAACCCTGACCAAACAGACCATTATTACTGAAAATATCCGCCGCGAACTCAACGAAAAAATCACCAAGCACTTTTCGGATAAAGGATTCCGGAACGTAACCGTGCGGATTGAAGAAAAACCGGATACCACCTACATCAATTCCAACCTCCTGAACATATACGTGGATAAGGGAGCGAAAGTCAGGATCGGCCAGATCGGCTTTTATGGCAACGAAAATATCGATGACCTGAAGCTGAAAAAGCAACTGAAAGGAACCAAGGAAATGTCCCGCTTCACATTCTATCCCGATAAAGCGGTTAGTCCTTACGGGGAGAACAAACCCTTCTCCTTTAACCAGTACATGCGCGACTGGGGCTTCCTCTCGGTGAGCAAGACCAAGGCCCTCCTCGATCCTTATTTCAGGTTCAAGATGTTCAGCGGCGCCAAGTTTGACGACAAGAAATTTGAAGAAGACAAAGACAAAGTGCTGGACTACTATAACTCGATGGGATACCGGGACGCGCAGATCGTGGCGGATACCCAGTATAAAACAACGGCCGGCAACCTGAACGTGGACCTGAAAGTAAACGAAGGCCGCCGTTACTATTTTGGCAATATCACCTGGAAGGGTAATTCAAAATATTCCGACTCGGTCCTGAGTGTGATCCTCGCGATCAACAAAGGCGATATCTATAACGTGGCCATCCTGAACAAGCGTCTTGGAAAAGAAGCCTCACAGGAAGGAGGCGATATCAGCGGACTCTATATGGATGATGGTTATCTTTTCTTCCGCGCTGAACCCGTGGAAACCGCGGTATACAACGATACCATCGATTACGAGATCCGGATCATGGAAGGTCCGCAGGCCAGGATCAAGAACGTGACCATTGCCGGTAACGATAAGACCAAGGACTATGTAATCCGTCGCGAGTTAAGAACCGTGCCCGGTGAACTCTTCAGTCGTTCCGACCTGATCCGTTCACAACGGGAACTGGCCAACCTGCAATATTTTAACCAGGAAACCATTAACCCCGGTGTGGTACCCAATGCCGAAGACGGTACCGTGGATATCAACTGGAAACTGGAAGAGAAATCCTCCGACCAGCTGGAACTTTCTGCCGGTTGGGGTGGTGGTATCGGTCTGACCGGTACACTGG
>CAZFLL010000113.1:0-12097 GCA_964519865.1 uncultured Chitinophaga sp. | reverse complement strand
GGACCTGCCTACCGGCAGGCAGGTTGCACAGATTAACACGGATTGATTTGCCTGCGGCAAATTGGTTCCCCACGCCTGTCCCGCCTAATGCGGGAAAAACACACGAAATCATCTAAGTAGGGGCTGTTGACTACCGACTACTAACTTCTCTCACTATCCCGGAGCATATACTTCAGTAGCCTGCGGGATCGCCACCGCTACGGCGAAGGCGATCATGGCGATGATGATACCGAACATAAATACATTATAGGCGATGCGCAGCCAGCGGTATTTTTTGGCGAGGACGACACCAAGGAAATAATTGTCCTTGACCAGGCTGCTGTAGAGATAGTTTTTATCGGCGAGTAATTCCTGCATGGCCCAGTCATAATCGGGCAGGCTCATTTTATAAAAATTGCCAAAGAAAAGCAGGTTTGTTTTTTTATTCTTTATATCATCCGGGGTGAAAGTGCCTACGGTGATATTGGGCCGGGTGGCGAGAATGGAAAATACAATGGCGGACACACATACCGTCACCAGGATGATCACAGGAATCTGCAGGTAACTGTTGCTTTCCAGTTTGGTGGAAAGGGTGGAGATCACAATGGTGAGGATGATCGAGTTCACCGAGATCAGGATATTGGCTTTTGAATCGGCCATCTGGCTCAGGTTGCTCTGGTTCTGCGCCATGATCCGGAAAACAGTACTGATGCCCCGTTCGGTCTGGTTTTCCTTGTACCGTTTCAGCTTCAGTTCTTCATCAGATAAATGTTCCTGCTCTTCATCATCCTGATCGTGATCGTTATTCTTTTCTTCTTTTACCTGTTCAGGGGGATGCTTTTCCAGCAAACGGGCCAGGTGTTCTTCCTTGGCCGGTTGTAAAATCTTCCGGCCATAAGCGGTAAAATAATTATGGGCTTCGAGGAAGGCGATATTATTCTGGCGCCAGTCTTTCTTAGACCATTCTTCCCCGTTGAAGTCAATTAATTCCTTTCTGAGTAAGCGGCTTTTCTCCTTGAAGTTGGGAGAGCCTAAATGGAAAAGATCCGCGTCGCAGAGAATTTCTTCTATTTTACTCTGCGGATTTTGCGGCATCCGGGTGGCCATGATACAGCCCTTCACTTTTTCGGCGAATGCCTCTTCCACCGGGTGGCTGTTAAAAAAAGCGATGGTATGCTGCACACTCACCCCTTCATGACCCCTGGCCTGTCCGGCACTGTAGCCGGTGTCATGAAACCAGGCCGCCACCTGCAGGGCAAGCAAATCTTCCGCAGGCAGATTTTCCTGTTCAGCGATCCTGGTACAGGCCGCCACTACCTCACGGGTATGCAGCAATGTATGAAAGGTTACATCCTTGCTGACTTTCGTGGTAATAAGCTGACTGGCATAGTCCTGGGCCTCTTTCAACAGTGCTGACGGATTTTCCATCGTGTAATAAAGATAACTTTTGATAAATTTAATGAAAATTAGAAGAATGCGTTGTTTAAATTTAAGTGCTGGCGGGTGGTTTACAGGTGTGTTAGTGCTTTTCTTCAGCAGTTGCAATACTAATAAAGTACGACGGATTCAATCCCCTCCTCATTATAATTTTGGCCAGGTATTTACGCATAAACTCGACCCTAAATTAAAAGAGATCTCCGGCCTGGCCTGGGATAATAAACTGGATGAATTTATTGCCCATAATGATGAATCAGGTAAACTGTTTTACCTCGATAAGGAGACCAAAGCTATCAAATCAGAAGTAGTATTTGGCGGAAAAGGGGATTATGAGGATGTGGCGGTGGTCAGCAGTGTACCTTATGTATTGCGGAGCGACGGACTGATCACCATGATTGCCAAAGACAGTACTGGTAAAACAGCCGGCGTGGAACTGGGGAAGATCGGGATCGGTGGTACCAATGATTTTGAATCGATGTACTATGACCCGGCCCGTAAAGCACTGATTTTGCTCTGCAAAAATTGCGAATCGGATCATAAACAGGTGGTGAGTGCCTATGCCTGTTACCTGGATTCCACCGGGTTTGATCCGACCCCCGTGTATACAATTGCTGTGGAAGATGTCAAAACGGCTTCACCGTTTAAAAGCGGCCGGTTTGAACCCTCAGCTGCAGCTATTCATCCGGTCCTGCAGAAATTATTCATTCTTTCCTCAGCCAGTAATCAGCTCGTGATCACCGGGCTGGATGGTAAACTCGAAGGAGTATATGAACTGGGTAAAAAACTGTTTCCCCAGCCGGAGGGCATCACCTTTAAATCAAACGGGGATATGTATATTTCCAATGAAGGCAGGGCGGAGAAAGCAACGATCCTGCGTTTCCCTTACCGCAAATAGCCTGAACTAAGGCGCCAAAACTTTTCCTGCTTTTACAACAGGTGTTTCGCTGGTTATGTCTTCCGGTTGAATACAGGCCCTGAGTGCTTTTAACCCGGATACACCCTGCAACTCTTCCAGGTCCAGGCTTTCAATGCCGGGCTGCAGCAATTGCTTGCTTTGCAGGAATTCAATATACTCTTTGTATTCAGCCGCATCCCTGGCCTGAGTGTAAACAATGGCGATCATACCGGGCTGGGTCAGTCTTTCCTCGCTGTCTTTAATATGTACTTTATCAATCCGCTTCTTGATGATCTCATAGCGGGTATTGCCCACGCCATCGACATCGAATTTTCGTTCCTCTGTACGGAAACAGATTGTCAGCGGCTGGTTACTTGCCAGGATCAGCTGGGTGGTCCGCATGGGCATGGGCAGTTCCTTTTCCAGTCTGGCGGTAATCCGGGCTGCTTTGACCATCACTGTCAGTTGCCACATCTTCAGGTTGCGGAGATAGATTTCATCAAATTTTTTACGCGGACTGATCGATTGACCCATGAAAATATTGAACTCCAGTCCGTCGGTGATGAACCGTTCAAAATAATGCGGGTAGATCTTCTGTGCAGCCTGTTGCTCCTTATCAATAAAACGGGCCAGGGTTTCATTGATATGGGCAATACTCTGTTCGTATTTTTTCCGGTGATTGTACAGGATCTGACGTTGCGGGTCAAGACTGTTGTAATAAGCATCCAGTTCCGGTTTCACCGCCGGTTCTGTTTCCAGTAAGTGATTGAATAAAGCCAGTAATGGTCCCTGCAGGAAATCATAAACGGCCATCTCTTCATTCGAGCGAAGCGTATCGGTTACAGCTTTGATATAGTTATTGGTCTTTTTATCCAGTTCCTGTAAAATCGGGAATGGCTGTACATCCTGTGCTTTTTTGATCACCGCGGCAGCCAGTTGCAGCTGTTCCTGCAGATCGGCCTGTACGGCTCTCGACCGGGCCGTGGATGAATTGCGTACATCAATCGCCCCGTAAATGGGGAATACATTTTCAAATACGATCCGTTCCAGCCTGATTTCCGATTGCTGGTACAGGTTGACCAGGTAGTTCAGCGAAGCTTCGGTGAATTTCCATTCCACGGCGGGTTGTACCGCAGTGAATTTTTTCTTGATCAGTTCCTCCACCTGGTTATTGAGCTGGTCCAGGCTTTTCTCCAGGCTGATTTTGAACAAAGGCACAGCCGCTTCGATCTTATTAATATGATAGGGCTGGAGATAGCCGGGTTCAGCAGAACTGATCTCCAGTAAACCGAGTAAATCGTTGCCTTGTTTCAGTGGACAGATGATAATACTCCGGCTGCCGGCACGATAATAATTATGCAGGCATTGGATATGATGGGTATGGTGTTTATCCAGCACCTGGTAAAGTACCGGCTGGTCATTATCCCGGAAGAGTATTTTACTGTAATCGCTGATTTCATCCTTCTCTGTCGTACTGCTGCAATGCCGGTAAAGGAGGCTATGGCTGTTATGCAGTTCGGAATATACATAGTGCCCCTGTATTTTGAAGAAAGGGGTGATCCCGATGGTCAGGTCTTTCAGCCCGATCAGGTCCTGCACCAGTTTTTCCAACCTGGTAAACGATACACTCCCGGGCAGCCCGTTAAAATCCAGCAGGAAATTTTTCATTTCCGCGATCACGGCCTGTTCTGTCACTTCATTGATCCGTAAGACGGTCAGTCCTTCAAAAACAAATTTATCCAGCGGCACCCGTTGCATCAGTTCTTCCTGGGTATAGAGCCGGTTGCTGTCGGGGTCGAGCAGGCTGGCGGGCAAGGCGGGCATTTCACCGGCTGGTGATACGTCGATGAAACGGCCATCCAGCCGCATTTCCATATAGCGGGTAAGGCCGGTTTGTTCATCTGTAACGGGGTAGATCACTTTTGAACTTTCGGGACTGTCGAATCCGAAATATTTTTTTAAGATAAGTCCATAGGCAAAATGCAGCCGTTGTTTTTCCAGTGAATGATCGGGGTCATCGCCCACGAGGATCTCATTGGTATTTTCCCGGATCATTATTTTCTTGAACAGGGGCGACGCATATACGGCCAGGTTCTTAAAAGGGTAGGAGATCCCGTACATATAGTTGGCCGTAGTAGGCGGGAAGACGGCTGATAGCAATTCCTCGATCAGTTCATGGTGAGGGTCCAGCAGGGACAGGTCATGCACGGTGGTCATCAGTTCGGGATGCGATTCCAGTTCACGCACGACATGCCCGTATAACTTTTTCATACCGGTATTGCCTTCTTCAATATTCTTTTTGAGGGCAGCCACCAGGGGCCTGAAGGACAGCAGGCTGTTGAACGAAGGGGTGATATGTAGTTGTTCCGGCATCCTGTTTCCAAAGATACAGTTTCAGTATCGCCGGGGCAAGCGAATGCTGCGGGATCAGCGACGCATCCGGCCGATCAGGAAACCAAGACCGATCTCAACACTGAAGAAGGCATCTTTATCCCCGGGATTGCCCCGTTGGTAGTAGTTGTTGTATTTATGACCAGGATCCACTTCCGCCCTGCGGTCAGATAATTGCCGGGCCAGCCGGGCTTTGGAAGCAGGCAGTTCCTGGTCAAAATAAACAGGGTCGATATAAAAGTCATGGCTCACATCATCGAGGTAATCGGTTTGCAGGAAGCGGTGAATGAATTCAAGTTTTCCGCTGAGCCAGGCATTGATCTCGTAGTGAAGTCCGCCACCTGCCAGCAGGTTCTGTTGCTTTAATGAATAAGGTCTGCTTTCCGGGTAATTGGCAAAACCTTGTCCCTCGGTATGCAGGGGTTGAAGCGAGTACCAGTTTCCATCCAGTTTAGCCTGCGGATCAAAACTAAAAATGCCGGTCCCGGCCAGTATATAAGGCGAGAAGCGGGAAGGCTCTTTCTCCCGGAGAAAATCGTTCCGGAAATTCAGTGGGTGAATTTCAATCAGTAAAGCAAACTCCCTGATCGGGCTGCGGAAACTCAGGTTCCGTTCATAGCGGCCGCCGGTGCTTTGCCTGACTGATTTTAAAATGCTGTCAGCCGCAGTAATCGTACCTGAAGTATACTGTATTCGTATACCGATCCGCTCTTTATACATCAGGCTGGAATAAAATCCAAAGCAGGGGCGGCTGAAAACCGGGTTCAGGTCTTTGATAAATTGTTTTCCCGGGCCGCTTTTGCCTCCGATATCGGTGAAGGCGTTCAGGATACCACTTTTAATTCCTGTTTCTACTATAAAGGTACCTTCATAATGCCTGTCATCATAAAAGTAGTAGCCTTGCGCATTCATTTGGAATCCTGCAAGCAATAAGGGAAGCAATAGAATGGTAAAGTATAGTTGTTTCATGCCTGTATATTTTAAGCGATAAGGATTGTCTTGCTTTTTACAAGACATATAGTGCAGGCTAAAACTAGATTGGGACAGCAGCTATAAAAAAAGAAAAACACCCGGAAAGGGTGTTTTTATAAACCTGTTTAACTGTTGAAAATACATCCGATCAGGGCATCTTCATCACACTGATCACCTTTTGCAACGCTTTATTCTGCAACCGCAGGAAATAAACCCCGGAAGCCAGCCCGTCATTGTAGATATCAAGATTATAGGTGCCGGCCGCATAATCCTGGTTGGTGAGCACTTTCACTACCCGGCCCAGGCCATCGATCTGCTGGATCATGGTATTGCCGCCATTGGTGGAGAACTGGATCGTGGCATTGATGGTATAAGGATTGGGCCACATTTTCAGCAACAGTTTATCCGCTGCATTATTGTTATCCTCCGGATCATCGGCTACACCGCAGGGACCGGTGATTAATGGTAATGACTGGAAATTGCGCAGCATAATGGAATCAAGAGCCGGTTGCTTGACACAGAACCATTGCTCCAGCACAGAAGCATACACACTGCGGAAATCATACTGGAAAGGAATATTGTTGACGACCTGTATATCCGCTGGAATCTCCGGACTGGTACCGAGTATCCCTTTCTTGGCATTTTTACCAAACATGATCAGCGGGGCGGCCGCACCATGGTCGGTACCCAGGCTCGCATTGGATTTTATCCTGCGTCCGAATTCAGAATAAGTCATCCCCATCACCCGCTCATCCAGTCCCATCCTTTCCAGGTCATCCTGGAAGGCACTGATGGCTCCGGATAAATCCTTCATCAGTTTGGCATGCATACCCGTGGTGGTATCACTGGCATTCACCTGTTTCTTATGCGTATCAAATCCACCCATGGTCACGGTGTATACTCTTGTCTTCAACCCGCCTTTGATCAACCGGGCCACGATCTTTAACTGGTCGGCCAGTCCATTCTCCGTGGGATAGGTAGCCAGTGTGGCGGCACGCTGGTAAGCGGCCCGTATGATATCGGAATAGATCTTTGTCTTTTCAGAAATGACCCGCAGGAATTTCAACTCCTTATTGGCCGGTGCTGAATTCAGCGGATAATCAGAAAAGGGATTGGCGAACGTGTAGATCTTCTCCGGGTTGGTAATGGATAAACCCATGGAGTAAATAGTGCCCTGCGCCATCAGCGTGGGAAAATTGCTGATCTGTATGGCCAGCGGATCAGGCATACTGGCACTGGGATAGGCATCGGGATAACCGGGGTATTCACTCTCGAGGTAACGGCCCATCCAGCCGGTCTTTACCCTTTCCCTCCGGTTGTTACGGGTATCGGCACTGTTCCAGAAATCCGTTGCCCGGAAATGCGAAAAGTTGGGATTTTCATAACCAACAGACTGCACAATGGCCATCTTGCCTTCGTTGAACATCCGCTGCATGGCGGTCATGGCCGGATGCAGACCGGATTTATCGGTGCCATCCAGCCGCAATACCTGGCTCTGCGGAATGGCCACATTGGTACGGGCATTATAATAATTGCCATATACATCAAGGGGGATCACCATATTCAGTCCGTCATTCCCACCGGATAACTGCACCAGTACAAATACATGGTCAGTATCGGTGAGGGTCTGTTCCAGTAACCGGGCCAGCGGACTCTCCGCGCCGTTGGCGGTAAAGGAAAATCCATTGAGCAGACCGGGCATGGTTACGGCCAGGGGTACGGTATTCTGTAAAAAATTTCTGCGGTTCATCATGGTTTTGTGTTTACATGGATAATTCAGTCATCAGCATAAATGGAATTCAGGCAAATTCATCAGGAACCGGAACAGGTCCTTCAGTGAAGTATTGATCACGGCATTGTTATTACTGTTCCAGGCATTGGTCCATACCGCATCTTCCGTTGTGTTATTGGTCAGGAAATGGGTCTTGACATAGGTCTTTGAATTAGCCGATAATGGGTAACGCAGCAACAAGGCGGTTACATCTGTAATCAGCTGGTTCGGATCAGCGGGATTCGATGAGTAATTCGCAAAAGCCCTTAGATCGATCACCGAATCGTTGACGAGGGCATCGGTAAAGTCAGCCCGCTTGGGCAGCGAGTTACTGTTGACCCATAACTCATAATGCATGGGCTCCTGGTAATAGGAAGGCCAGCCGGATACATCGGGTGGCTGGAACAATTGCTGCTGCATATCTGCGGCCTGCCCGTAAATATTACTGAAGAAGGGATAGCCGTTAGTATAATCAGTATAAGCCGGTAGTGTTACATTGAATTCACGTAACGTGCCGACAATAATATCAAACGGGGATTTGATATAACAGGCCTGGTTGAGTGGGTCGAAGAAATGCTCGCTTTTAAAAAGCAACGCCAGGGCCGGTTTGATATCATAGTTATTCGTTTTCAGGGTTTCCGCCATCGGGGTGATCACTTCAGCTTCCACCGTATCGCTGATATCATAATACACAAACCATTTGTAAAGTTTGCGGCAGATAAACCGCGCGGCTTCCGTGGTATTGAAGATCATATCCATCAGGGCATCCAGTTCCTGGGTGGGATTGGTACTGCCGCTGATCGTGGTATTATTATAAAAGGCTGAGAAACTCTTTGACCCGGTATCATGGGCACCGGTATCCAGGTATGAACCCAGCGGAATGTCATTGATCCGCCAGCCGGTCAGCACCCGGGCCGCGGCGATCACATCGTCTTCTGTATATAAGGAGTCATTTCCTTTACCAATGGAAAACAGTTCCTGCAGCTCCCGCGCATAGTTTTCATCCGGGGCCTGTTTGGAATTGAGGTACCCGTTGAGGTGGATCAGCATGGCCGGGTCAATCGTGACTTCCCGTACCAGGGTTTTGAAATTGCCCAGGGCATTGGTGCGGAGCAGGTTGTGGTGACGGTACAGCATAGCCGAATTTTCCACTTCGGTGGACTGGATAGAAAAATGATGATGCCAGAACAACACCATTTTTTCCTGGATGCTGCGCTGCTGGTTCAGGATCAGCCCGGACCACCATTTTTTCAGGCTGTCCACCCGGCGGCTGTTGATCGAACCTCGGATACCGGCAAAGCTGGCCATATTCGGATCATTCACCCAGGTCTGCCCGATGGCCACCCCCAGGTCATCATACCATACACCTTCATCTTCCAGTAACCCGTAATCCCGCAGGGGCGGGGCCGGGGTGAACGTGTTATTGAGCAGTTCATTTACCGCGGCATCGGGTGACAGACCGAGGAAATAATCGATATCCGCTTTTTTCGCCCCGAACATGGTGCGTTTAAGCAGGTGTGTTACTTCATTGACTGTCCAGGGACCGCTGTAAGGATTGAGTCCGGCAAAAAGCATGGCCCGGCTTTTAGCGGTTGCTTTTTTTGTGCGTACAGTGCGGTTCGCTGTTTTAAAAAAATCTCTTCTGTCCATGATTAGCGTTTATGGTTTATGTAGCTTATCGTATCAGTACAAATGTTCCTTTTTGCTGATGCATTTTATTTTGCAGGTCCTTATAATCCACGAGGTAAATAAACACACTGGCCGGTTGCAGGGACCCGTTGTAACGGCCATCCCATCGCTGGTTGATGGAAGAACTGCGGAAGACAACTTCCCCATTGCGGTTGAAGATCTGCAGCCGGTAACCTTCCGGCACCTTACCCAGGGGACCGAAATAATCATTGAGTCCGTCCCCATTCGGCGTAAAGCCCGTGGGTACGGCCACCACGGCATCATTGAGTACCACCACGGTAAACTCATCACTCACACTGCATCCCAGCGGTGATTCATTGGTGGCGATATACCTGGTAGTGGTCAGTGGAGTGGCCACCGGGCTGGAACAATCAATGCAACTTAATGTGGCATGGGAGTTCCAGGTGATCCGGCCGTTGCCATTGCTGTGCAGGGTAATACTTTGACCGGCAAAAATGGTATCGATCTTTTTAATACTGTCGAAGGGGCCGCTCAGGGGCACGGGATGATATTTTACTATCGCAGAATCATAGCCACAGATATCGGGTAAAGTATCCTGGAAGGGCACAAAGCCATTGATATTACATACGGCTGAGTCCTGGGTACTGAGTTCAGGTATTTTCAGTTTGATCACGGCAAAATCCGCATCGCCCTGAGCGTTGCTGAAATCACCATCACCGGAATCAGAATCACCGGCGAGATAGTATTCATCTTTATTGGGATTACGCACGAGGGACCGCATATAGTCAGTGCCGCTGCCGCCCCAGTGTTTTTTCCAGGCCAGGCTGCCGTCGGGTCTGAGTTTGAGCACAAAGAAATCCCCTTCCCCTAATGAGGCGCTGGCATCCCCGTCGTCGGAATAGGTAACACCACCGATAATATAGCTGCTGTCTTTATCAGTGATGATTGTTTTCGCATATTCCGCATCGGTACCACCGAATACTTTCTGCCAGTTCAGTTTACCTTTTTGTGAAACATTCAGGATCCAGTAATCCTGGCTGCCCTTGGCGCCACTTACATCTCCGTCGTTAGAGGTAGTATAACCGGCCATGGTCAGTGAACCATCCGCGCCTTTGGTCATGCAATACGCCACATCATTCTGGGAGCCGCCATAGATTTTACTCATGATCTTATTGCCACTGGCATCAATGGATAACAGCCACACATCATAGTTTTTCTGGCTGGGGGGAATATCGCCATCTACCGAGTTGGTGAAACCGGTGGTATAGATCGTTCCGTTGATCACTTCTATATCGAAGAGTTCTTCATTCTTGGATCCGCCAAAACATTTACTCCACAACAGATTGCCACTGGCATCCAGTTTCATGATCACCCCATCGGTATACGTTCCTGTGCTGTGATTGCCGGTGATATTTCCATCATTGGAAGTGGAGGAAGCGGCGATCAGGCAGCTGCCGTCTTTCATCAGTTCTATATGATTGCCGATATCCAGACCGGAGCCACCATATCGTTTCTGCCATTCAAGGGTGCCGTTGGAAGAGAATTTCAGCAACCAGATATCTTTGGTACCGCCATAACCGGCCACCACGCCACCATCGGTGGAATTGGTTTCACCCAGTACAAGGTAACCACCATCTGACGTCTGCACCAGGTCCCTGGCGGATTCATACCCGGTGCCACCCACTGATTTTTCCCATTGGATCTGCCCGCATTTATCCAGTTTCACCAGCCAGAGATCCCAGAAGTCCCGGTTGGGCTGGGCACTTACATCCCCGTTTTTTGAATCGGTATAACCGCCCACAATGGTTCCACCATCAGTGGTCATTTTTATTGTATAGGGAATATCCACCTTGCCTCCTCCATATTGAATGGCCCATTGCAGGGGAGGGATTTGTGCATGAAGTGTACTGTTTAATAATAGAACCAGTATGCAGGTCAGCAGGGCAGTGATGTACAGTTGATGGCGTTTCATAGCATGATTAGTCCGCCTACTGATACAAGGATTGTGCTATGATGCTGAATTCGGGGATAAGTTTCTACTCATCCGCCATGAATTTTTACTCAGCGATTTCCCTGCTGATAATAACGACAGGCCGGTTGTAAACCGCAGTCGGCGCATTTGGGATTGCGGGCCAGGCAGGTATAGCGGCCATGCAGGATCAGCCAGTGATGGGCTTTGTGTATCAATGATTCAGGAAAATTTTTGATCAGCACTTTCTCCACGGCCAGCGGGGTGCTGGCCGTTTGTGGTACCAGTCCGATCCGTTTACTCACCCTGAACACATGGGTATCCACAGCCATATTCGGTTGCTGGTCGATCACCGAAGTGATCACATTCGCGGTTTTTCGTCCCACACCCGGTAATTTTACCAGTTCATTCACCGTCATCGGAACCTTACCTCCGAATTCCTCCATTACTTTACGGGCCATCCCGATCAGGTGCCGGGTCTTGTTATTCGGGTAAGAAATGCTTTTGATCAGGGGAAACAATTCATCAAATTCCGCTTTTGACATGGAGGCTGCATCGGGGTATCGGGCAAAAATGGAAGGAGTGGTCAGGTTTACCCGCTTATCCGTGCATTGCGCGGAGAGTATAACGGCCACGAGTAACTGATAAGGATTGACATAATACAATTCAGTTTCGGCTTCCGGGGCATGTTCCTGGAAGTAGTGGATGACGTAATCGTAGCGGTCTTTGCGGGTCATGGCGCAAGTTACAAACTAGTCGGTAGTTAGTAGTCAACAGCCTCCTTCTTAGTGTAATATATTGGAGAAAGTTATTGATGCTTTCAATGATTTTTTCTATAGGATGCAATCGTAATATCAGCCCCAGCGGGGCGGCCAGTTAGTAGTATTATGTTTTTGATGATGATCAGAGCCTTGTAGGGGCGACCTGTTTGTTTTTTATTTTGACTTCCCCCGCAACATATCTAGTAAGTTTTAGCACAAAAAAAGCACTCCTCTTCAGGAATGCTTACTAAGTTTAAAAAACAGCGATGAAG
>CAZFLL010000112.1:2823-12133 GCA_964519865.1 uncultured Chitinophaga sp. | reverse complement strand
CTATCTGTTTTATATGGGGTTGCTGACATTTTTCAGGTTTTTATTAATAGCTGGTAGTCTTTGTACTGTCAGTTGTGTCATGCAGCACTCCAATCATATGGCGGAGTTGTTGAACCGGAATTACAAAAAAGACAGCAGTTATATTTATTCCCTTCCGTTTAAAACCGGTAAAAAAGTGTTCCTCGTACAGGGGTATGAAACCCCCTTCAGTCATAAAGGGGAGAAGGCGCTCGATTTCAAAGTAAAAAAAGGGACCCTGGTTTGTGCAGCCCGTAGCGGTGTGGTGCAATCCACCCGCAGCGATTCGGATAAAGGAGGATTAAAACCGGAGAACCTGGCAGACGGGAATTATGTGATCATCCGGCATGCAGATGGAAGTTCGGCCTGGTACTGGCATTTAAAAAAAGACGGGGTATTGGTCAACGAGGGCGATACTTTACAGGAAGGACAGGCGATCGGCTATAGTGGCAATACCGGGTTTTCTGCTTTTCCCCACCTGCATTTTGAAGTTCAGGGAAAGGATGCATCAGGCAACTATAAGCAACTCCCCACCCGATTCTATACCCGGGACGGGGTTCTTTATCTCCGTTCCTTACGGTTTTACCGTACCCGCCGCTGATGGAATATCCATTGCCCGGCTTATAATATTTGGTAAATTACCAGTCTAAATTGTTTGTCATGCTCGTATTGTATATCATCCTCGGCCTTATCGCAGCATTACTGGTGGCCGCAGCCATGCTTCCGAAGGGCTATCATGTTGAAAAGAATACCGTGATAAAGCGGCCGGCAGATTATGTAATCCGGCACGTAGCGGATCTTAATTACTATAGTCAGTGGAATCCCTGGCAGCAATCCGATCCAACAGCCAAAGGCACGATCACCGGCACCCCCCTGAGTCCGGGTCATAAATATGCCTGGGAAGGAAAAAAAGTGGGTATCGGCAGCCTGACCCTGTTGAGTATTGATGACAAGCATGTACACTTTGACCTTCAGTTTATAAAGCCCATGAACAGCAAGGCCAATGACAACTGGCTTTTCGAATCCTGGGGCGATGGCAGCGAAACCAAGGTCACCTGGCAAAACAGCGGCGAACTTCCCTACCCGATCGGCCGCCTGATGGGCCCGATGATTGTGGGTTCGTTGAATAAGCAGTTTGAGCAGGGTTTGGGGAGTTTGAAGAAATTATGCGAGTCCAGTTCGTAGTTCGAAGTTAGTAGATAGAAGTCAACAGCCCCTTCAAAGAGAGATTGGCGAAATCAGTTATGCAAAGAAAATCATCATAACCCTGCGGGGCAATATATAGTTCAACATGCAGAAAAGCGCTCGTTATAAAGACAAAAGCTCCTCTAAACCTCAAACGACTAAACACCTAAACCTTCAGGAGTTCACTGCTTTCTTTTGACATTTTTACTTGCCTTTTATGAAATTCCCCCGTTTAGTTCATCTCACTCATGAACCAAACCGGTTTTTATGTCAAAATTCGCTGCCCCCGGGCTGCTGGTCCTTTGTTTGTTCCTGTCCTGTGCCCAGGTAAAAAAGACCCAGCATCGTGAACCACTGCCCTCCGCCATTCCCGCTTTACGGATATTGAATGATACGACTGCCACCGCGGTAAAGATCAGTGCGCTGCATATAAATGTGGAGGTGGCCGCCAATATCGCCACCACCACTTTTGATATTGTATTTTATAATCCCAATAACCGGATTCTTGAAGGGGAGTTTGAATTCCCGCTGGCTGATGGTCAGCATATTGTCCGTTATGCCCTCGATATCGAAGGTCACCTGCGCGAAGGTGTGGTGGCGGAGAAAGCCAAAGCCCGGCAGGCATTTGAGAATACGATCCGTCGCCGTATTGATCCGGGACTGGTGGAACAAACAAAGGGGAATAATTTCCGTACCCGTATCTATCCTTTACCGGCCAACGGAAGCCGGCATATCCTGATAGCCGTGGAGCAAACACTGACCCAGGAATCAGGCAGCCAGCTATACCAGCTGCCGCTTTATACAACAGCACCCATCAATGATTTTTCATTGAAGACAACGGTATACCGCAGTAACGTATCGCCTGAGATGGAAAATAATACATTACAGAATTTCAGTTTTAAAAAATGGAAGGAAGCCTGGGTGGCTGATTTTGAACAAAAGAATTATACCGCCAATCATACGATCAGTTTTACCGTACCCCGTACGGACAACAATGAAACTATATATCTCGCGGAGCAATACAAAGGAGAGACTTATTTCTACCTGAATCAATGCCGGGAAGCCGGCTGGCAGGAAAGCAAGGGTCGTAACAGTATCGGAGTATTCTGGGATGTATCCGGTTCCGGTGAGAAACGGAATAAAACAATGGAAAAGGAGTTGCTGAAAAACTATCTCGCTTCCATCGGCGAAGTGAAGGTCAGCCTGGTTCCTTTTCATGTATTCACTGGACAAAAGCAGGATTTTGAAATCCGTAACGGGAACTGCACTGATTTACTGGAGGCAATCGATAAACTGGTTTATGACGGGGCCACGCAGTTTGGTGCCCTGGACCTGAATAACTACAGTTTTGATGAAGCCCTGCTTTTCTCAGACGGGCTGGCCAGTTTTGGTAAAAAAGAAATCCGTTTTTCTGCCATTCCTGTGGTAGCGATTAACTCATCATCATCTGCAGATTACTCCTTTTTAAAATATGCGGCACAGCAAAGCAATGGAAAATTTATTGACCTGAACAATACCACGGTGACTGATGCACTGAAAAATCTTCAGCAAGAGACCCTGCAGGTGGTGAAGGTGGACTATGATCAGTCTGCCATAGAAGAACTTGTATTCCCGGTACCGGCGGTGGTAAACCGGGGACTTTCCTTTGCCGGTAAACTGAAAGTACCGGAGACAACAGTGAAAGTCTCCCTGGGCTATGGAAATAAGATCACGGCGGTCAAAAGTTTTACGATCCGTCAGACGGATACATCTGAATATGACCAGGTAAAACGGATCTGGGCCACGCTAAGGATCAGTGAACTGGAAATGCAGTTTGATAAGAATAAGGAGGAAGTAACCAGGCTGGGGAAGGAATTTTCCGTGGTCACCCAAAACACTTCATTGATTGTACTGGACCGGGTGGAAGATTATGTGGAGCAGGAGATACTGCCACCGGTGGAATTGCAGAAGGAATATTATGCGTTGCTCAGGGAGAAAAAACAAGAAGAGCTGAATGAAAAAGAATATGCACTTCAGTCAGCACTGGACGCCATGCAGGAACTGAAAGACTGGTGGAGCCGGGACATTAAGCCAGGCGTAAAGAAGAATCAGTCCGTAGATACGGCAACAGACCGGGTGTTCTCCATGGCTGATAATGGAGTAGCATTAATGAATGGAAGTATAGCCACAGATTCAACCCGGGTATCAGCAGAATATTTTACAGCTCCTGTAATAGTGGCCGATGAAAAGGCAATGGCTCCACCGCCCGCACAGGAACAACTGGCCGCTTCAAATTTCAGTGTGTCGGAAAATAAAGCCGATGGGCTCTATGATGTAGCGAAGGAAGAAGAAAAACCGGGAAGCACAATTGAGCAAATTCAGTCGTCCATTGATCTGAAGGAATGGAAACCCGATGTGCCCTATTTAAAGGAACTGGAAAAAACAAGTAGCAGTGCCTATCTTTCAAAATACCTCAGTCTGAAGAAGCAATATGCGGAACAACCCAGTTTCTATATTGATGTGGCTCGTTTTTTCTTCCAGCATAAAGAAAAACAACTGGCGATACAGGTATTGAGCAATGTAGCCGAGCTGAAACTGGAGGATGCTTCCCTGATGCGGATGCTGGCCAATCAATTGATGGAGGCCGGAGAAAGGGAACTGGCGGTGGAAACTTATCGGGATATACTGAAAATGCGGGAAGAAGAGCCGCAGTCATACCGTGACCTGGCTCTTGCCTTAAATGAAACCGGTGCTTACAATGAAGCCATACAGCTGATGTATAAACTCATACTCGGCACCTGGGATGGCCGCTTTACGGATGTAAAATCAATTGCCCTGAATGAGATGAATGCCATCATCAGTGCACACCCGGCTGAAGTGCAGACAAGCGGTATCGATCAGCGCCTGATCTATGCCATGCCCGTTGATATACGGATTGTGATCAGCTGGAATACCGATAACAGCGATATGGACCTTTGGGTAACCGATCCCAGGAAAGAAAAATGTTTTTATTCCAATAATTCTACTTCTTTAGGGGGAAGGATTTCAAAGGATGTGACACAGGGCTACGGGCCGGAAGAATTCCTGTTGAAGAAAGCCATGAGCGGGAAGTACAAAGTGGAAGTGAATTTATTTGGAGACAGCCGTCAGACACTTGGTGGCCCGACGGCTATCAAGGCAGATATGTTTACTGATTTCGGGAAACCTACCCAGAAAAGGGAAACGATCAATTTCAGGGTGACAGAGAATAAGGAAGTGGTGGAACTGGGTGCGCTGAGTTTTGGCGGGGCCGCTGTGGCTGTTGTAAACAGTAAAAAATAGCCCGGTAGCCAGCCGTTTATAAAAAGGAGTATCAGGGCTTGTTGTTTATTCAGTAAATTGGTAAGGTTCACCGGATCAACCGCAAAAACCAATTGCCATATGCCCCTTACTGCAACTGAAGCAGGGAAAGAAGGCCTGTTCAAAGGTATTTCCCTCCGGATTATTCTGCCGGCCTGGTTACTGGCCGGCACACTGGATATATTATCCGCCTGTACGGATTTCTATTTAACCACCGGGAAATCTCCTTTTCAGCCGGTACTGCGTTATGTAGCCAGTGGTGTATATGGCAAGGCGGCTTTTTCTGCAGACTCATCAATTCCCTGGATGGGGTTGCTGTTTCACTACCTGATTGCACTCTCGTTTACGTTGTTCTTTTTTATTTTATACCCCCGTATAAAATGGATGCGGTATTCAGTCCTGCTTACCGGACTGGTATATGGATTTTTCATGTGGGCTTTTATGCGGTTCGCAGTGTTACCGCAAAGTCATACTCCTGCACCGGCCCCGCTTGTCTGGTGGAAAGTACTGAAAGCGGCGATGATCCTGGTACTGGCCATCGGCATTCCCTTGGCATGGATTGCCTCGAGGCAGATGACCGGTAAAAGCAGGATCAAAGGTTAACCAGTCCGGGCACTGATTCCGGTAACATATCAGTATGTGGCAGCTGGTTCTTTAATGCCGGTTGATTGCAGATATAAGGGATAACTACTTTTCTTTATCCATTCTCCTGTTGAGGGGATCATCACCTGGATAGTTACTTTTCTCACCACCCACGCTCAATCCACCGTTATTTTATCCGCCACCTCTTTTGCCTTCTTTCGGAGCCCATCCATATCTGCACCAATATGATCATACACCAGGGCCACCGCCATACGCCGGTAAGGCCGGGTGGAGGGTTTACCGAATATACGGATATCGGTATTTGTTTGTGTCAGCGCTTGTGCTATACCGTTAATGATAAAATGGTCTGCCGTTTTATTGGCCAGTACGACGGCACTGGCTCCCGCTCTTTCCAGTTTGATTTCGGGGATGGGTAAACCAAGAATGGCCCTTGCATGCAGTTCAAACTCTGACAGGTTTTGTGTACCGGCGAGGGTTACCATACCGGTGTCATGCGGACGGGGACTCAGTTCTGAAAAATAAACGCCTTTATCTGTTAAGAAAAATTCCACGCCCCAGATACCGGAACCGGTCAATGCATCGGTTACTTTTCTGGCCATTTCACAGGCATCGCTATAATCTTTTTCAGCAATGGCCACGGGCTGCCAGCTTTCCTGGTAATCGCCTCTTTCCTGGCGGTGTCCGATGGGCGGACAAAATAAGGTGGGCCCGTTTTGCTGAGTCACGGTCAATAGCGTGATCTCGGTATGAAAGGAGATGAATTCCTCAATGATCACTTCTTTAATATCTCCTCTTGAGTTGTTGATCGCATAGTCCCAGACTTTCTGCCGGTCTTCATCGGATTTCAGTACAGACTGTCCCTTACCGCTGGAAGACATCAGGGGTTTCACCACGCAGGGCAGACCGATCGCATCCACGGCTTTATTGAAAGCCTCAAACTGAGTGGCATAAAAGTAGTTGGCTGTACGCAGGCCCAGTTCTTTGGCTGCCAGGTCACGGATCAGTTTTCGGTTCATGGTAAAGTTGGCCGCTTTGGCGCTGGGGATCACCTGCCGTCCCTGTTTTTCATATTCATAAAAGCGCTCAGTACGGATGGCTTCAATCTCGGGAACGATCAGGTCGGGTTTATAAGCAGCCACTATTTTATCCAGGGCTTCGCCATTAAGCATGTCAATCACTTCAAACCCATCCGCCACCTGCATGGCAGGGGCGCCGGGATAGCTGTCCACGGCAATCACCGTTTGCCCGAGTCTTTTTAACGCGATCACTAATTCCTTACCGAGTTCACCGGAGCCGAGGAGGAGGATTTTTTTATGCATGCCGCAAAGTTGAGGGTTGTCGGTGTTAACACCAACAAATTAAAATCCCTGCCTGCATTTTTTCATATACCTGAAATAACTCCTGATCATGTCAACCCCATCACCAAAACTCATCCATTGCCCGGCCTTTCTCTTTTTATTTTCGCGGCTGACGATCCAGAGCAGCTTCCAGTGGCGGATAATTTCCTTCCAGGCGAAAAACAGGCTGTGTTTCGGATCATAAATATGGGTAGGTTCACTTCCGGCCCCATTGAGTTCAATGATGCTGAACTGCTCCCCTTTTTCCAGTTCGGTCCAGCTCTTATACCGGATATCCAGTCGACCAAAATAAAACCCGTTAATCCGGTTACAGATATTATTAAAGCTCGCCGTCAATAAAGGGGTGATCAGCCTGCTTTCATCTATAAAAAGGGCGCCCCTGGCATGATTGCCGTAAGGAACCAGCAGTTCAGTTGTGCCTGCCGGAATCACATCATTCATTTTTGGTCCAAGAAGTTTTCCGAGTGAAGGAAGCTGGAGCAGGTAGCGGTCATTGGACTGCAGTAAAGACCGTACGGTTTGCCGGCCATCACCCGTTACCTGTAAAAATTCTTTTCGGACAATACCCGTGATCATACCTTCCTGCTTACCCGGAATTTTCACCCAGAAAAGACCAATTTCCAATGGAAACTGAATAAAGGGCTGCACCAGGTAGGGCACCGGGTATGTACTGACAATCGCTGTAAATTGTTCTTCATTCTCCACTTTACAGACCCCCATTCCTTTGCCCCCGATATCAGGTTTTACCACCATGGGAAAAGTGAAGTTGTTTTTAGCCAATATGGCGAGCATAGTGCTCACTGCAATATCAGGTTCAAACAGCAGGGAGGCTGGCCTGTATTCCGGGGGAACAACCGAATCAATACTGAATTTGCTTTCCATCATCAGACCGGCATGCTGGATAGTTGGGTTTGAGGCGGCTGTAAAGAAAAAGCTGCGGGCCCGGAGGCAGTACCACAGGTATACCGGGAATATGGGTCCGTATACCAGGGCCGTTGGCCAGTATTCCCAGTTCAGCAGTTTTATCCGGAGTCGTTGCAGGAAAAGAAGCATATGTTTTACTTTATTACCCATTTATCTTTTTCCAGGATGACCGATATAACGGCAGCACTGCAAACCGCCAGGGCAATCCACTGATGAACCAACGGGCGGCTTATTTTTTTTATGGATACGTACAGTACAATTGCCAGGAAGACCAGCAGTGGAACCTGGGCCAACAGGGATTCGGCCAGCAGCCAGGTATTAAAGACAACAGAGAGGAGGATACTGATGGTCATTACGGTAAAAAGAAGGGGGAACTGGCTCATATAGTAAGTCTTCATATTCCGGCTTTCTTCTTTATCATTTGACGGAAGCAGCAGTTTGGCTGCTATAAAAAGAGAAACCGGGTATAGCAGGACAAATAACATTTCAGTGAGTTTCCATTCCGGTTTATCCTTTAGCTGGTAGGTGATAAACCAGTCCTGGATATGCAGGAAAAGAATGAACAGCATCCAGCCGGTTTGCGGCCAGTAAAAAGTTACATTTTTATGGTTGTACAACAGGTCGGTAAACGCGGACAAAAGCTGCGTGATACCAAGTCCCAGGATGATGGATACCAGGATGGAACTGTATTCGAACGGGCTGATGGCAGAAGGAGGCATAGATTAGTTTTTATATAAACCGTTGGCCTGGGTTCTAAATAACGGGTTGAGGTCAGCCTTATATCCGGTAGTAAGGAGCAACTCGGTTACAGGGGTTGAATTGCTGAAATCATCATAGTAAAAAGTCCCCCGGTCAGGGGGCCTGAGTTCAATAAACGAGTAGCTGAGTGTTTTCAACACAGGTGAACGGTGCATGATGAATCCGTTATTTTCATCCGTATACGACCTTAAGAAAGACAGGACCGTTTGCTGGTTGATCAAAGGCTGACTGCTGATCCAGTGATCAAACAGTGATTGGCGTTTTTCTTTTACCGGTGCTGGATATAACGTGGAGGATGACCAGATGTACGGGTGCTGATGATCCAGGGCCCTGCGGTGTTTGCTGGCACCATCCCAGGTGAGCTGGAAGAGGTTGTTTTCACTCCAGGCGATCAGGGTAAAGGGTTCAATACCCTCCATATCCATCATAGACCATTCCACAACAGGGAATACAGATTTCAGCAGTTCTGCTACAATAAGGCCCCGGCTTTTTCTGTAAGTATCAGCCCGTTGGTGATTTTCAAATCCACCGTTCAGCAGGATAAGTACATTTCCATAGCTGTTGATACCGGTCCAGGTACCCCCGGCCAACGGATCAGCCGGGGCAATATAACAGTACCCTGCTGCTGAATAGCATTGTGGAGGCCTGGCTGTTGGCCGTTCAGGATTTTCATCCCGCAGGGAGGCAAAATAATAACTGCCGTTGACTGGTATGAATAGTACTGTACACATAAACCCGTTTTGAAGTAGCCGGCCGGTGAAAGGATTTTATCCCGCTATGGTTGTGTTCCTGTAAATAATGGTTGAGTACGCCACCCCGAAATTCCCATTCACCAGTTCAAGTTCCATTTCTGTGAGGGCCACTTTGATCAGCGCCAGGTGATGGACCGTGTGTTCGATGCTGTAGATAATTTCCCTGAAGTAGGTGGTGAACGGGTAAATCATATGCTCCCCGTTTTCAGTTTCAACAAAAAGTTCGAGCGACTTATCTGTTTTATTGAGTTGCTTTGACAGTTCATGGCTGGTGATGATGGCCAGTTCCCTGTTTGTTTCAAGTTCAAGATTCCTGTGGCGGTGAATATAATTCACCCGGCCCTGTCCGTACCCATTCAGTACGCATTGAAGGATCTCCAGTATATGGCGGCT
>CAZFLL010000112.1:0-2723 GCA_964519865.1 uncultured Chitinophaga sp. | reverse complement strand
CCAGACGATTATAGCCAGGATAAACAGCTGCCCGCCATCATTATCGGATTTAATACCGATAACTGTGAGGTGGGAGAGTATGGCTCCCGACATCAGCCCGATACCTAAGAAGGCACCTGCAAAAACAGTAGCGGGTAAAAGCAGGAGGATACCCGCGATCAGCTCAATTACCCCTGTTCCGATACGTCCCCAGGGCTCTGCTCCCAGTTTGGTGAATAAGGCTACTGATTCGGGATGCCCGGTAAATTTGAAATAGAGCGTCTGCAGTAAGATCACAGCAGCTACAATGCGGAGCACCCAGGATAAAATGGTTTTGAAGTTCATGCTGGTTAAGTTTATTGGTAAAAATGAAGCCAGTTGTTATCGGCTTTTGTTTTCAGGTTGTTTTCGTCCTTGTTCCACCTGGTAAGCGTGTTATTGATCCAGGAATGGTAAAACAGGTATAATTTCCCATTTACTATCTTAAACGTTTCAGGATCGATTTCCACTTTTTCTCCCGAAGCGCCCATGGCATAGGCACACCAGCCGCCGTACTGGGGTTCATATTTCCTGAAGTCCTTCAGGAAAAGTTCCTTATTGGCCTGGGTGGAGAAATAATAGGTGATGCCTTCTGCGAAAACGGAAAGTTCTTTTTTACCTTTTACCGCTTTATTCAGGGTAAAATAAGCTACGGGGTCATATCCCTGTATCGCCAGCCCTTTTTCGAGGTTAAATGTTTTTGTACGTAAGCCTGTTTGTGCAAAAGATGAAAAGTAGAATAGTAAACAGGCGGCAAGAAATCCTTGTTTCATTGTTTGATTGAGTTGAATGGTTTACTGATTCAGTACCGGCCAGTTCTTGTCAGCCTCTTTAATACGGGTCATGGTATCCTGTAGCCAGGCCACCCGTGTTTTGAGGCTGTAATTGAGGTATAGCTTATTGTTGATGATAGTCCAGGCTTCGGGATCGGTAGGGGCGAGATGGTTTTCACTGCAACCATAGGCACAGAATCCACCGTATTGGGGGGCATAGGCGGCTGGGTTTGCAGCAAAACTGTCCAGGTTTGCTTTACTGGAAAACTTCCATTTACTGCCGCTCCAGCTGAGGGTAAACTCATCGCTGCCCTTTACCGCTTTCTGGAGTGTGAAATAGGCTACCGGGTCATACCCTTTGATGGCGACTCCCTCTTTGCCGGAAAATTTAACCTCTTGTGAAAAGGCCAATGCTGTAAACAGCAGGGCCGTAATGGTGGTAAATAATTGCTTCATGGATGAATAATTTATTGAAGCAAAAATGCCAACCTTACGGCTGGCATTCAATTGATATAGTTCCCGGTTTCTGGTATATTTTTCCCTATTTACTGCTTTCTGCAGCTTTTCTCAGTTGAGATGGGTTCTGTGCCGTGTATTTTTTGAAGAATTTACTGAAATGTGATACATCTTCAAAGCCCAGTTCATCCGCAATTTCCTTGACCGGCTTATCTGTGTAATAAAAGAGGCGTTTGGCTTCTGTAATAATCCTGTCGTGTATGATCTGTAAAGGGCTTTTTTTACTGTATTGGGCAAAATAATTCGAAATGGTTTTGGGGGATTTGTTCAAAAGCCCGGCATAAAACTGCACCTGGTGTTCTTTCCTGAAATGTACCTCAACGAATAAATTGTATTGACGGATCAGGCTGAATTTATCTTCAGCCGGTTCCCGTGTGCCCAGGTATTGTTTTTTGGCCAGCCGGGTGGTTTTTATGATCAGCTGCACCAGCAACATCCGGAGCATTTCTCCCTTTATTTCCTCAGCTGACTCAAATTCTTCTTCAAATACATTCAGCAGCTTATTATAATCCGACACATCGGCCGGATCAAGCCGGATAAACATGGTGGGAGATGGACCGAAAAAAATAAAGCCGACACAGCCCACTTCAGCATCATGGTTGACGATACAATAAAACTCCCTGTTAAACTGCCAGGCTATAATATCCTCAGCCTGTTCAAACCGGAAAGACTGGTTGAACATAATGGGTAATACCGCATTTTCCGCAAACTCATAAGCCACCTCATCGATATAAATTTTTTGACTCTTACCGGTATTCCAGGCAATGGTATGAAAGGTAAACCCCGCTTTTTGTTCATAATAAAACTGGCGGAAGGACCCTTCGTTTTTATGCAACAGGAGCTTGCCGTAACCGTCTTTATGTGTGAACGTATGTTTCATCAGTCCCTGACTTTGCCTCCAACCTACGGGAGGGCGGATGTTTTGGTTTGATCCTGAATGTTAAAAGAAACCTGCTTAGTTGGTTATGAACTGCAAATACCCGCCGGCAGATAATGCCTGGTGGGTAAGGCCATTATTCCCGATACTTTTGGAGTTCAATATAATCAATTTCATTCTTGAAGAAGCAACTGACTTTTTAGCAAGGACTAATTTTTTTCCGTGGGCAGTCATAATAACCGCATTATTAACCTGGGGCCAGCCAGCTACATATTGACCGCTGACCGGGTTAACCGGGTAAAAACCCAGGGTGGCAAATATATACCAGGCACTCATCTGCCCGCAGTCATCGTTTCCGATCATGCCATCCGGTGTATTGTTATAGAATTCAGTACATATCCTGGATATCAGCTGGTCTCCTTTTTCAGGCGTATCGGAGAATGCATACAGCCAGGCAATATGATGACTGGGTTCATTACCATGTGCGTACTGACCAATCATGGCTTCCTGGCCAAGATGTTTATTCGCGTTACTGCTTT
>CAZFLL010000111.1:6410-12336 GCA_964519865.1 uncultured Chitinophaga sp. | reverse complement strand
TTCCCTTCTGAATCGGATATCCGGAATATCCATTTCTCAGTGCCGGCCTGGTTCCGGGTAATCAGGTTGAAATCTGATTCGAAATTCGCAGTACCGGCTGCGGTAACGGGGCCGTTTCCTGAATTGATTACCGGGCCACCATCAAGGCTGTAGTCTATAATATAGGCCAGCAGGTTATTTTTTGTTTTTTCTGCCACGAAGCCCACTTTAAACGTTGCCGCTTTCCCGATTGTGCCATTGGTGTACGTATACCCGGCCCCGGTTTTCAGGGTGAGTTTGGGCAGGGTGGGAGAACTGTCTTTTTTGCATCCCCACAAAAGAACAGCCATGAAGCAAAGGAGTAAAAATTGACCCGAAATTTTCATACGTTTTTTCCGATGAAAATAAGGCAAAAATCCGAAACAAGGAAGCAGCCAGTCATAAATACCAGGCATATGCGCCGTCATTGTTACCGGATTGCTCCTTTGTGTCATTTCAACAGCATCCATCGGGCGTACCAGCAGGTCTTTACCGATCTGATCTGGAATCCTTTCTTGATCTTTCCAGCCCTCAATTCCTGTCAACACTTCTTCGATTTCAGACTGTCCTTTGATCCTGTCAAACAGGCGCCGTTTTAAAGATTCAATAAACTCATCTGCAAAATATAATATTGATTACAGGTCCTGCACTTCAGATAAAGTAAAAGTGGTTCCGGCTTCCGGCTGAGACTGAATGGTTATCCTGTATTTCATGGCTTTTGCCAGATCCTTTACCAGGTGCAATCCAAATCCGGTTTTTGCATTGACAGCAATACTATCTTCCAAAAAGGCTTTCGCATTTTCCACGCTGATACCCGGTCCATTGTCTGTAATGGACAACAAGGTATTCTCTCCCTGTTTGACTGCCTTCCACTCTATCAGGGCCCCGGGTCGGCCATTTAATGCTTTGATGGCATTTGATGTAAGATTCTGCATAATAACCCGCAGGTAATTTTCATCCGCAGTAACTTCAAGGCCCTGTTCATAATCATACTTTATAATCACCTGCTCTGATTGAGAAAAGAAATTTTCGATATACCCGAATAAATCGCTGACGGGGATCTTCTTTATCTGCGGCCTGAAATTTTCCATTTGTTCCTTGCTCCAGAACAACATGGCTTCCATGGATTCCAGCAACGATTCAGCGGAACTACTTATCTTTTTCTGGTTTGTACTTAATTGCTCAGCTGTGAATAATCCGGGCGATTCTTTCTGCAAATGAAGAAAATTGACCAGGTTCGCTATCGGGCTACGCAGATCGTGACTGAGTATACCGAATAACCGGGCTTTTACTTTATTGGCTTCCCCCAGTTCGGTATTAAGATTTAATAAGGCGGCATTTGTCTTTTTCCTGGTATAGTTTTGCCGGAATAAAAGCCCCCCGATAATACCCAATAAACATAACCCTGCGATTAAGGCAATTTGTGTTCTCCGCTGACTGGTAATGGCCAGTTTATTTATTTGAATTTCCTTATCCTTGAGGTCCACCTTCTTCTGGCTTTCAAGTGCTGCAATTTTATTCTTTTTGTCCTGTGAATAGAGAGAATCATGCAGGAGCGTTGAATTATATAAATTCCTGTAAGCCTCCTTATACTCACCTTTTAAATACTGTGCCTCGGCCAGGTCAGCAGAAAACATAGCTTCTTTGTCTTTATCGCCTGTCACCCGGCTTTCAGTAACGGCATTCTGCAGGTATAACTGTGCTTTTTGCAGAATATCTTCCGGTCGTGTTAAAACATCAGTATTATCTTCTATTACAGGCATTTTATTACCCGTTTTATATAATTTCAGAAAAGCCTTTCCAATTTCGCCCCGGTTAAGAATGGTGCTTGAAAAGACCGGGCTGATCGCTTCAAGTTTTTTTTGTGCTTTAAACAAATAACCAAGTGAAATTTCAGGATTCCTGCTGTTTAATACACCCAGCTGGGAGTATACTATACCCTCCTGGAATGGCAATCCTAATTTCTTAGTCAGCGCAAGTGCCAGCATGTTATACTTTGCTGCATTAACAGAGTCTGACAGCCTGTAATAAGTATCCGCCACATTTATATATTCATTTGCCAGGCCAACCTCATTATTAATGGCCTGTTGTATTTTAATCACTTTAATACTGTACTCAAGAGATTTTTCATAATCCTTCTGTAAAAAATAAATCACCGCAATTCCTCCCAGGCACCCGGCAACTGCTTGTTCGTTTCCAGGAATACTTTCATGTATCGCCAGGGATTGAAAGTAATAACCGGCAGCATCGGTGTAGTTACTCATTCTTTCGCTGGCCGACCCAAGACTATAGAGGTTAGTCGCCATACCCCTGGCGGATTTAATTTCCTTTGAAATTTCATATGCTTTCATAAAGTAGGCGATCGCTTTGCTGTATTCTCCCTTGAAATTGTAAATATTTCCATAATTAGCCAGGCTGGCCGCAATTCCTTCCGGCTGGTTAACTTTTTTGGCGATCAACGCCACCGTATCTGCATATAATAAAGCTTTGCTGATATCGTAATCAACATACCAGTCTGACATCCTGGTATATAGTTTTGTTTTGACGGAATCCACAGTTGTCATTTGCGCCTGGTCCTGCAGGGAATCAATAAAAGATTTCCGCTGGCTTTGGGCATTCACCTGTGACAGGAAGAATACGGCCGTAATAAGCAGGAATACTTTCATGAATTTTACAGTTTAATCTGCTCCAGGTTATCTTTATAACTCCGGCCAACTGGCAGCAGGATATCATTTACCATCACTTCCTTTGCTGTTATCTTTTTAATAAAATGTTTTTGCACCGCATAACTACGGTGGATACGTATGAATGTCCGGAAGGTCTTTTCTTTCAGTAAATTACCCAGTGAAGACAAGACGCAGTATTTTTTCTTAGCAGTAACAATGCTGGTATAATCCTTCAACGCTTCCAGGTAGAGCACTTCATGAAGCTGGATTTTTATATGTTCATGCCCATCTTTTATAAACAAGCTGTCTGTCCCCAATGTAAAATCAAGCAATTCCGCTTTCTGCCGTATTAAGAGGTATTCCTCCAGGCGGCGCATCGCTAATTCAAAGCGGTCTGCTTTCAGCGGTTTTACGATAAAATCAAGCACCGATAGCTCGAAACTTTCAACGGCAAAATCGGGGTAGGAAGTAACAAAAATACAGGCTGGTATATCCAACAGCTGCTGCCTCAGTGTCAGCCCACTCATGCCGGGCATATCAATATCCAGCAATAAAACATCCGGTTTATTCTTTTTCACCAACCCGAGTACTTCACCAGGAGTGGAAAAACAACCAGTTATATGCAAAAACGGGTAAAGCTTTGCAAATGAAAGCGTGGTAAGCCTGTCAATCTCATCGTCATCAGCTATCACACAATTAAATGTTGCCGGGCTGTTCATGAAAGTAATTTCATTATTTCATCAGTTAAAACGATAGAAACAGCCAGTCCTACCTCTGTTTAAAACCGGCTCGGGTTCCGTTCGTCTATTAAAACTGCTGTTCAGCGATCTGGCTCACACACCGGTTAAAAAACGGGTTACGTTTGATTGACTAAAGATAAATAAAAGAAACCCAAAAACCCTGCTTATTTGCGGGAGTGCAGAATACCTGATACAGCATCTGAATAACCGGACGAACCGTTAAATGATCCGGGGAACCAACCTGCAGATCATCCATGTAAATAATCAAATTAAAAGAAATGAAACAGATAATTCTATTTGTGGTACTGCTTAGCACGGCGTTTTTTAACGGCTGTAAGAAGAATGATTCCCCGATATCCAAAGTTCTTGTAAAGTGCAGGCCTGCCACAGAATATACAAATTTATCAGGTAATGATGCCACTTATCAGTATGCCTACAGTACAGACGGGAATATCAGCCTGATCAAAAAGTATATAGGCGGGGGGTATCATGTACTGGCCGATTCCATGCTGGTCTATTATGATCATACCATCCGGTATTCACCAGGCAATACAGCAGGCAGCTTTAATAATGTCCGTACTGAATTCAATGCCAATATTTTTACAGGATCCCCGACAAGGGCTGATATTTCGATAACTCTGAACGGGGTGGAACAACGGAATTATTACACGTATTTCTTTTTTTATGATACTAAAAACCGGCTGATAAAAATCGGGGAGCAAACAAATACGGTGACCGGAGACCTCGAGTACGACCTGGAAATTATCTATAATGACCAGGATAATGTATCCGCACTGAAGTATGTGCCAACAACCGGGCCGAATACAGTTACCATAATTGCTGCATCCGGCTATGACAATAAACACACCCCTTTTGCGGGAATAATAAACTGGCCCTTGGTGATGCATGCCGGCTGGGCCAGCAGCGACTCCGAACCCTTATTCACCGCACTCAGCAAAAACAATCCGCTTGGTTTTGAAATTCCGGGTTGGAAAAAAACCATTACATATGCCTATAATGACAACGGGTTCCCGGTAACCAGGTTTAGTACCAATACCACCACTACCAGCACTTATTCCTTTGAGGAAAATTTTTCCTACCAGTGTAATTAACATCTCATTCAACCTTTAAATAAAAAATCATGAAAAAAATAATATCAACCTGTATCCTGGGAATTTCGCTGCTGACCTCCTGCGGCAATAATGAACAAACAAAGGCTTTGGAGGATGGAAAAAAGATGGCTGCAGCATTAAAAGAAATGAGGCCCGGGGGCATTGCCACCTCTCCGGCCGGATGGACCATGACCGCGAAATTTAACGGGAAACCCTGGTCAGCAAATTCCATGATCTCTCCCGAAGTGGCCGGAAGGATTTTTGGCGAAAATAACGGGGAAAGCATAAGCCTTCCATATGACCGGAGGGGTATGATTGCCGGGAAAAAAATGAAATTCAGCCAGAACAATGCAGTTGACCTGATGACGAATGACGAAGTGGCTCTATGGGGCGGGTACTCGGGGGAAATGGAAATCACCAAAGTGGATGACGAATGGGCAGAAGGCAGGTTTTCTGTTACAGGCAGTACCGACACCCCTGATAAACTGATGGTAGTCACTGAAGGCTTTTTCCGCGTTTCGCTTACTAAAAAACAATAGCTGACCTGCTAAATTATGAACATGAAAACATGCATAGTATTCCTTTCTCTTTTCCTGTTCTGCTTCAACAGCAATGCCCAGGTATTTAAGAAATTAGGGGAAAAGATTAAACGTGACAGCGAATGGAGGATCAGGAGCAAAGCTGATCAACAGATCAGCAGGGGGATTGACAGTGTCGTTGCCATTCCCAAAAAAGTAAAGGATAAAAAGAAAGCTAAAAAAGAAGAGGCCCGGCAAGTAGAAGCCCTGGAAACTCCGGGGAAGTCAGCAAACGGGAATACAGGTTCCATACAGGCAGACGCCAGGAGCGTGCAGGCAAAAAAAAATGAACCGGAAAACGACGAAAACGATATGGAGGCCAAAGATGGCTATGTAAAACTCATTCTTTCTGCCAACACAGTATTTAGTGGCGGGAGTATTTCAATCAGCGGCGAAAGCGTAAAGTATAAAAATTATAAAGAGGTGGAAATCACTGTTGCCGGCCCTTCTGTGAAAGATGTAAAAACACTTCCGTTGAATGCGGATGGCAAATTCACCTCCGTGTGGTTTGCCACCGGTAAAGCCGGGGAATACCTGGTCACCCTGAAGGGCAGCGATAAAAAATCCAGCCAGTCGGAAAAATTCACAGTATATGAATTGCCCGGGCTGGAAAACTGGTGCGATGAAAACATAAATCTAATTAACAGGGCATTTGACAAACTAAAGGAAAGCGAAGAACAGGTAAAAGGCAGTCTCGGCTCAAAGGATAAGGCAGAACTCGATAAAAAAATGGATGAGGTAAAAGAGAAGGTCGAACTGTTGCTAAAACTGATGAAAGACCTGAATATTGCGGGTAAGGAAATCAGCCGGCT
>CAZFLL010000111.1:0-6310 GCA_964519865.1 uncultured Chitinophaga sp. | reverse complement strand
CATGATTACACGATTGAATTCAGGAATAAATCCGGTCAGAACTGGTGGACCTATGGTGTTGAAATGAAAGCTGTCCTGGCTTTAAGGTATCCAAAAGATAAGGGCGGCGGGAATATTATCCGTATGAAAGGCAACCTCGAAGGCAATGCCACCAAATTCAGCTTTTTTGAAGACCTGGAAAAAAACGACGAATTCCAGGAGGGAAGCAAGGGCAAGATCGAAGTCGTTCCTATCAAAGCTTATATTCCTTTCTCCGTTTCAGTGGCCACCAGTGAAATAGATGTAATGGGATTCGGGGCTATTGCAAGAGGATTGGCCACCCCTGCTTATTTTAATATCCCGGTGGATGCGGAATACAATGTAAACGAAAATAAAATAAAACTATTCCTGAATGCCCCGATCATCGATTTCTCACCCGCTATAAGGAATCAGCTTGTCTTTCTTTTAATTGGCGGCGATCTGCTGCCTTATGTCAAACGCATGAGTTTCCCGATAAACAAGGTTTTCCGCACATTGGGTTCCGTAGTCAGGGATAACCATGAATTTCCGGTAGTAAAAGATGCAAAAGGCATTTTAAGTTTTGATGGAAAAGCCAATAAACATATTGGTGACAGGTCATCTGTAATTGAAACCGATCTGAACTTCACCATTTCGGCGAAAAAAGACTGACAAAATGTTCCTTATATCACGCCAACCCCGCTGCCCACGACACATTGGTCTCCCGTAGCTTTACAACAGCATTCCGGGCTGCGTTTCTTCAGGTAGGGACTGCTGCAGTTCCAGCAGGTAGCGGCGGTGTCCGCAGATATTTTTATATCCATATACTCCAGTTCTTCCCGGAACGATGTGGCCGCTTCTCCTGATTCAATGGTCGCATGACCGTCCGCACCGGTGTAGAGTTTTCCGACGTATTCAAATCCTGCTTTACGGATCCCTTTTAATGAAGCTTTATTCTCCGGCGCATGAATGATCCAGAAACGGGTAGCCTCCTTGTCGCCTTCCTGCAGGATGAACTGCAATAAGGCCGGATAAATTCCCTGGCCCCTGAAGGCTTCCAGTGTACGAAAATTCCAGAGGTACCTGCTTCCCTCAGGCAAAATAAATCCATGATTCAGTTCCCCGATCACCGCCTGATCCCTGGCCATCCACCCGAAAGCAGCGGGTATATTGTTTATCCAGGCAACAAAGGCTTTATTATCATTAGCGAGCCTTTTGGTCACCTCTTCTTTGCTGGTATGGCTGATGATTGACAACAACAAGGCATCTGTACTCTCGGCTATCAACAAACCGTCTGTCTTTTTAACTGGATTGAAATCAGTCGAAGGTGAACAGGTGTAAAGTGACATGGCAAAAAGTTGAGTGTATTTGAAAATTAATTCAGGGTCTATGATCTGGCATGACAGCCGGGAAATAATCCTTTCACGGATGGTGAAGGATTCGCCGGATCGATGACTTCAAAATTGGCCATCATACCTGCTGCATGGTGTTCTATGATATGACAGTGATACATCCAGATACCAGGCCGGTTATCTGGCATCCAGGCAATTTTGATGGTTGTCTTTGGTTTCAGGTTATAAGTATCCTTCCAGGCTTTATAAGCAGGTGCTTTCCCGTTATCCTCCAGCACCTGGAAAAAGAAACCATGCAGGTGAAAAGGATGATCCATTAAACTGGTATTGGTGACTTCCCATACCTGCAGTTCCCCAACCATCACCGGTTTATCCATGCCGTGCATTTCATGATTCACGGTAAAATCAATGATATGTTTCAGGCTGGGATCCACGGATAATTTTATTTTCCGGGTAACAGGAGCATCCTGCGGCGCTAAAGCAATGATATCAGAGAATTTTTCCGGCAACTGGGCCACTGAGTCCTTTGTTTCCAGTACCTGCACCATGGCATAGTCCTGGCTTTTTGCCGTAAGCATGGTTACCCGGTTGTACGGCAATGAACGGATGTAGAACTGCTCTCCTTCGTTAAAGGGTCCGGCTACAATATCAAAACGTTCACCAGGCGTGATCATCAATTCAGTTTCAGTCCGTGCATATTCGAGCAGGTTGCCATCCGTAGCTATCACTTTAAAAGGCCTCCCCTCCAGGCTCAGGGTGAAATACCGGGCACTGGCCGCGTTGATAATTCTCCACCGTTCTGTCTGCCCCGCATGCATATTTAATATGGCATCTTCTTTTCCATTGACCAGGTTGGTACTCCCCTCGCGGCCATCATGCCGTTCAATCCATCGTCCGACTGGTCCCAGCTGTTTAAATTCATTATCACCAGTAAGTTTCATATCATCCAGCAGTAACAGTTTTTCATCATCTACCAGCAGGTCAGACTCCTCTTCAATAACAATACCCCCGTACATCCCTCTTTCCATTTGAACGGTTTCATTCTGGTGTGAATGATACCAGAAAGTTCCGGCGTCCGGTACTGTAAACCGGTATTCAAAACTTTCCCCGGGCAGAATGGGGCGCTGCACTTCGCCGGTACCATCCATGGCTGCCGGGAGCCTGATCCCGTGCCAGTGTATCATCGTTGGCTCAGGAAGATGATTCACCAGGTTAATGACCAGTGTATCTCCCTTCCTGGCCCTGAGTACCGGGCCCGGTACCTGGTTATTAAATCCCCAGGCCCTGATTATTTTTCCGGGTTTTATTTCCCAGTTAAACTCACTGGCAACCAGGTTGTACTCCACTGTTTTAGTTTCCTGTTTCATGGTAATATTTTTTTACTTATTTAAATAAATGGGTCGTTCCGTTCATTGATTGCACAAAAATATCCCGGCCCGAAGCTGGCTGACGGACAGCCGGATGTCAGAAACGGACAAACTGATATCCACCTTTACCCGGTATACAATACATATATTATATACAGACCTATGCTTGTCCTTTTCTGACATCCGCCTGTCTGTACAACCGCGGAATGTCACTATAGCTTTGCCTTATACATTAACCACTAAAACATAAAATGATGAAAACAAAAACCAGGCGGCTGCTTACCAGTATCGCCGCCTTATGTACAATTATGCTGCTGTTTACAGCCAGCTCCTGTAAAAAAGAAGTATTTAACCCGGGCATGGTAAAATCGTTCAGCCTTCAATCGGTGGCCAACGGTGTATCCTATGACATTAAAGTCGCCCTGCCTTCCGGCTATGATCCTGCCGGGGGAAAATATGCCACTATCTACCTGCTGGACGGGGAAGAGATTTTTGATTTCACTGCCAATTCCTGCCAGGAGATCGCCGGAAAGAATGGGGTTAGAAATGCCCTTGTAGTAAGTATCGGCTATGGCCAGGACCGCAGTATCGATTACACCCCTGCCAAAATCAGCAACTCAACAGGTGGTGCCCCGCAATTCCTGGATTTTATAGCCGGGCAGTTAATTCCGAAAATGGAACAGGATTATAATGTAGATACCAGCCGGGCCGGCCGGGTAATACTCGGGCATTCGTATGGTGGATTATTCGGAGCCTATGCTTTTTGTGTAAACCATAAACTATTTGGTCATTACCTCTTGCTCAGTCCCTCTCTCTGGTTTGACAACCTGATCACGTTACAACTGGAAAAAGACAACCGCGCCATTAACAGAAACAGTCCTGCAGGGGTCTTTATGGGCATCGGTGAAGCGGAAAATTCAGGCAGGATGCAGGCCCCTTTTGAGTCTTTCTATCAAACGCTGCGGGACAATTACCCGGTTGTCAAACTTGCCAGGAACCGGGAAAAGAACCTGGACCATCTGGCTTCAAGAAACCCGAATATCATTAAAGGCCTGACCTGGTATTTTCAAAACAGGTAACTCAAGTCAAAAACAATTAACAACATTTAAAAACATTTTTATGAATAAGCGGAAATTCTCCATCATCTTCCTCCTGGTATTCGTCTATGTCAGCAATTTTGCCCAACTGAATATAAAGGTCGTAACTGATAAGCAACATGTTGTTCGTGAAATAACAATTGACCCCGCCATTGGATTCCATACCAATTTCGGATCTGATTTCCTGTTGTCCACCCTGGTGCAGTGGAACCCGTTAAAGTACCTCAGCCTGGCCTCGCATTCCTCATTTGCGTTCAACAATATCTTCCAACGGGATTTTAATGGCATTAAAACGGACTATAACTATTCCATCCTTCAGAAATTCGGGGCCGGCACCACTCTTTACTCAAAAAGAAGTTCCAATACTTTCTTGCTGATGGCCGGAATGAAATACACTTCCTTTAAAGAAACCATGAAGAACCGGGACAATCAACAAATCAATGCGGCTATCAACTCCTTCAGCCCGGACTATGGACTGATGTATGCGCTCCGGAAAGGGGTTAAAAACCGATTCTTTGTTTTCCGGATGTATGTGCCGCTTTATCCCTGGCCAATAAAGGGCTCCGACATTTCCTATGCTGACGGGAATATGAATAATATTGCCCTGGAACTGGGGGTCGGACTGAAAATAAAATAAACCGGAAAAATCCGCTCACGCGCAGATTCCTTTTTATGATGTAATTTGTAGCACGAACCTGTCTTATGTATAAGCAGGTTCGTGGTCATTTATTCACCTCTAATCTGCAGCTATGTCCTCCACCAACCTGCTGGTAAAAAATATGGTCTGCCACCGCTGTATACTTTCCGTTGAAAGTATTTTGCGGCAGGAATCCATTCCTTTCCGGAAAGTGATATTTGGGGAGATAGAACTGGTCGATGATTTAACCCCTGAACAGAAAGAACGCCTGGTCGTACAGCTGGAAAAAGTTGGATTTGAATTAATCGATAACCGCAGCAGCGCCCTGATTGAGAAATTAAAACAACTGATCATAAAGAGAGCCCGGAATGAAGCCGGCGAAATGGATAATAAATTAAAACTCTCCACCTATCTCTCCCGGGAGGTCAATCATGAGTACACGTACCTGAGCAGTTTATTCTCATCCGTTGAAGGAAGAACCATTGAAAATTTTTTTATTGAACAGCGTATTGAAAAAGCCAAGGAGCTGCTGATTTACGGCCAGCTGACCTTATCCCAGATTGCCTTTGATCTCGAATACAGCAGCACCGCCCACCTGTCCACCCAGTTTAAAAAGATCACCGGGCTAACCCCCACTTATTTCAAAGAGATCGGCCTTGCCAAGCGGAAATCCATCGACCAGATTTAATCCCAAAATTGTGCAACGCATACCCAACGCGGTATAACAGCCCTTCCCGTACCTGGTCTATTTTTGTGTTATCAATTAACAATTAAAAATCATTATTATGAAATCAGCAATCAACGGGCAAATCGCCCAAAACGTAAAATGTAGTAACCCCAATTGTACCTGTACCGATTGTAATTGTGGTTCTGCCTGTACCTGTTCCAGTTGTAAGTAATACAACTCCACACAGGTTCCATCAGCCCGTTCCTCCAAAGGAAAGGGCTTTTGGCTGTCCGTCCCGATACAAAACCCTGTCAGCGATTATCCTGTCTGTATCTGACATCAGGTTGTCTGTCTGTTCATACCGCTTCTGTATACCTTTATAGTAACATTTTAATTATCAATGCTATGCAAAAAGTTGCGTTTATTATTCCTCCCACCGTTGAATTGCTTGACCTATCCGGGCCGGCACAGGTTTTTACAGAAGCAAAGGCCTTGGGGATGGAGATTGAGATGGAATTCTATCAATACAGTGAGGAACCGGTGAGTACAGCCGGGCTTGGTTTTGGCAAACTGGAAAACTTTAAATCCGCCAGGTTAAAGGAAGGGGATTTTGTAATTGTTCCCGGGATGGATAATGATTATGTAAACAGTTTTTCCTTTAAAGCAGAAAGGGAATTTTTTAACTGGCTGAAGGAATGTGCTGATAAGCGGATAACCATCTGTTCAGTGTGCAGCGGGGCTTTTGCCCTGGGGCATGCCGGTTTGCTGAAAGATACTGAATGCACCACGCACTGGAGGAGGGTACAGGCTTTACAAACACAGTTCCCGCAAGCCAGGGTGGTGGCCGACATCTTATATATTAAGAGCAATAATGTGTACACCAGTGCGGGTATCAGTGCCGGTATTGACCTGGCCCTGGCGATTCTCGAAGACCTGAAAGGTCCATTGTTTACCCATAAAGTGGCGCGGGGACTGGTGGTGTATCACCGGAGAAGCGGCACGCATAAGCAGCAAAGCATCTATCTTGACTACCGGAATCATATCAATCCGCAGGTACATGAAGTGCAGGATTACCTGATTGATAATCTTTCAAAAGAAAATGATATAGAATCCCTTGCCTCGCTTGTTGGAATGAGCTCAAGAAATCTCAGCCGGGTATTCAAAGAAAAAACAGGCTCCACCATCCTCGAGTA
>CAZFLL010000110.1:6656-12604 GCA_964519865.1 uncultured Chitinophaga sp. | reverse complement strand
TATAACGCTGATCATCAGGTGTTAATGAATTGTACCTGTATATCGCTAAATTGGGTAAAATATCAGCACCAATAAAGGTGAAAATATTTTAATGTTTCCGGACGTGTTTACATGGAAATATGCAACTGTTGAAACCGGGGAATTATTTACCCGGCAGACCGCATGAAGGCTGACAACACATTATTACATCACAGATCGGTAAATTCATTTTAGCTTTTCATGAAAAGAATACACTCCATTGATATAGTCAGGGGACTTGTTATGATCATTATGGCATTGGATCATGTACGCGACCTGATGCATATTAATTCCATCACTCAAAGTCCTACTGATTTAGCCACTACCACCCCCCTGTTGTTCTTCACCAGGTGGATTACGTATTTGTGTGCGCCGGTATTCGTTTTTCTGGCCGGCTCTTCTGCCTATATTTCACTAAAGAACAAAAACAATATTTCAAATACAAGGTCGCACCTGCTGAAAAGAGGACTCTGGCTGTTATTGCTTGAATTTACAGTAGTAAACTTTGGCTTATTCTTTGACCCCGGGTTTCATACCCTGCTTTTCGAAGTAATAGCCAGTACCGGATTCGGGTTTATCGTGCTGGGCTTATTGATAAAATTATCCCCAAGGCTCATTGGTATAATCGGGCTGCTGATCATCGGTCTTCATAATCTTGCACCGCTTGCGCCCTTCGCGGAAGATTCCCTGGTCAAAACTGTTTTAATGCCTTTTTTCAGCCCGGGTGCCTTCCCGCTGAATCCGGGAAGAGTCCTTGTGATGGGTTATCCGCCCATTCCCTGGCTGGGTATACTGCTGGTCGGTTTTGCCATGGGCCCCTATTTCAGCCGGCCATACAGTAACAGGAATAAATTATTCCTGAAAACCGGATTAGCCGCCCTGCTATTATTTATTGTTATCCGTTATATCAATATCTATGGTGACAGCCTGCCCTGGTCAGGACAGAAAAGCCCCATGCTGACTTTCTTATCTTTTATGAATGTCACAAAATACCCGCCATCGCTGCAGTTTTGCCTGGTTACACTGGGCATCATGTTCCTGCTGCTGGCTGTGGCAGACCGCTTATCCGTCCGCCTGAAAAATATTATCTCCGTTTATGGCAAAGTGCCCCTGTTTTATTTTATCGTCCATTTTTATTTAATCCATATTATTACACTGATCGTATTGTTTTTGCAGGGTTTTCACTGGCAGCAACTGGCTTTTACCACCGGTACTTTTGGCCGCCCTGCGGGCGTGGAAAGCGGACTTCCCCTCTGGGCCATCCTTCTGATCTGGATAGCCGTGGTTGCAGCACTTTACCAACCCTGTCGATGGTTTGGCGGATATAAAGCAAGACATACCTACTGGTGGCTGCGGTATATCTGACCAATCCGGAACAGAAGAAAGGCAAAATGCGAAGCAATAGTCACGTACAAGCAGAATTTATGGGGAAACAGCTCCTGCTGAATTGTAACCGGGTATTATTAATTTTATATGCCCGAACGTTGAAACAACCCATATAACTCAACCAGAAGATGAAAGCACTATTAGTCATTGACATGCAAAAAGGCAGTTTTAAACCTTATACATACCGGTATGACACCCTTGGCAAAGTGGAACGGATAAATGCGCTCACCACTTTTTTCCGGAAAAACAATTACCCGGTGATTTTTATTCAGCACGACGGCAGCATCGAAAACTGGTTAATCCCGGGAACAGAGGACTGGGAAATGCTCCCGGAACTGATCCACCAGCCGGAAGATATCTGTGTCAGCAAGACAGCAAACGACTCCTTTTATAATTCCACCCTCCAGGATGTGCTGACAAGCCTTAACATTTCAGAACTATATATCACCGGTTGTGCCACGGATTTCTGTGTGGACAGTACGGTAAAAGCCGCTTTGAGCAGGGATTATAAAGTGATCATTGTGGAAGATGCGCATACCACCGCTTCCCGGCCTTTTGCGGATGCCCCGACACTGATCAATCACTACAACTGGGTCTGGAGTGATATGTCACCAACCAAACATAAGATGACGGTGGTTCATTCAAAAGATATTATTCAGGGAAAAGCCTGATTTCCGCCAGTTTCATAAATCAGGGCGGCATCATTGAAAAACGGGTAACTTAAATAAAACGGCTATGCAGGAAATCAGCTCAATCAACATCATGGAGAAGTTCTCCCTTTTTGATAAACAATGGACACCCCATATTATCGGGGAACTGAACGGGCAATATGTAAAACTCTGTAAGCTGCAGGGTGAATTTGTCTGGCACAGCCACGAAAACGAGGATGAACTGTTTATGGTGTTCAAGGGCACGTTGTACATGGACTTCAGGGATGGCCGCACGGTTGAAGTAAAGGAAGGGGAAATACTAATTGTGCCCAAATCAGTGGAACACCGTCCCCGTACAAACGGAGAACTGGTATATAACCTGCTCTTCGAACCCAAAGCGACTTTGCATACCGGTAATGTGGAGACGGATATGACGGTGAAAGAACTGGGGTGGATTTAGAACAGTAACACCAACATACCTATTAAGTAATTTGGTACAACCGGCCGGAAGAATTGGATTGGTTTAGATGTTTAGGAACCTGATAGCGGAGAAAGTACTTAAGAAGCGTTTAGTCGTTTTGACAGCTTTCTCAGAAGGGGCTGTTCCTTTCTCGCTTCTTGCTTCTCCCTTCTCGCTTCTCTCCCAAATACCCCATTGCTATCCGCTGAATAGGGGTTAAATTGGCTTGCCTGATCAATTGGGATTTTAATATGATAACTAAAACAATCCTGTCATGTACCATTTTTCCTATTTTAAAGAGAAAGACAAGCAGGTAATGCTTGAGTTCATGGAAGAACATCCATTTGCCTTCCTGTCAGGAAGTACATTATCCGGCCAGCCCGTTGCCACGCAGATTCCTTGTTTGTTTGAAGAAAGAGACGGAGACCTGTATATACAGGGACATATCATGCGGAATACGGACCACCACAAAGCTTTTGTTGAAAACCCCAACGCGCTTGTCGTATTTACCGGTCCCAGTACCTATGTAAGTGCCACCTGGTACACGAATCAGCAAGGCGGCTCCACCTGGAATTATATGAGTGTGCATATCAGCGGTCAGATAAAGTTTATGTCCGCTGATGAATTATTTCAGTTTATGAGAAAATTCACCTTGAAATTTGAAAAAGGAAACAAGGAGTCATTAACGATTATCGACAACCTGCCGGCTTCCTACGTCAATAAAATGTTACCGGCCATTGCGGGATTTGAGATTAAAGCCGATAAAATCGATAATGTATTTAAGTTAAGTCAGAACAGGGATGAGGCGAGTTACCTGAATATTATTTCAAAACTGGAAGAACAAGGTGGAGAAGGCGCATTGATCGCCGGGGAAATGAAGAAAAGAAAACTGGAATTATTCCCTCCGGGAGTGGAATGGGATGGTTCAAAGTTTGATTCTTAATAGAGAAATATACCCGGTAAAAAGCAAAAATTAATACTATGCAACGAAGAAGTTTCATTGAACTGGGTGCTTTACTCGCTGCAGCCGCCGCCCCGGCTACTGCTCTGGCAGGCATTACCACCGGTAAGAAAACCGGCGACAGCAATAAACCTATCGATTTTATTTATGATGGCCTCACGCTTTCACCCAAAGAATATGCGGAACTGTTAATGAAACTGGTGGATGAGGGAAAAGTAAAAACCGATAACTATTCCAACGGGGGCGTGGTGGAGGAACTGGAACAGAAATTTGCTTCGCTCCTTGGCAAGGAAACAGCCGTATTCATGCCCACCGGCACCCTGGCCAATCATATTGCTATCCGCGGACTGGCGGGCAACAACCGACGGGTCATTGTGCAGGAGCAAAGTCATTTCTATAATGACAGTGGTGATTGTGCCGAAACACTCAGCGGACTGAACCTGATAACGGCGGGAAAAGACGCTGTTGATTTTTCAGTAAACGATGTGATCGCTATTGCCAACCAGACAAAGACAGGCCGGGTGGAGACCCGGATCGGGGTGATTGCCATTGAAACGCCGGTACGGAGAAAGCAGGACCGTATTGTTACATACGATAAGATCAAACAGATAACAGATTACGCCCGGAGCAACGGAATAAAAACACACCTGGATGGGGCGAGGCTTTTTGTACAATCGGTGCACTCCAATAAAACTCCGGCGGAGTACAGTGCCCTGTTCGACACCGTCTACACCTCGATGTATAAATGCTTCAACGCTCCCTCCGGGGCCATTTTGGCCGGCACTAAACAATTCACCGCGGGACTTTTTCATGAAAGAAGGATGTTTGGTGGCGGGCTCCCGGCGGCATGGCCCTATGCCGCGATCGCATTGCACTATGCAGACAGTTTTATGAGTGATTACAAAGCGGCCTGGCGAACAGCACAACAGTTTTTTACCCTGCTCCGGAAAGAAGAGCGGTTTACCATTACTGAACTGGAGAACGGTACCCATGTGGTCCGGCTCGATATTAAAGGAACAGATCCCGATCGTTTCCGTGAAGCACTGGCTAAGAAGAATATCCAGTTACACGAGCCGGTTGACAAGGGCTTCTACCTCAAAATCAATCCAACCATCAGCCGGATGCAGCCGGAGGCTTTAGCGGGGTTGTTTATAGATTCGTTGAGGGCGGCGGGGTAAACCGGTATCCGCTACCTGGATTTGAATCACAATTTTTATGGCCTTCCTGGCTGTCGTATATGTATAGAGCTTTATATATTCCGCCATCTTCCCGCATCAAACCAGAAATCCTGACCGGGAATTAACAATTCCGGTTCTTACCGGAGACCCGGTAACAGGATTTTAAGTACGACCTTTAGCTTCCGAAACAGCCCTGGAAATACGGCTGTACATTAAACCACTCACGAAAACCAGGTACAATGAAACTGCTTCTTGTATTCATGCTGGCCGTCATGCATTCGGTAAGCGCACTGGCCACCGCGCAATACCCCGACAAGTTATTTTACAATGGAAAGGAATATGCCCTTTACAGCAATCCGCTGGAGAGTTACTTTGATAAGCACCCTGACAAAAGGCCCAGAACCGTTTTAGAGTCGAGTGCCCTTTGGCGGGGCTATATTGCCAGCTTTGAGATCCTGGACAGCCAGTTATATGTGAAAGACATAGAAATCCAAGTGTATGACACAACCGGTGAAGTAAAGTATAAGACCAAATGGAAAAGCGTACTTAAAGAGGTATTCCCCGGCCAGGAAAAATTAAAAGTGGACTGGTTAACCGGTCTGCTGGTTATCCCTTACGGCAAACTCGTGAACTATGTACACATGGGCTATGGCTCTACGTATGAAAAATATATATTGCTGGAAATAGATAAGGGCGATCTGAAAAAAGAGAAAAAGTACAACTACAAGGAATACGAAAAGTTTAAGGACCGGCAGTTTGAAGCCTTTAAACAAACGGAAGAATACCTGAAACTGAAAGCCAACCTGAAAAAAGACGGCAGCACAGATGCTTTTATCGATTCTTTTCTCAGGAGTTTTGTCACCGATTATACGACGAAAATACTGGGGGATTAATATATAATATCCGCTACCCATCAAACTGAGATTCTCAGGTATAGAATAATCCAAAAACCGTGTTGTGGAAACGGAGAACAGAGAGAAAATTCGGCGATTGAGAGAATACTTAAGTGTCTTGGGATTTTCCGTTAAAACAAAATATTATGTTGTTAGCCAATTTATGAAACTTATTTCGTCAATAATAATCCTCCTAACGGTTGCCTCTTGTTCGGCAAACAATAACAAGGTAAACAAACATTTACAAAAAGAGAGCATAGACACTTCATACCATTTGATAAATGCCAATGGTCGTGTACACAGGGATACGAATTCCTTTAGGCAATTACGCTGTGGCCTTTATATTAATAATACCGGCGACATCGCCTTCCAGGCCTCAGACAATTCCTATAAAATGGACAC
>CAZFLL010000110.1:0-6556 GCA_964519865.1 uncultured Chitinophaga sp. | reverse complement strand
CAGGAAAAAATAGCATACACTATGGGGTTTACTGTTATGCTGGTTGAAGACTATCAGAATATCAGCACAACAGCAAACACTGGCACTTGTGACAAATCCGGCCGGCCGGCCTCCTGGCGATTCAATCTGAAAAAAGAGTTTTATATTAGGGAGAGTATTTTAAGGCCCGGCTACCAGGTGGGGACCGGCCAATGCAAAAAACCCCGGCGTTATAGTGAATGGCTTTAACCCAGGAGGAAATAATCAGAAATTATAAACCTAAACCAGCAATTAATATGGACAAAGCGTTACAAACAATGATTGAAAACCTGCACAAGAATACAGGTAAAACATTGGAGCAGTGGATTACGATTGTTACAAAACAGAACATTGCTAAACACGGAGAAATAATAAAGTACTTAAAAGAGAAACACGGGTTCACACACGGATTTGCAAACCTGGTTGCCCATAAATACAAGGGTTCTGACGCAGGATCAGCAGAAAATCAGGAAGACCTGGTAACTAAACAATACCAGGGAAAAGAAAATTTCAAACCGATCTACGATAAGCTGATAAAAGAAATAACAAAGTTTGGAAAGGATATTGAAATAGCTCCCAAAAACACCTATGTCAGTTTAAGAAGAAAGAAACAATTTGCCATTTTAAACCCGGCCACAAAAACCCGCTTTGAAATAGGAATAAACCTGAAAGGGCAAGCACCAAAAGGGAAACTTGAAGCGGAGAAAAATAATGCGATGTGTTCACATAAAATTAATCTGACTTCCGCTACTGATATTGATAAAGAAGTAATCGGGTGGATTAAAACGGCCTACGAAAATGCGGGATAAAAATGAAAGTCGCTCTTGTCCACCGAAGTTTTAACGAAGGTGGGCTTGTCCCTGCTTGCCGGACAGACAGGCCTGCCTACCGGACAGGCAGGCTTGCCGAAGTGGATAAAGGGTGACGATCAACCAGCTTTTATTTAACAGTTTCTTGTGCGGGAGGTATGCGCCGCAGTTCGAACTTTAGCAGTAAACCACCCAACATGCCAAAAATTCCTTCAATTGTATGCGCAATCATTCTTGTGCTTAGTATTCAAACCACTGTTATCGCCCAGGCCCCCAACTTCACCGGCACCTGGGTGATGAACAAAGAAAAAAGCAAAATTGAAGACCCGTCGGAGGGCATGACCGGAAGTATTTTCAGAATAAAACAGGAGGGCAATAAATTCCGCATCAAGATCTATCATATCTATGGCGAAAAAGAAAAGAAGATCGGCTTTAAAATGAAGGCCGACGGGAAGACCCGCAAGGTCAAACTGATCTTTAAAGGAAAGCTTGAGCAAAAAGAGAACAGTCTGACCGCTACCATGTGGCGGAAAAACTTCCTCAATATCGTGAATTACAAATTCGGCGCTAACGGGAATGAGCTCATTGCCGATGAAGTATTCACCGGCCGCCCCCGTGATCATCATAGTGTGTGGGTGTTTGACAGGGAGCTGGTGAAGTAACGGGCTGTTTTGTCATCCCGAAGCGAAGCGAGGGACCAACGAGCCACGATCATTATCCGATTACGATTCCGACGAAGGAGGAATCTATGTGCTAAGAAAACACACCTCCTAACCGGTCATTTTCAACCAATACCAGATTCCTCCTTCGTCGGAATCTCCATCTTCTTTTACAACCATTTCCATCACCCCTCGCTTCGCTTCGGGGTGACAAGGGTTCTTAAAAGTTTTTCAATTTCAACAAAACCGGAGACTGCCACCGGACAGGCAGGCTTGTCGAAGGATGTCGAAAGGTGCTTTAGCATAGCTTAACTCCACACATGCTCAATACCTCCTTTATACATTGTCCGGGGATAAAGGGCATCATGCGCTTTATCCCCGGACAAGTCTCGGACAAGAATAATAAAAGCTGTACAGAAAGTGTACAGCGGAATCGAAGAATGATTATATAACTAATTGTAATACAGACACATAGCCAAAATAAAGCCGGCCGTCTCCCTACAAAACCTCCATAACCACCTCAAAACCATATCATTGCCGTACCAGGTTCGTCTCTTCGTATGGATTTGAGCGCAAATTGAGCGAGAATACATAGGGAATCCCCCGGTAATTTGCGCTCAAGTCTCGCTCAAGTCCCGCTTGAGTCTCGGAGCAGTAAATAGCCAGGCAGGAAGGAGATATTGGAAAACCTCGGGCGGCAGAACTTGTATATTCCTCACCCCTTTCCTCTCTCCCCTCTCCCCTCTCCCCTAAATCAATAAAGGCCCAACCAATAAACTAAGTCTCCTTGAATTCCCAAACCCTACTCAAAAAAAGATATCACGGTAGGGAATAACCCGAAAAGGGTATTGTGGGGGTGGGGAATAGAAGGTACATTCGGAAGTCGTGAAATTGTATTTGCGTAATGGCAATTTTAATAATATATCGACATTCAACTTATTAATAAACTTTAAGAAAATACAAATTTATCATGTAACAACACTTAATGTATTGTGTGCAAGGATTTGGCGGCACCTTAAAAATTTAAAATGGCAAAACAAATCAAAACCAAGATAACTTGTGAGAATTTAGCACCACTATTAAAGTTCGACGAAGAAATCGAATCAGACACTTTGAAAATTGCCATTTTTGCAAATAACGGAAGTGGCAAAACATTTTTAAGTCGAATATTTCGTCTTGCAGAAAAGGGATATGTAGTTGCTCCTGACGACAAAGGGAAACTGCCAACAGACAAGTTAATTTCATTTGAAAAAAATAAGTGTTCATTTTCTTTAAAAATAACAGCCAAAGACAATACTGTTTCTGAAGATTTTACAGTTAACGTGTCTAAAGGCGTTATTCCAACAAAGCCAACAACAAGGTATATTTATCATTGTTTTAATCAAGATTATGTTGAAGAAAATATTAAAACACTTAGTTATGAAAAGGATAGCAATATCATTGGCTTCATTTTAGGTAAAGCCAATATAGATGTAAGTAAAGAGAAAGAGGCCCGTTTTAAAAAAAGTGTTGAAAAAGAAAAATTGGTTGAGACAATACAGAAAGATGTAACTAAATACATTTCTGACAAAATTGGAAATATACCAAACATCAATAGGCTTAACGAATACAAATCATTAACCGTAGAAACAATTATTGCAGAAATTGATTCCCCATTTACTGATGTAACTAAGTCATATAAAGATTTACTTCATGATTATAACAGAATAAAATCAGTTCCCGAAAATTTAGCAGATATTAAACTAATACAATTTACAGAAACTACAATTGATGAATTTCAAAAAATACATGACACATTAAAAACACCTTTTTCTATAGGAAGTTTTGCAGAAGCTTTTAAAGAAAAAGTGAAAGCAAAACAAGAGTTCATTGAAACTGGTTTGGAATTACTTTCTGAGACGGGAAATTGCCCTTTTTGTGAACAAACTTTTACTCAAACTGCTTCAAACCTTATAGACCAATACACAAAGTTTCTTGCAGATGAAGAAGCAAAGACAGTAAAATTGCTAAATCAGCAAAAAGACTATTTACGGACACTTTTAAAGCAATTCATCAGTTATTCAAATGAAGTAAATGATAGAATAATTGCATATACTACATATACCACAAAATATATCCCATCATTAGAGAACTCCAAATTAGACTCTTTAGGAATAGACGACTTGAAAGAGCTATTTACAAACCTTGCAAAAGAAATCGATAAAAAAATTAAAAAGATTGATGCTCCTATTGTTGTTGACAAAAAAACTGTCAAAGAAATAGAGTCAAAAATTTCAAGTCTAGAAACTGTAATAGTTCAAAATAATCAGAAGATAAAAGAGCTAAATAATAAACTAAGCAGCATTGACAATGAGAATAAAGAGGTAAGACGAAATTTATGCAAAGCTGTTTTTAATGACATAGCTAAATTGCAAAAATCCAATGTCGACAATTTAAATATTTTAAACACCGACCTATTAGAACTTGACAAAGATATTCGAGAAAAAGAAGAGAAGCAGAAGGTAAGTAAGAAAAAGAAGGTTGCGGAAAGTGTAAAAAATGTTTTAAAGTACTTTTTTGGCAACAAATATTCTCTTGACAAAGATTCTTTCAGGCTTACTCTTAATGAAAAAATTCTTGATGAAGGTCAAGCAAAAGATGTTCTAAGTGATGGGGAGAAAAATGTAATTGCCTTTGCATATTTCATTGGGGACATTCATCTTAAAGTCGAAAAAGAAGATGATTATAACAACCTATTTTTTGTTATTGATGACCCTATTTCAAGTATGGACTTCAACCATGTTTATTCTATTTGTGGTATCATGCGAAATTTGAAAGATATTATCAAATCGGATAGAGAAAGATTTATCATACTGACACATAATATAGATTTCATGAGAGTGTTAGCGGGTAATACTATTGTAAGCAAGAGTTTTATATTAAAGGATTCTAAATTAAAAGAGTTCAATAACAGCTTAACCGTGCCATATATAAATCACCTTCACGACATTTATAATGTAGCTAACAAAACTGAATTACCCAAGCATACTACGGCAAATTCAATTCGACACATTATTGAAACACTAAACAAATTTGAAAACATCGATTCAACGACAGACCTAATTTCAAAATACATCAAAGATAATTTTCCAGAAGAAAGCAAAACATATACTTTAATAAACGACCTTTCACATGGTGGTTGGAGAACAGAACAAGCACCAATTCATGATGACGATTTTGTTTTAGTCTGTCAAACAATTATTACAATTATTACGGAAAAATATAAAGGTCAAATTGATTATTGTGCAAAGCTTAATTAGTCCAGCACACATCATTAGTATTGCCAATAACGAGGCATGACATTGAAATAATCAGCAGCAATAATTCTGCTGTGCTGTGGTTCGGGGCTCGACGAATAAAGCCCAGCTTTAGTTCTTAATATTTAACTTTATCAAAAAGCCAGGCAGCAGTTCCGGGCGGGCGAATATAATATTCCCCGTCAACGGCAATACCTGCTCGTTGAAATTCAAATAGTGTAGCAATTATGACTCAAGAAACTGAGAAACAAACTGAAAAATTAGGGTTCCTAAATCTGCTAATACTTGCTCTTTCAATATATGTACTTGTTGCCCTATTAGTTGATACCCTATTTAAGCTACCCCCGGAAATATCCAGATTATTAAATATCGCTGACAATATTATATGCGGAGTATTTCTTTTTGATTTTTCACTAAGGTTCTATAAAGCCAAGAGCAAGCTGAAATTCATGAAATGGGGTTGGATAGATCTGATTTCCAGCATTCCAACCCTGGATTTTATGCGTGCTGGTAGAATGTTACGTTTGATACGGCTTCTACGGATTTTAAGAGCTTTCCGATCCACAAAACACCTTGTCCAGCATATTTTTAAAAGGAGAACCCAAGGGGCATTAACTGCTGCAGCTATTATAGCAGTCCTCATGGTAATATTTTCATCTATTGCAATCTTACAAGTAGAGGTTGATCCAAGTAGTAATATTAAAACAGCAGAGGACGCTATCTGGTGGGCTTATGTTACAATAACCACAGTCGGCTATGGTGACAAATTCCCAGTTACAACAGAAGGAAGAATAATTGCATCCTTGTTAATGACTGTCGGAGTCGGCCTTTTCGGAACTTTTACTGCTTATTTGGCTTCTTGGTTTGTTGGTGAAAACAAAAAAGAAGAAGACCGAGCTGATTGAAGTTATCCAAATTTATTGATGTAAATTAGTTGTAATCATCTTGTCTCATGACCCGCGAAGAACTCATCCAGACTTACAACGCCTACTCAGACGAAGAACTGACAGAAGCCTGGCGCTCCATTCATGACTATACACCCGAAGCATCCGAAGTACTGAAAACCGTAATCGAAAAACGCGGGGGAATTGAAGCCTTACTTGAAAACGAGCAGTTAAGCTGGGAGGTCTTCCAGGAAACGGAACGGATCAAGCAACAGGTGAGGCAGATGGCCACCCCTGAAGTTGAACCGGAGTTCCTGCATAAGATGATAAGTTCGGAACTACTGGATGAGACACAGCGGCTCACTATTATCCAGGAGACGCTTGATTCGATTGCCCATGAAAAGGAGGATATGGAAATCAAACCGCGTACACTTATTGGCGGCAGCCTGGCGGCTGGACTGGCCGCGGTGATGGGCGGAATACTCTGGGGCTTGCAACTGATGTGGTCGGGCCGGATTTTTTATATCTTCCTGATCGGACTGGTTTTGCTATGCTATAGCTTTATCCGCTTTTTTACCAAACAATCTCATAAAAACACGGCTGTGGTTATACTGACCGTTATCTCAACAGTCGTCGCCCTTGCTATTGGTCAATTGATGTTTGAGTTCTGGGGGAGACAATAACCAGCACCGGCCATTATAGCAATGGCTATTACACCAAATGAATACCCATGCCCACAACCGATCATTTCTCCGACTACTACAAAACCATCACCCACACAGAACTGCTGGCCATACTGGATAATCACGGTGATTATCAGACGGCGGCTATAGATGCGGCTAAAGCCGAACTGGAACGGCGGCAGCTGAGTGAAGCAGATATCCTGGAAG
>CAZFLL010000109.1:0-12618 GCA_964519865.1 uncultured Chitinophaga sp. | reverse complement strand
GGGGGCCCTAATCAAAAACCATTAACCATTAAACCTTATCCTATGAAAATTCATTGCTAATATCGGCATTAATGCGAAAACACAAAACATTTGTTCCTTATTTTTTGACCGAAAAGGGCAAAATCAACCATATTTCCGATTTTTTTTGACTTTACTCAACTCCTTCATTATGAAGTTTGTAGACGTTGTACTACAAACGCAATGTGCAATCGTTTGCGCAATTTGATCTACCTTCCGTCAACTTTATCCAGTTTTACAGAGTTATACAGACACTATGAGAAAAATTGTTGTGGCAGTTACCGGTGCCAGTGGTTCAATCTATGCAGCGGGTCTGCTGACAAAATTAATGGCAGTCAAAGATCAGTGGGAGGAAGTTTCGCTGGTAATGACCACTAATGCAAAAGAAGTCTGGAAAACAGAACTGTCCAACGAAGCCTGGTCCGGTTTCCAGGTCAGGCATTTTACCACTACAGATTTTTCGGCTCCCTTTGCTTCCGGTTCAGGACAGTATGATACCATGATCATTATCCCCTGTTCGATGGGCACACTCGGACGTATCGCTACTGGTGTCTCCAATGACCTGATCACCCGTGCTGCTGATGTGGTTTTGAAAGAAAGAAGGAAACTGATCTGCGTGGTACGTGATACGCCCTACAACCTGATCCATATCCGTAATATGGAAACCGTCACCCTTGCCGGTGGTATCATCTGTCCGGCCACTCCTTCGTTCTATAGCCGCCCGCAAACCATTGAAGAAGTAGCCGCCACCGTGGTGGACCGGGTGCTGGACCTGGCGGGTATCGATATTAAAACCTATCGATGGGGTAAATAAAAAAAGGCCGTACCAGGGATCTGGTACAGCCAAACATACACCATCATGAACCAACTAATCGGTGAATTTACCACCAGCGTTAATCCAGTTAGTTATTTTCTGACGCTCAGAAGCAGGTAATAATCCTGTAGGTGGCATGGCGGAAGGTGACCCATCCACGGCCCTTGCTTTGATGCGGTCTTTATTAATTACAATATTGCAATCCACCGTCCAGTTCATTCCTCCCTCCTGTTGTGAATTATTATGACAGGTTACACAGTTGGCCTGTAATACAGCTTTTACTTCTGAAAAAAGCGGGCCTGCAGCCAGGTTCGACAGGATCGTGGAACCGCTGCTGCCATTGCAGGAGTTCACATCCTTGGCCTGTACCGTATAAGTGCCGGCTCCGAGATTCAGGAATATATTGGAGGATTGAAAGGCTCCGCTGTTGAGACTATAAGTATAAGGTCCGGTACCACCGGATGCTGTAGCGGTCAGCGATCCGTTATTGGACTGGCAGGGTGTATTACCCACTGTACTATTTGAAACGGTAATGGTCACACCGGCACAAGGGTTCGGGGCTGTCAATGTAAAGTTGGCGGTTCCTGTACAGCCACTACCGTTCTTGGCTCCAACGGTATAGACACCTGCAGCCAGTCCGGTGAAATTTCCGCTGGCCTGGTAAGCACCCCCGTTAAGATTATAAGTGAATCCTGTACTTCCTGAAGCCGTTGCTGAAATACTTCCGTTAGAAGAGCCCGATGAAGTCGGGTTCACGGTTGTACCGGTCACAGTGATTGTAACACCGGCGCAGGGATTCGGATCAGTCAATGTGAAACTCGCACTGCCAAGACAGCCATTCCCGTCCTTGGCAATGATTGTATAAGCCCCTGCAGGAAGATTGGTGAAATTTCCGCTGGCCTGGAATGCACCACTGTTGATACTATAGGTGTAGTTACTGCTTCCGGCCGCTGTTGCACTGATGGCGCCATTGGTTCCTCCAACGGTTGTCGGATGTGTTACAGTACCTGTAACCGTAATCGTAATACCTGTACAGGGATTCGGCGGATTGGATACGGTGAATGTGGATGAACCCGTACAGCCAGCTGAATTTTTGGCGGTAATAGTATAGGTGCCTGCTGCCAGCCCGGTAAATGTAGTGGCTGTCTGGTAAGCCCCTGAACCTAACTTATAGGTAAAGCCACTGCCACCGGTTGCTGAAACAGCAATACTGCCATCTGTTCCACCATTGGCTACCGGGTTAGTGACTGTCCCTGTTACTGTAACAGTAACACCGTTACAGGGATCAGGAGGAGGCGTGGTACCTCCACCTCCGCCTTTACCACAGGAATAAATAATCAGTACTGATAATAAGGCAACCGCAGAACTGCGGAAAGGAAATAATTTTTTCACTTATGCTGGTTTTTGTTTTGTATATACTCAATCGCAGCACAGGAAAAACAGGTTGCCTGTAAAAGAAGGAACTATTTTTTTTGTTTATGGGGAATAAATGCAGCAGGCTGAACAGCCAGTGAAAACAGTACACCGGCACTGTTCAATTTTACTTTTCCATAACCCACTCCGCTCATGGGCATCCGGAAGTATGGTTCTGCTATAAACGAAATACGGTTGGTAATTTTCCGCTGGTAGCCGGCGGAGATTCCGAGTACAGAGAAGAAATGTTCATTCTTATTATTGAAGGTGAATTTCCGTTGTTGTACTGTTCCCCAGGCTGTGGTCTTGTAGGAATAGTTGTAGGTCTCCCGCTTCATGAGGTAGGAAGACAGTGAAGCGGATGCAAACCAGCTATGGTTTTTACTGGCCCCGAAATGATAGCCCAGTGATACCGGTATTTCATACACCCTGCAATTGGCATCCACTTTTGTCAGGAAAGGATAGTAATTATAAAAATTGGCGGGCGGGTTATAATCAGCCGGTGAAGCCGTATAGATTTTTTTGGCATTATAGAATCCGGCCCTGATCGATAACCGTTCCCGATAGACATAACCTATACCGGCTCCGGTAACAGAGATCACAGGGCCCGGATTACCGGCTGGCGTAAAACTGGCATCCGGTCCAGCACTGAAGGTCAGGATCAACTGGCTCTTCTTCTTTGGTCCCGCGGATTTTTTATTTTTTGCAGAATCGGTTACCGGGGATTGAACAACCGCCAGTACATTGTTCTCTTCTTTCTTAATCTCCGTCTGGCTGATCGCATCGGTAACTTGACTTTTCTTTTCATTCCCGGGTAAGGTACTCACGGGAACGGTAACCTGGTTCGAGTTGTCCGGGTTAGCTGAAACATTCTTTACCCCCGATTCATTTACGGCTGAAATGCCGGCCGTTACCGGTGTTTCACTGGTTAAGGCTGGTACTGCTGCAGGTTTCTTTTTCTTCTTTCCTGCACCTGCCTGGTAAACCGGGTTAATCACAATATCTGCCGGCTTATTAATTAAGGCAGTGGAAGTATTTGATTTATCCGTTTGCTTTTTATGGACAGTCCCCGTGTTGGCTGGTGCTGCCGCATTGGTTTTATTTACCAATGAAGATTGACTGCTGATTGCCGGATCAGATGAACCGGCAGGTTGTGTGGTTGAACTCTTAATCCCTGTCCCATCCTTATCCTTATCTTTCACCTCATCCCTTACCGCGGTCTCCGCTTTATCGTTAATCCCGCCATTACTCTTTTTTACTTCAGCCCCTGCCCTGTTTGTCGTATTTCCCCGGGCCACCTGCGCAGGTTCCTTCGTTACCAGTGACTGAACGGTATAGAAGATCCCGGCACCCAGCAACAGAAAAAGCAGGAAGAATAAAAGGATAAACCGTCTCCTCCTCTCCTCCTTCTGGGGCATATGTTTATCAAGCAGTTTATTCATCTTCCCCCAGGCCTGCTCATCATAAGCCGGGTGGTGATGCTCCGCCGCCTCTTTAATCTTCTTATCAAATTCTTCAAACTGCATTCTTAGCTATTGAAATTTCGTTTTTTTTATAGAGTATCTGTTGTAATTGTCTTCTCGCTTTCGACAAATTGGATTTCGAAGTCCCGGTCGAAATACCCAGGTGATTCGAAATTTCCTCATGACTTAGTCCCTCAATAATAAACAGGTTAAATACGGTCCGGTAACCCGGACTCAGGTCCTGCACTGCCCGGATGATCTCATCATAGGTCAGTTTGCCCAACGCGTCCTCTGTGACAGCAGGCATATGATACACCATATTATCCAGGGAGGTGACCATCTGGTGTTTCTGGTATTTCCGGAAGTGATCGATGGCCGTAAAGACCATGATTTTCCGCAGCCACCCTTTAAAAGAACTGATTACATCGGCATAAGCCGGTTTATAATGATGTATTTCCCGGAAAATCTTTAAAAAACCATCATTCAGAATCTCCACCGCATCGTCCTGGTTGTTTACATAACGGTCGCATATTGCCATAGCATATCCGTAGAAAGAGCTATACAGAATTTTCTGGCTCTCCCTGCTGTTTTGGCCGCAAGCCTCAACATGGTAAGTTAGTTCATCCGCCGTTAACAAGTGTGTGTAGTGTTTCGTTTCCATATCGAAACAGGTGCTGTCCTGGTTGCCTCAACATGAGTAAAATAGTGAAAATAACGTATTCGGTAACCGCCAAAATGCCGGATGTAACCGGCTGAGCCGGAATAATTTGCTTTTCAGAGGCCGGGACTGCCCGCCCAAACCGACCGGCGGTCCTGCCAGGCCTTGATAAAATCAGTCTCCCGGCCGGCAAAACGGAGGCGGGTCAGCATTATCCAGTCCTTTTTGGAGGGTTTTGGACCCGCTAATAATAGGAAAAGCAGTTCCCAATTCTCCCGGCTCTCCGTGGTTTGGCCCGGAAACCGGGAAATATCTATCCTTATACTTCTCTTCCAATGCAGGTTGGCCTCCAGCAGGGCAGATTGCCGGTTCCCGTTAAACCGGTCCCGGATCATGTGGCTGATCCGGATGCTCAGTTCCGAAGCCCTGGCATCTGTCAGCCCCTTTTTATTCAATACCAGGATCATGGGAGATCCCGTCAGTTTTTTTAATACGGTCAACGGACTCCGGTAACCGGCTCTTTTCCTGATCCGTTCCCATTCTTCATGAGCCAGTTTTTCCAGCCCGGTATCTGAAGACCGGAATCCCAGTTTATAGTAAAACCAGTATGCCCCGCTTTTTAAGCCTTCCGGATTGCCTTTGCCGAACTGGTAGGGCTTGACCAGGAAATAATGTACCCGGAACTGATGGTAATAGGCCCGCATCACCTGGGTAAATAAAACAGCTGAATCAGCACCGCGGAACGGAGGATAAATATTCACCCCGATCTTGCAGCGGTGTCCAAAGATCCAGCCGCCGCCGTAGGCCACGGGTATTCCGTTCTTAAGCGCCAGGAAACCGATATAACTGTCGAGGGAAAAACGACGTTCTTTGGTCATACCGAATAATGCCACCTGGTACCCCTCCCCCAATTCAACCAGTGTTGTGGATGCCGGATCCGCAAACGTAAAAGGATCAGTTTCCCTGTAATAAAAAGCAAGGGATGCGCGGGCTATGGCTATCAATCCGGTGGTTGCAGATTTGTGGAGCGTTATTTCACGTTTGATTTTCCGTTTAAGCAATACACCGGGTATCATTTTATGACCCGCATCATAGTAGTATATCTTCTTTACCGGCCAATGGATAAAACTCCGGTTATATCCTTTCCCGGTTAAGTTCCAGCTGATATAAATCTGTAAACGGTCATACAACTGATCCTTCAGCAATTCCGGTAAAGCTTGTTGTTCCACCAGCCTGAGTAACCAATCCAGGGCTTCCCGGTTAAAATAATGTCCGGATAATTCACGGATACGGTTCCATAAATTTGGTTCACCGGAAACGGCTGCATTAAATTCAATCCCCGGTAATAAAACCTGGAACACTTCTTTAACCTCAGCAGCACTGGCTGCAGATTCTGCCGGTTGAACCTCATCCGGACCAGTATCGAGTAACCATCGAACTAAATCACGGGTATACTGGCATCGTAATGCTGTTCCGGGTAAGCCGCTTCCGGTCAGTGCCTGCTGCCAGTAAAATCCTTTCTTCATTTCAATGAGGACGGACAGTCTTTTCAGTTCTGAATAGGCGAACAGCCTGGTTTCCTCATCCATGGGGAATGCCAGCACAAACAATAAAGCATCATGGTATTCTTTTAATATGGCAGGCGAAGAAACTGCCAGGGTGCTGCAGGTTTGCAAAACCTGTTTTTGCAGGGGCATACCCGGATTTTTCCGGATACCCTGAATATGATTTTTTTGAATTGCAGGATGCATGCAGTCAATCGTTGGACTGAATATAACCAGTCTCCCGGTGATAAGACATGAGCCCGGTCAGTCAGCCTGTAGAATGATCAGGATTTAAACCCCAGCAGTTTTTCAAAGCGTTGCAGTTCAGCCAGCTCAGCCGGACTCAGGGGTTCATTGTTATCATATTTCGAGCGAAAGAAAATAACCCGTTTATGTTCAGGGTATTTATCCAGTATAGCCGCGATTCTTTTCCCGATGGTTTCATCCCTTGTATATAAAGGAGTGGCTCCTGGTAACACCGATTTCTCCCGGGTGGGTCGCTTGAGGATAATTGCTTCCAGGGTGGCCAGTTTACCGGGAGAAATACCATTGATCTTCGACGCCTTTCCATGAAGCCCCTGTAACTGTTTTTTACTTAACCCTCCACGTTCCTGGTACTGGAATAAAAGGCTCTTGATAAAAGCATCGGCAGGCCTGGCCTGTTCTACTGCTTCCAGCAGGTCTTTTATAATATCCACATCCGGACGGATCCTCTTCATGCAGTAAATATAGATCATCCAGGGCATCTCCTGTATTTCATCAAGACAATCATGCCAATGATCAGGACCCGGGCCAGAAGCCTGAACCAGGGATTTAAATTGTACCAAAATATTTTTTCATCTTAAAAGCTATGACCATGAAAAGAAACAAATTAATGACGGGCCTGGCCCTGATCTGTCTTTCCCTGCTGTCCTTTACTTCAAAATTCGGCGGCGAAGGATTTGAAGTTTTCCTGAACGACAAACTGATCCTGCAACGTTTTGGAACCGACATGAATAAGGTGCAGCCCATCGTACTGCCCCAGGGATCTGAGACGGATCAGTTGCTGATCCGGTACCATCATTGCGGGAAGACCGGCCGCAACAGGACCCTTACCGTAAAAGACGGGGAGGACAGGGTGCTCAAAGTTTTTAATTATAAGGATAACACCGATGCAGCCGCTTCGATGAGTTGTAGACTGACCGCTTTGTTCAGTCTGCAGCGGGGAACGGCCGGCAACCTGAAACTCTATTATGCTTCATCCGAATTGCCGGGTGGCCGTTTGCTGGCCTCACTGCAGTTTACAAAAAACAATCCGGCCAGGCCCTGACTGAAAGAGGGCTGTTCTGGTATGGAACAGCCCTCTTCATTATACTAAATGCTGAAAAAACTAATCATTATTTTCCAGCTGGAAATGCTGGTGCCAGGCACTGGCCCCGATATGCAGGGCAAAAGCGGCAATACCTGTATCTTTTAATATATTGATCAGGGCCAGCTGACGCATTTCTTTATCACCGGCATGCTGGTAATTGGGCAGGTGAATGGTAAGAATAAAAATAACCAGCAGGATAAAGAGAAGATAACTGGTGAACTTCACATACTGGTTGGTGAAATAGGAAATGGCAACGAGGATAAAAGCGCTGCCAACAATATAGGCCCATTTAATTCCAAGCGGGAGAAAATCCGGCACATAAACCAACAGATCCCTTGGATACATGAAATGAAAAACCCCGAAAATAAACAAGACCGTTGCCAGTATGTAAATAGCAAGCCTTGAAATAATGTGGTAATGCTTCATAAATGATGGTTTTAGTTCCCTAAAAGGTACAACTATTCCATCAGCCTCCCGTATGATTTTGATTAGGCTCATGCCTGCAGCGGATCAGGTGAATGCATAACAAAGACCCCTTTTTAGCGGTATCCATCCGGGTTATTGTTCCGTCTGAATAACCGAAGCCATTATCAATACAATGACTGAGCATTGTCATGCACCCGTAAAAAACAGGAAGCTAAGTTGCATACACTTAACGATTGCTTCTATGCTTACAGACATTGCTATTTCCCAGTCGGCCCCTATCCGCCACATCAAGGAAATCGCTGCTTCCATCGGAATCAGCAATAATGAACTTGAATACTACGGAAAACACAAAGCCAAACTTCCGCTCAAACTGATCGATGAGGAAAAGATCCGCCATCATCACCTGGTACTGGTCACAGCGATCACCCCCACCCCGGCGGGCGAGGGCAAGACCACCATCTCCGTGGGACTGGCCGATGGATTGAATAAAATCGGGAAAAAGACCATTGCCGTCCTGCGCGAACCATCACTGGGACCCGTGTTTGGATTGAAAGGCGGGGCTACCGGTGGCGGTTATTCTCAGATCATCCCGATGGAGGACATCAACCTGCATTTTACCGGGGATTTTTCCGCCATTGAAAAGGCGAATAATCTCCTGGCCGCATTGATTGATCATAATCTCCAGAATAAAAAAAGAAGTTTACAGATCGATCCGAGGACCATTGTCTGGAAAAGGGTCATGGATATGAATGACCGGGCCCTTCGGCATATCGTAATCGGGTTAGGAGGTACGGCCAATGGTATTACCCGTGAAGATGGTTTCAATATCACACCCGCCTCCGAGATCATGGCCATCCTTTGCATGTGTACCGGGATGAATGACCTCAAGAAAAGACTGGGCAGTATTTATATCGGATCCACTTTCAATGGGGATCCCGTTTATGCCCGTGATCTGAATGCAGTCGGTGCTATGGCCATCTTACTGAAAGATGCCATTAAGCCCAACCTGGTACAGACACTGGAAGGGAATCCGGCCCTGTTGCATGGAGGACCTTTTGCCAGTATTGCACAGGGGACCAATTCGATCCTTGCTACTAAAATGGGTTTATCCCTTTGCAAATACGTGGTCACAGAAGCTGGTTTTGCCGCTGACCTCGGGGCAGAAAAATTCTTTGATATCAAATGTGTAAATGCGGGCTTAAGACCAAAGGCTGTGGTGGTGGTAGCCACCATACGCGCCCTCCGTCATCATGGCGGGGCCAAAAAAGATGAACTGACCACCCCTTCCGTACAACGGGTGGAAAAAGGACTTGGCAACCTGGGTAAACACCTGGAGAACATGAAACTCTTTGGGATGAAAGCCGTGGTGGCGATCAATCTTTTCCCCGGCGATACAGAAGAAGAGATCAATACGGTTAAGCATTTCTGTAATAAATATGAAACGGAAGCCATCAGTTGCACCGGGTATACTGAAGGAGGAAATGGTATGACCGAGCTGGCCCATGCGGTGGCCGACCTGATTCAGAAAGACGAAAGTGATTTCAGGCCCTTGTATGACCGTGAACTCCCCATCGAGGAGAAAATTCACCTGATCTCCACTAAGGTATATGGAGCAGATGGCGTGGAATATTCAGTCAAAGCCAAAACACAATTGAAACACCTGAAGGAACTGGGATTTGACCAGATGCCGGTCTGCATGGCCAAGACCCCGAAAAGTCTTTCTGATGATGAACGAAAGACGGGGAGACCGGAGAACTTTATTGTTACGGTACGTGAATTTGAATTCGCAGCGGGTGCCGGATTTGTCATTCCGATCCTGGGTGATATGATGCGGATGCCCGGACTGCCGGTCATTCCAGCCGCCGAGGGTATTGATATAGATGATAACGGGGTGATCACCGGGCTGAGTTAGATTACCCGAACTGTACAGAAGTCATATTCAGTGATCCTGCTACCAGCTGGTCATTGAAGTATACCGGGGTTTCCTGTTTTTGCTGTAAACCGAGGATATACATCAGCGGGTAATAGTGATCGGGTGTGGGTATGGCCAGCCTGGCTGATTTACCCAATGATTCATAATTGATCAGCGCTTTATGATCCCCGGCTGAAATTTTTTGTTTAAATATTTCGTGCATTTCAATGGCCCAGTCAAATCCGTAATTGGGCACCTCCATTTTATCCCAGGCAATCATACGCAGGTTATGCACCAGGTTCCCGCTGCCAATGATCAATACCCCTTTCTTACGGAGTGCGGCCAGTTCTTTGGCCAGGTTATAATGATATTCCGCTCCCTTACTGTAATCAATACTTAATTGAAGCACTGGTATTGAAGCATCCGGGTACATCCGTCGCACCACGGTCCAGGCTCCATGATCCAGGCCCCAGTCATGATCCAGACCCACATTGGTTGAAGCAATCAGGTTCTTTGTCTCACTGGCCAGCAATCCATCACCAGGCGCCGGGTATTGCACCTGGTACAATGCTTCCGGAAAACCACCAAAGTCGTGAATGGTCTTTGGATGATCCATCGCGGTTACAAACGTACCATTGGTCAGCCAGTGGGCCGAGATCACAATGATGGCTTTCGGCGTTGGTATTCCTTTGGCTGTCTTCTCCCATTGCTGACTGAAACTATTATTTTCTATTCCGTTCATGGGTGAACCATGCCCGATAAATAAAATGGGCATCAGGCTGTCATCGGGCGACAGGTCATCGGTAAATCGTTTTAATCCGGATAGTGCGGTCATAGTGAGCAGTCCTCCTGTTACTGTATATAAAAAGTCTTTTCTTTTCATATTCCCCCTAAAGATACAAACTATTTATTATTTCAATGTTTAAACATTGATAAAATTGACTTAAAAGAAACCCCGGCGTAGTTCCGGGGTTCGTATGCTGTTTATAAAAGCTTATTACTTAAGCGCCTGGCTGCGGATCACGTTCAGGGCACCACCGGCTTTAAACCATTCGATCTGCTGGGCATTGTAGGAATGGTTGGCCTGGATGGTATCTGTGCTGCCATCCTTATGGTTCAGTACCACGGACAGCGGAGTACCGGGAGTAAAGCTGGTCAGTCCGATGATATCCAGTGTATCATCTTCCCGGATTTTGTCGTAATCTTCTTTATTGGCGAAAGTAAGGGCAAGCATCCCCTGCTTTTTCAGGTTGGTCTCATGGATCCTGGCAAAGGACTTAACCATCACTACCCGTACACCCAGGTGACGGGGCTCCATCGCCGCATGTTCGCGGGAAGAACCTTCACCATAGTTCTCATCCCCGATTACAATTGAGCCAATCCCTGCGGCTTTATAAGCACGCTGGGTAGCCGGTACGGGGCCATATTCGCCAGTCAGCTGGTTCTTTACATTGTCTGTTTTTTCATTGTAGAAATTCACCGCACCGATCAGCATATTGTTACTGATATTATCGAGGTGACCACGGAATTTCAGCCAGGGACCAGCCATTGAGATATGGTCGGTTGTACATTTCCCTTTGGCTTTTATCAGGAGTTTCAATCCTTTGAGGTCAGTTCCTTCCCAGGCCGCAAAAGGATAAAGCAGCTGCAGACGTTTGCTGTCGGATTTTACATCCAGCACCACGCCACTGCCATCTGCCGCAGGGGCCTGGTACCCGGCATCTTCCACAGCAAAACCTTTTACAGGGAGTTCATCTCCGGTGGGAGGATCCAGTTTCACCTGTTCGCCTTTATCATTGGTCAGGGTATCAGTCAACGGGTTAAAAGTCAGGTCGCCGGCAATAGCCAGGGCGGTAACCAGTTCAGGACTGGCTACAAATGCCAGTGTGTTGGGGTTACCATCGGCGCGTTTGGCAAAGTTGCGGTTGAAGGAATGCACAATGGTATTGCGTTCCTGTTTTTCTGCTCCCATACGATCCCACATACCAATACAGGGTCCACAGGCATTAGCGAATACAGTAGCACCGATCTTGGCGAATGTATCCAGGAACCCATCCCGTTCAATCGTATAACGTACCAGTTCAGATCCGGGTGTGATCGTGAACTCTGCTTTTGTTTTTAATCCTTTCTCCGCGACCTGTTTGGCCAGGCTGACTGCGCGGCTGATATCTTCATAAGAAGAGTTGGTGCAGCTGCCGATCAGACCTACTTCCACTTTGGTGGGCCAGCCATTCTTCGCGGCGGCGGCTTTCATTTCAGATATAGGAGTAGCCAGGTCAGGTGTAAATGGCCCGTTCAGGTGCGGCTCCAGTTCACTCAGATTTATTTCAATGACTTTATCAAAATATTTTTCAGGATTAGCATACACTTCTGCATCACCGGTCAGGTATTCTTTGATCTTATCAGCCGCATCTGCCACCTCTGCGCGACCGGTGGATTTCAGGTAACGGGCCATACTTTCATCATAGCCGAACGTGGAAGTGGTAGCCCCGATCTCAGCACCCATATTGCAAATGGTGCCTTTACCGGTACAACTCATAGAAGTAGCTCCTTCCCCGAAGTATTCGACTATGGCATTGGTACCCCCTTTTACGGTCAGGATACCGGCCACTTTCAGGATCACATCCTTGGGCGCTGTCCAGCCACTCAGCTTGCCGGTCAGTTTCACCCCGATCAGTTTGGGCATTAATAATTCCCAGCTCAGTCCGGCCATCACATCACAGGCATCCGCTCCTCCCACACCAATGGCGATCATTCCAAGGCCACCCGCGTTTACAGTGTGTGAGTCGGTCCCGATCATCATACCACCGGGGAATGCATAGTTCTCCAGTACTACCTGGTGAATGATACCGGCACCGGGTTTCCAGAAGCCGATCCCGTATTTATTGGAAATGGAAGAAAGGAAATTATAGACTTCCTCATTATCACTAACGGCCTTTGTCAGGTCAGACTTCCCTTCATTTTTTGCCACGATCAGGTGATCGCAATGCACGGTACTGGGCACGGCCACTTTTTTACG
>CAZFLL010000108.1:0-12632 GCA_964519865.1 uncultured Chitinophaga sp. | reverse complement strand
AACACGAAAGCACACGAAAGGATGCTAAGTGTATTTTTCGTGTCAATTCGTGTGATTTCGTGGCCAAAATTTCTTAGCGCAGCGAAGAAAAATCCGTGTCTATCTGTGTGATCCGTGGCTAAAATGCCGCAGGCATTCATTTGCGCAGCAAATCCTTTCGTGTCAATTCGTGTGATTTCGTGGCTAAAATATTCCTATCTTGGTCAGGTTCTCCCCATTCACCTCCATTAAACCACCATTGAATGAAACCAACACTGCTGGCCCTGAGCCTCGTTTTATTAACCCAATCTGTTATTGCCCAGGTAAAAAAACCGGTTACACCGGTAAAACCCAAACCGGTAGTGGACTCGGTGAAAGTACTGCGTGACTCCACCTGGAAAGCACAGATAAAGGACAAACAGAAAACGGAAGGACTGTTTACGTTTTACCAGGACAAGGTCAGTGGTTCGGCTTCTATGTATATCCGGAAAGATCAGCTCAATAAAGAATTCATCTACCAGAGTTTTTCTATGGGCGGACCGGCCCAGCTCTTCCTCAACCAGAATATGCTCCGGGAAACCTGGGTATTCAAAATGCGGAAAGTGTACGGGCGACTGGAGTTCATGCGTTGCAATACCAATTACTATTACGACAGTACCAATGCCGTCAGCAAAGCAAAGGACGTGGATGTGAGTGATGCTGTCTTCCATTCAGGTGCCGTAAGAGCCGAAGACAGCCTGGGTTACCTGATCAATGCCGATTCACTGTTTATCAGTGAAAAACTGGATATGATCAAACCCATCATGCCTCCCACCGTTCCGCCCACGACGTATTTCAACCTGGGTAACCTCGTCACCGATAAATCCGGTTTTGAAAAGATCCGGTCCTTCCCGCAGAACTCAGATGTGGTGGTATCCCTCGCCTACGATAATCCTGCACCGTTGAACGGGGGCGACCGTTCGATCACAGACGCCCGTTATGTGCGGGTCAAAATGCAGCATAGTTTTATTCAAATGCCGGAGAATAATTATACACCCCGGTTCGATGATCCCCGGGTTGGTTATTTCACGAGCGAGTCTGATGATGTCACCAGCCTGAAGCCTACCCGATATCATGACCTGATCCATCGCTGGAACCTGGTGAAGAAAGATCCAAGCGCTAAACTCAGTGAACCGGTGGAACCGATCACCTGGTGGATCGAGAATACCACGCCGGTGGAATTGCGGCAGATTTTCCTGGAGGCCGGTGCAAGATGGAATGAAGCATTTGAATATGCCGGATTTAAAAACGCGGTCGTGATGAAGATGATGCCGGATACCGCCAGCTGGGATCCCGCCGATATCCGCTACAATGTGATCCGCTATGTGGCCTCCGACCTGGGTTATGCGATCGGTCCGAGTTTTGTCAACCCACGTACCGGGCAGATCCTTGGTGCTGATATCACCATGGACCACGGTTTCTACAAAGGCATCCTGGACGAACAGAGTATTTTTAAACAGGGAGCTCAACCTACCGGTTTAAGCAATAAAAATTACAGTTCCTGCAGTATTGCGAATGGCATGATGAAGGAGTTTGCCGCAGGCTATGTGTTTGCTGAACTCTCCGGTATGCCGGCCATTGAGCTGACCCATCTCCGCGAACAGTTCTATACAGAACTCGTCCTGCATGAAATGGGACATACGATGGGACTGCAGCACAATATGAAGGCCAGCCAGATGCTGAGTCCTGCTGAATTACAGGATACAGCCATTACCCGTAAATGGGGTGTCATGGGTTCCGTGATGGATTACTCCTCGGTGAATGTATCACCGGACCTGAAGCCGGTGGATTACTATACGACTAAAACAGGTCCGTACGACTGGTGGGCCATTGAGTATGGATACCGCCCCTTCAGCAAGGGAGAAGAAACCGCAGGGCTTAATAAAATACTGGAAAGAAGTACCGAGCCGAAACTGATTTTTGGAAATGATGCGGATATAGCCTCTGATCATACCGGGATCGATCCGCGGGTACAGGTATGGGATATGAGCAATGATATGGCTGCTTATGCCACGGGCCGTTTTCAGCTGGTGAATAACCTGATGGGGAAACTGAAAGATAAATATGCAGTACCGGGCGAAAGTTATATTGATCTGCGCCGTAAATACAATGCACTCTTCGGCCAGCGCTTTGGCATGGCAACGGCCTTATCGTATTATGTTAGTGGTGTCATGGTAGACCGGAGCTTTGTCGGACAGCAGACTACTGCAAAACCCTTTACCCCGGTACCGGATGAGTATAAGCGAAAAGTGTTGTCCGCACTGGGCACCTATGTATTTGCCCCCAATGCCTTTGACAGTGATGCTCCCCTATACCCTTACCTGCAGTGGCAGCGTCGTGGTTATAATTTCGGGGAAGGCACCGAAGATCCCAAACCGGAAAATGATGTACTGGCTTTGCAGAACACCGTCTTGTCCGGCATCCTTAACAATACAGCCTTAGCCAGGGCCAGCCGGGCCACTTTGTATGGCAATGGCTTTACCCCCGCAGTGATCCTGAATGAACTGAGCAGCCAGATCTTTGATGCTGATCTGAAAACGGATATAAATCTTTACCGCCAGAACCTGCAGTATGCCTATATAAGCAAGCTGATCAGTATGACAAAAGACCCCGCCTATGATCATGCGTCCGCTTCAGCGTCCTATGATAACCTGAAGCAACTGCGCACAAAGCTGGACAAACTGAATACAGGCAATGAACAAACAAAAGCCCACCGGGAAAGATTGAAGTTTTTGATTGATAAGGCGCTGGTAGTGAAATAAAAAGTTGCGAGATGTGAGTTGCGAGTTGCGAGCGGATCCAGTAAAACGAGTAACTGAACGTTGTGTAGAAGCAAATGACTTTGATTTCGAGCGAAGCGAGAAATCTCCTCACTCCCCCCACGGGTACTGTCATTCCGAGCCTAGCGAGGAAACTTCTCCGGGGGTGTAGTGATTGAAGTAGGTTAGCTGACAAGTGGAATGAAAGAAGCTGTGTTGAAATACAGGTCCCTCGTTTTGTTTGATGCTAGGTCCCTCGCTTGGTGTAAGGTCCTTCGTTTGATGTAAGTTTCCTCGCTAGGCTCGGAATGACAGGCTGTGTGGGGGAAAAAAGAAAATACAAGATTTCTCGCTTCGCTCGAAATCTCAGCAACAGTACTTTTATTCAGACAAATTAACTTAGCAAGGGCTGTTGACTACTAACTACTAACTACGAACTTCCGACTTTTATCTAACCAAAGGCGCCAGCCGCATCGCCCATTTCCTGTACTCCAGCTTCGACGGATGCAATCCATCAGCCGCTAACAAGGTGCGGTCATTCAGGGCTTCGCGGGTCGACGGAGTGATATCCAGGTAAGCACACTGATGTTGTTCCGTTACGTTTCTATTAATGGCATTGAACCAGCCGATCTCCCGGCGGATGGCCGCAGTATCATAACTGGAAGCATAAGGCGTGACACTGTAATCAGGGATCGATAACACAAATACATTTTCCTTTTTACCCCGGGCCAGTTGTATTGATTTTTCCAATAACCAGGTAAAGCGCTGACGGTAACCCGTGGTATCATGCGTCTGGTACTGGTCATTCACCCCGATCAGCAGGCTCACCACATCATACTGTCCCGGGTTCTGTGATTGTACCTGGCTGGTCAGTACCCCGATGGTCCAGCCGGTGGAAGCAATATAATCCGGCACCCCGATATTGATACCCGTTTGTTTGAGCAGGTTGGCAGTCTGCGTGGGATAGCGATCGGCCGCATCCACTCCCTGGCCAAAAGTATAGGAATCACCCAGGGCCAGCCAGGTTTTAAGGGTGCTGCCGGCAGGCGGGGGCGGGGGTGGGTTGTTGTCCGGTACTTTTTCTGAAGGGGTACAGGACATTAAATGGCAGAAGTATATGTAGAAAAGCAGGTGCCGCATAGTGCTATTTACGTTTGAAACGGAAATAAAGTTCATCAGGTGGCCGGATAACACAGGTCATATCCCGTTTTTTCAGTAAATTCTACTTTCGTTCAAAGTTTAAACGTTATGCAGATTGCAGTTCTCGGTGCGGGTATGGTTGGCCGGACCATTGCGATGGACCTGTCCAAAGATTTTGAAGTCACCAGCTTCGACCTGAACCCCGCCAATCTGCTGGAGCTGCGCAAACGAAACAGGTCGATTCAGACCGTTACGGTCAACCTGGCCCAATACGAAAATTTTACGCATTGGCTGGCACCCTTTGACCTGGTTGTTACAGCTGTACCCGGATTTATTGGATTCAAAACCCTGGAAGCTGTGATACAGGCTGGGAAAAATGTAGTGGATATTTCCTTTTTCCCGGAAGATGCTATGTTGCTGGATAAACTGGCCAAAGAAAAAGGAGTAACCGTGATTGCCGACTGCGGTGTGGCCCCCGGGATGAGCAACCTGATTCTTGGACGCTACAATGCAGAAATGAAGGTGACTGCTTTTGAATGTTATGTCGGGGGATTACCCAAGGAACGAAAACCCCCTTTTCAATATAAAGCCCCCTTTTCCCCGGTGGATGTGATCCAGGAATATATTCGTCCGGCCCGGCTGGTGGAAAACGGGAAAATAGTTACCAAACCCGCCCTCAGCGAAAGAGAGATCATGCATTTTGAACAGGCCGGTGACCTGGAAGCTTTTAACACGGACGGACTCCGCACACTGGTCCATACCATGGGTCATATTCCCGATATGAAAGAAAAGACCCTGCGTTACCCGGGACATATCGACCTGATCATTGCCCTGCAGCAGGCCGGTTTCTTTGATACCACCCCGCTGCGTTTCAACCAGACAGAAATCTCCCCCATTGATTTCACGTCAAGGATCCTGTTGAAAGAATGGAAACTGGAACCCGAGGAAGAAGAATTCACGATCATGAAAGTGATTGTAAAGAGTAAACAGAAAACGATTACCTGGGATTTATATGACCAGTATGATCACGTAACCCATACTTCATCCATGGCCCGTACCACCGGCTATACCTGCTCCGCCGCCGTGCATCTTTTTACGGAAGGATTATTCACCAGCAAAGGCGTCTTCCCTCCCGAACTGATCGGGGATAAGAAGGAGTGTTTTGATGCGGTGATGAGCTATTTGAAGAAGAGGGGGGTGAATTGGGTAATGAGCGAGAAGTAAAAGCTGCGAGTTTCGAGCTACGAGTTTCGAGCAGATTCCGTAAAACGAGACAATGTATGTTATCTTAGTTTGACGCTTCCAGGGGTACATGTTGAGTGTCAGCTGACATCCGGAAACTGATACTATTTCGAGCGCAGCGAGAAATCTTCCCTCATCTCTCCCTCTAAGCCCCGTCATTCCGAGCGAAGCGAGGAACCTTGTATTTGAACTCCTCCATCCGCTATTCCGAGCATAGCGAGTACTCCTGTATTTGAGCAGCAACAAAAATATAACGACCCTGCACTTTGTGAAAAATGCAAGGTTCCTCACTGCGTTCGGGATGACGATAAGAAGGGGAGAGAAAAGGAAATACAAGATTTCTCGCTGCGCTCGAAATAGAAGTGCCTTCTCCTTTATTTCACCAATGCAAAAAATCCGGGTCCTGCAATTTGCGCTCAGGGGTTTACGGTATCTCCGGTCCCCTCTCCTGAAGGAGAGGGGGTAGGGGGTGAGGTATCAGCTTCTAGCCGATACTAAACCGATCTCCATCTTTCAAAAACGGCATCTTCTCCCGCACCGCATCCAGGTGACCCTTATCCAGTGTAATCGTATGAATATCTTCTTCGTCTTTCTTTGTATATAATATTTCTCCCAGCGGATCGATCACCATACTATCACCACTGTGATAAATATTATTTCCGTCATTCCCCACACGATTCACGCCCACCACATAACTCTGATTCTCGATTGCCCTTGCCTGTAATAATGTTTTCCAGGCCAGACTTCTCCGCTCCGGCCAGTTGGCTACATAAATCAACACATCGTACTCCGGCCTGTCCTCCGAAGCTTTAGCGAAGGAGGGTTTGTCATCCTGAGCGCCTTTCGAAGCGCTGGCGGAGAAAGGCGCGAAGGACCTGTTTCTCGCCCACACCGGAAACCGAAGATCATAACACACCTGCAGATTGATCTTCCATCCCTTTACCGAAGCGATCAGCCGTTTATTCCCTGAAGTATAATGCTGGTCTTCCCCGGCAAAGCCAAACAGATGCCGTTTATCATATATACCATACTGCCCATTAGGAAGCATCCATACCAGGCGGTTGGTATAGCCAGACTCAGCAGTATCGCAGGCAAAACTCCCCACCAATACCACTTTCCTCCCTGCTGAAACCCTTTTCATCCAGGCCAGCGTGTCTCCATCCATGGTCTCCGCCAGTTTTTCGGGCTGCATGGTAAACCCGGTATTAAACATTTCGGGCAGCACCACGATCTCCGTTTTCTCTTTTATGCCAAAAATCTTTTGCTCCAACATGCTGAGATTGGCGGGTTTATCCTCCCAGTGAAGATTGGTTTGTATCGTGGTGATGCTGAGTGTGGACATAGCGTAAAATTAACTTCTTTCCCGCAACTATTTAACCGGGTTTTCCCTCTATATACCCTGTACGTGTATTGTTTACCGGTAAGCCGGCAAGGGCCCGTACTGAAAAATTAGTCTAATTTTACGCTTTAAAATTAAACGATGAAAAAAGGGATATTGCTTTTAGCCGTTTTGCTTCTTATGATCGGGGTGAAAGCACAGACAATTGCGGAGGGTATAAAACACCTGGATGCTGACCGGTATGTTAAAGCTGAATCTGTTTTTAAAAACCTGGTTGCTGCTCAGCCAAAAAATACAGAAGCCATTTACTGGCTCGGACAGGTTTACTTTAATATGGATGACAACGCGAAAGCAAAAGCATTATACCAGGATGCGATCACTAAAAACGGGAACAGTCCGCTGCTCCAGGTGGGAATCGGCCATGCCCTGCTGCTGGAGAATAAAGCAACTGAAGCAAAGCAGCAGTTTGAATCAGCACTTACAATGAGTCATACCAAAAAGGGAGATGACCCGATGATACAAACAGCGATCGGCAGGGCCATTGTGGATATTAAGAAGGGGGATTATGCCTATGCCATAAAACTGCTGGAGTCTGCTACGGCCAGTAACCCGCAGAATACTGAGACACTATTGCAGTTAGGAAATGCGTGGCGGAAAGCAAGTCCGGGTACAGGCGGAGGTGAAGCATTTGCCTATTATAAAAAAGCGCTGGAAATAAATCCTTCCTACGCTGTGGCCGATCTGCGGATCGCTAAAATATTTGAAACCCAGAAAAACTGGGTGATGATGCTGGAATTCCTGAACAGTGCCGTGAAAAGGGATCCCAATTTTGCCCCCGGTTACTATGAACTTTTTTATTACTATTTCGAAAGGGCGGACTTTACCCAGGCTGAAGATTTCCTGAAAAAATATATCGCCAGTTCTGACGGTGAATACACCAATGATTTTCTGTATGCACAGCTTTGCTGGGCGAAAAAAGATTATGATTGTGCGATTGCCAAAGGGGAAGCCCTGCTCACAGCTGCAGGAAGTTCCGCCAAAGCCAAGTATTATAAACTGCTGGCCTATGCATACCTGGATAAAGGCAATTACCCGGCCGCTGCTAAAAATGCCGACCTTTTTTTCCAGAAAGCAAAGCCAGAAGAAATTATCGCCCAGGATTATATCCTGAAGGCGGATATCCTGGTTAAACAGAATGCCCCGGAAAACGATATCCTGCAGGCCTATGTTCAGGCAGCGGGTGCAGATACTGCTGTCTACAAAAAAATTGAATTGTTTAAAAAAGGAGCTGCTTATTTTAAAGCCAATAAACTGAGGGCTTCTGAAGTCCGGCTCCTGGAAATGATCCTGGCGCTGAAACCCAAACCTTCTATCAATGACTATTTCGACCTGACTGTCGCCAGTTATTTTATCAATGATTATACTAAATCAAGGGATAATGCCCTCCTCATGCGGACCAGCTTCCCGGACCAGGTATTCGGATACGAATGGGCTTTCAATAACAGCCGCATTACAGATACATTAAGGAAAGACAGTATTGCCGTTCCGGATGCCCTGCTCCTGGCTGGTTTTGCTGAAAAAGATACCCAGAAATATAAAAAACAATACCTGGCCTCCGTTAAATTCCTGGCCGAATACTATACCAATACCGCGCGGAATAAAGATAAAGCGCTGGAGTATTTCAGGAAATGGTTACAGGCAGATCCTGAAAACGCGGAAGTGATCAAGGGCTATATCAGTCAGCTGGAAAAACTGAATATCAAAAAGCCAAGGCCGATGCCTTGATTGAACCATGTAAGCAAAGCACCCCGGATATTATCAGGCATCCCTTATAAAATAAAGCAGCGACCCCCAACCAGGGCCGCTGCCAACCATTAACCTCGCTCTTAACCTAAGCTTATTTAAACAGATTGTAACGCAGCAACACTTCGTGCGCGTTGGAACCATTGTCAAATACACTGACCGGTGTTTTGTAGATATCGTACGCATAACCGATGGTGAACTTCTTGTTCAGGTTCACCCCGGCAGAGAGTATGAAACTCTGCTTGGCACGAAGGGCCAGACCCCACCAGAACAGTTCATTGTGCTCCACCCGGAAACCACCCTGGAATTCCAGCGGGGCATTGGGCAGGTAGATGAACATGAAGCTGGGTGTGATACTGGTGTTTGGATCCACGGCCCATTTGTAAGCTCCATGGAAATAATAGTGACGGTACAAACGGGCTTCTTCACCGCTGCCAAGTACGGCAGAATTAAATCCGAGTTTGGATTGCACCAGTTGAGCCACAGAAGCACCTAACTGGAGTTTTTTACCGGTATAGGACACCCCAAAGCCTGCATCAAATTTGAAGCGGTTATCGGCGGTACCCAATGCCGGGTCAGAACCCAGGGTGGCAGAGAGTTTAGCGCGATCGATCGCATACTGTAATCCGCGGGCTTCAATACCTACAGAGAATTTGGCGCCATTGGCCATGGGAATATGCTTGGCAAACTGCAGCGCAATACCGGTACGTGAAGTAGGCCCGGTTTTATCATTGTAGATATAACCACCGAGACCGATCTTCTGCTCGGGCAGTTCAAAGGAACCAAATACCGTGGCGGTCTTGGGACTGCCACTGAGGCCACTCCACTGGCTGCGGTAGGTGGCACCCACCATGCCTTTCATATACACACCGGCAGTAGAGGGGTTATGAATCACTCCCTGCAGGTCATACATGGATGAGGTCTGCAACTGCTGCGCTTTTACAGCAAAGGCAGCACCGAGGAGTATAACAGATAATATATAACGTTTCATGTTGTAGTGTTTGTAGTTGATTATCTTAAAATGGTTACATCCCCTTTCACAGATACCGAAGCTCCGTTGATCAGGCGGTAAGTGATATTATAATAGTACGTACCATCAGCCACCGGTTTGCCATTGTAGGTACCGGTCCATTTGTTCGTGTAGTTGTCATCTTTATACACGATGTTTCCGTAACGGTTATACACGGTAACAAATATCTGTTTGGTACAGGCGCCACCGTTATTCGTTACCACCCAGGTATCGTTCTGTCCATCACCGTTCGGGGTGAAGGCATCCATTACTTTCAGGCAATAAGGCAATACAGTTACCACCATATTGTCGGAAGAAGTACAGCTGGCATTATCCCTTACTGTCAGGGTATAGGTAGTAGTGGCTGAAGGCTTCGCTGTCGGGGTATAGGTATTCGCCCCGGTCATATTCGTGGAGGGTGTCCAGGCAATCAGCTGGGTACCGGCAGGACCTGTTCCTTCAAATGTATAAGATTCACCTTCCACAATGGTTTTATCTGCTCCGGCACTGATAGTCGGATTTGGTTTAACCCGGATATTCACTGATTTGGAACGGATACAACCATTCAGTGATGCGGTTACTGTATAAAGCCTGTCCTGGTTCAGTGTAGCAACCGGGTTGGCAATATTGATAGCAGAAAGACCACCGATCGGTACCCAGGTATAACTGGCGCCTGTGCCATTGGTACTGGCCAGCAGGGGAACCGGTGCACCGGAACAAACCAGTGTATCAACTGCAGGGATGGTATTAACCACCAGGTTATCGGTGAAACCGATATTCACGGTCTTGGTCGTAGTTCCGCAGAACGCATCCTTAATGGTAATGGTATGAGCACCCTGGGTAAGACCAGTCAGCACATTGGAGCTCTGGAAGTTTCCGCCGTCTGCGCTATAAGTATATGGTGCCAGTCCACCGGTTGCATTTACAGTTACACTACCACCACTGAGATTGGTACAGGTAGCATTACCGATTACTTCGGTACTGTTTACATCCACATTGGCTTTGTCACCATACTCAAGGATATTATTATTGAAAGCGGTAACGGTAAACAATTTGCGGTTAGCAAAAGATATACCGGCCGGAACTTTCTTAGGCGCAAATGCCATGCTCACCTGGTTGGATCCACTGGCCGGGAAATCCAGCCTCCAGGTAACACCGCCGTTATTGGTAACGAGGAAGCCACCGGCACATCCCACATACCCATTATTGGCATCATGGAATACAACTGAGTTAAAGTTACCTACCGGGAAAATGGCCAGTGCATTACCCGTGATATCCTGCCAGGTGGCGCCTCCATCGGTGGTACGGATTATCACTTTACGGGGGAAGCCGTTACCCACCAGGAATACGGTGTTGGCATCGAGGGCAAACATATCATTGTAAGTGATCTGGGGTGTTACACCAGGGAAGGGCAGGGGAAGCTTGTTCCAGGTCACACCGGCATCGGTTGTTTTCCAGATGGTATCACGCGTACCGGATACATAACCAACCGTACGGGTCGGGAATTCAATATGCCTGAAATTCTGAAATAAGGAACCTACACCGAAACTGCTGTATACCGTCCAGTTAAGACCACCATTAAAAGAACGATAGATCTTCGGAACCCTGTTGGCAGTCGGCACAGAGAAACCACTGTAGCCGCAGGCCCATACACTGTCATTTCCCACCGTAGCCACATCCCATACCTGGTCATTCGGATCGGCATACATCGGATCCATTACCGCGGAAGGGGTGTTGATATTGGTAGATTTATAAATCGTACCGGTACTGGTGGCAAAATAAGCGGTACTTGGATTGCCGGGTACATAGGTTCCTGAGTTAATAGAGATATTCAGGGCCTGGAAATCGGAACGGATATATTCCGTCCAGGTTTTACCGGCATTATTGGTCAGGGCAATAAAGGCACTGCCTGCTGCCATACCATTATTACAATCCGCAAAATCAATTTTATTATACGAACCAACTGCATCCATTACATAATTACTGTTCCAGCGCCCTCCCGGGATAGAATCAGCAACTACTCCATTCTGTCCGCTTACTATGACTCTGCCGGTGGGTGTTATATCAATGGCCTGTCCACCATACTGACTATAATTTCTGCCAGTGGGCAGGAAACGTTCTTCTACCCAGGTACGGCCGGTATCCACTGAAGTCATTAGTCTGTTCACCGGGTTAAGAACGGGTGAGTTTACCGGAACCAGTATTTTACCATTTGATGCTCTGGCTATATTCGTTGGACCTGAAAAAGTGAAAACGGGATTCACTGCTGGTATGGTAGGATATCCGGTAGGTGGGTTGGTAAAGTTCAGCAGTTCATACCGACCCCTTTCTTTCTGCCCGGTTGCCATATTTAATGTACTGTCATTTTTCCCGGTGTAAACCCGCATGACCAGGTTATTACTGAGTGACATTAATAAAATAATTGAGTCATTGATCACATTCATTGCATTAAATGAGGATGTGGCGGAATTTACTGTCCTGTACAGACCGGCTGAACCGCTGCACGGAACAGGTCCGGTTAATGGGCTGCCTGAATACCCGGTACGTTCTTTTGTAACTGAGTAATCACTGAGTGTACCATTACTGTATTTCCATACCAATGAGGCGTGTTGTGCGCCAAGAGAGGATGTTTGTCCACCTGTCGGTAAACAGGTGGTGGCATTCACCGCAGGAATCTGTATGGTCGGTCCGCCACTTGAATGTTGTGAACTACCACTGATATAGCCGGTATTGTCATTCAGGAAAATAATACGAAAAATCTCTTTAGCTTTTCCGGTTACGTTATACAGCTGTGGTGCCACATTGGGGTTATTAATATATCCGATCCGGGTGACGGTACCACCACTGGGAGAAGTCAGAGAATCCCAGGTAGAACCTCCGTTGAGAGTAACATACACTTTGGGAATGGAGTCTAGTGTATTCCATTCACCCCCAATATATCCTTTGTTTTCATTTATAAACCAGGTGGTGTTTATTTTCCGTGCATTACTGTACAGAGGTGTTCTTACAAAACTCCAGTTCACACCTCCATCGGATGATCTGGCCATACAACCGTTGCTTCCAACAGCATATACAACAGTGGCTGAAACAAAATGAACATCAGAAAAGGTTGTGCTGGTCTGAATTCCTGCCGCGCTCATAAAAGAAAAGTTGGCATAACTCCAGTTTGTGCCCCCATCTGTGGTATAGGCTATACCTCCATTGGCCCCCACGGCCACTCCTTTACTGTTATCAAAAAAGTCAACATCCGCCACACTGAATCCGAATTGTCTCGGATTGGCAAATCGCCAGTTCTTGACATTGTAAAAACTCTGCTGACCCG
>CAZFLL010000107.1:0-12693 GCA_964519865.1 uncultured Chitinophaga sp. | reverse complement strand
CCAGACATTCAAAAGGTATCCAACTAGTATGGCATTAAATTACAACTATTTTAAAATTTCAGCAAAATTTCTGAGCTGGCATGGTTTCGTTTTTTGCTGAAATATGTTTTATAATATTATAGTAATTATGTAAACATTTTTGTTTACTTTTAAATCATGAAAAGTGAAATTGAAATCATCAAAGGTCTTCACCCGGGATTTTACCTGGATCGTAAGATCAGGGAACAACAGCTGAAAAAGGGGCATTTGGCTTTAGCGGTCAATGAATATCCCCAAACCCTGACCACGATTACCAAGGGAAAAAGGGATATGAATACACCGCTTGCGTTGAAACTCGAAAAAGCACTGGGATTGGAAGAAGGAACACTGATGATCTTACAGGTTTATTATGACATAGAACAGCTCAAAAAAAAACAGCATTCGGACACGCCGGATTTACAAAAACTAAGACCTGTTATTTTCTGGGACACGGATATAAAGTCCATCGACTGGAATCGTCAGCACCGGGCAGTTATCCGCCGTGTTTTTGAGCGGGGTAATGAAAAGGAAAAAAAGGAAATCACCCGATTTTATGGAACGGAAAAGATTGCTGAGGTTCTCAATAAAAAATAAGCAATGTACTGGAATGCCATCAGTCCTCTATTAAAGGATGTTTTAAAGAATGCCATGAACTCGGATATCTTCCAACCCTTTCGCCTCGTTGGGGGAACTTCACTGAGTTTGCAAATCGGTCATCGTGAGTCAGTGGACATTGATTTATTCACGGATGCAGACTACGGGTCTCTTGATTTTGATGCGATAGACCAATATTTCCGTAAACATTATTCCCATGTATCTACCAATGAAGGTTTGCCTGTGGCTCTTGGAAGTTCCTGGTATGTCGGGTATACAGAAGACAATCTTGTCAAGGTCGATGTCTATTACACGGATAAGTTCATACGACCAATAACCAAAAAAGAAGATGTGCGTATGGCATCTATTGAAGATATAATCGCAATGAAACTGGAAGTACTGGGAAATGGTGGGCGCAAAAAAGATTTCTGGGACCTGCATGCACTCTTTAAACAATATAATATCCAGACAATGATTAATCTGCACCATGAGCGCTATCCTTATAGTCATTCCCCGGAAGAATTGCGAACTGCATTTACAAATTTTAATGAGGCAGAAAATGATTTTGCTCCGGTGTGCCTGCTTGGTAAAGAATGGCCACTGATCAAACTTGATTTTATGGAATGGCTCAATACAGAAAGATAGAAAATCTGCAATTAAATGCAGATTTAGAAACCAGTATTGAAAACAGCCATTCTTACGCATTTTTTTATTTCTCCTGTAAGAAGATGGAATCTGTTTGTTCAAATCCATGTTGGTTCAAAAATCCCTGTCCATACCCAGAAATACAATAAAAGAGAAAAGCACCCATCTTTACCATACTCCATACCCTCTTGAATAAGAATAAATTAAAGGACACCCCTCTCTAATGCGCAGTAACTGGGACAGTAACTTGTCACGCAGAATTTCGGAAAAATCCCTGAACTTACAGCAAAGAAGTTAAATGGAGATTCAATTTCAAAGGGATGAAAACAATCCTAATAAATATCAGATATTTGAGAACGCGAAAATAATTTTCTACGCAATCTTTGATAATAAAACAGGCTCAACTCTCTTATATAAGCCCAATAATGAGCTTTCTGGAAAAGGGTTCCCTATTTCGAATAGGAAGTTTCAACTAATTCCCAATTATACCATTCAGTTATACGAAGGTAAAACAACCGATATTTTGGTAAAATCACAATCATTCTTTTATCAATCTAAAAAATTTATTTACGAAGGATTTCAATATAGTATAATACAGCATTTCGGTACAAAATTTTCAATATTTAAGGAAAGGAAACAAATAGCAATTTATCAAACTTATAATTTTAACTCAGCCCACAATGGAATGGTTTTGTATTGCGACGACAATTCGCCATATTTTCTTTTTTGCTTGATATCACTTTATTTATACTCAGATTTTGGGAATGACGGCGTTCTGACAAACCAACCCTATAATTTCTGGTTTCAAGCTAAGAAAGTTAATAAAAACTGGAGGCCAAATGCTTAAACTTTAAGTATAAAGTTGCTACGACTTACTTAAAATTACCTTTGAAGATCATGTGGAATCATCCGGATTCTCATAATTATACATCACATATCCTGGATATACTCTCTAACATACATTGCACTTTTTTTTGAATATACGCTTTAATAAAAGTCTGCCGTTATGGATGACTTTTACTTTTTTAAAGACATTTCATTTTCGTGGTGAACTACGATGAGCGGCCCTTATTAGTTAAACCAGCCGGCAGGCAGGCAGGGCCACGGAGGGCGAGGGAAGTCCCGAGCGGACCTCCCTATTCGGGAGGCAGGTTCGAACCGCTGTAGGAGCTTTTGCAGAGCTCTGCCTATCCGCCGCGGCGGACACAGGACCCTTTTCCGAAAATAAAAAAGGGAACAATCAATCAGATTGTTCCCTTTTTCCGAGGTCCCGAGCGGATTCGAACCGCTGTAGGAGCTTTTGCAGAGCTCTGCCTAGCCACTCGGCCACAGGACCTTTTAGAGGGATTCCTGCCTGTCCGCCGGGGCGGCCGCAGGTCCCTTTTTTAAAACCGGTGCGAAAATAAAGCATATTTTTGAAATAGATTTATTTCCGTCATATTAAACCAGTTATATGAACAGAATTGCTGAATCGGAGCTGATCATCAATGATCGCGGAGCGGTGTACCACCTGGACCTGAAGCCTGACGAACTGGGCGATACGGTGGTTACAGTGGGCGATCCCGACCGGGTGGGCGAAGTAAGCAAATATTTTGACCGGGTGGAAGTGAAACGCCAGCACCGGGAATTTATCAGCCATACCGGCTTTGTGGGCAAAAAAAGGATAACCGTCCTCTCCTCCGGGATCGGACCCGATAATATTGATATCGTCCTGAATGAACTGGACGCCCTGGTGAATATTGACTTCGCCAGCCGGGAGATCAAAAAAGACCTGAAATCACTCAATATAGTCCGGCTTGGGACCTCCGGCTCCCTGCAGGCCGATATCCCGGTGGACAGTTTTGTGGCTTCCACCCACGGACTCGGGGTGGACAACCTGCTTAATTTTTACCGCCTGGAGCAGAATGATGAGGAACAGCAACTCCTCCACTCTTTTATCACACATACCCAGATCCACAGCCAGACCGGCCACCCCTATATCAGCAGCTGCGCAGCTTCGCTGATCAAACATTTTGTCAAAGATTTTCACCAGGGTATCACGGTCACCTGTCCGGGGTTCTATGGACCGCAGGGTCGTGTGCTGCGCCTGGGGATCCGGAACCCGAACCTGATCAACCGGCTGACCGATTTTCGTTTTGGTCAGCACCGGATCAGTAATTTTGAAATGGAAACCTCGGCCATTTACGGACTGGGTAAATTACTGGGACATAATTGTCTTGCCCTGAACGCCATTGTAGCCAACCGGGTCAGGCAGGAATTCTCCAAAGACGGGAAAGCCGCTGTGGAGAACCTGATTAAAAAATTTATTGAACAATTTGCCGATCATATCTGATGCATTTTCATTTTTATAAATACCAGGGAACAGGGAATGATTTTATCATTGCGGATAACCGCGGGCAGGCTTATTCAGGCCTGACCACTGCCCAGATCAATGCCCTTTGCAACCGGCGTTTCGGCATTGGTGCCGACGGACTGATGCTGCTGAATACACTGGAGGGGTATGATTTTGAAATGAAGTATTACAATGCCGACGGGAAGGAAGGCAGCATGTGTGGTAACGGCGGACGATGTATTACCAAGTTTGCTTATCACCAGGGCATCCACCGGGAGAAGTATCATTTCCTGGCATCGGACGGCCCGCATGAGGCAGAGATCGATATAGATGGTGTTGTTTCTTTGAAAATGAAGGATGTGGATCATATCCGGAAATTCCATAATGATTTTATCCTGAATACCGGTTCACCCCATTATATCCGCCTGGTAAAAAAAGTGATGGACCTGGACGTATATGCCAAAGGGCATGAAGTGCGGTACAGCCGTGAATTCGCGGATGAAGGAATCAATGTAAATTTTGTAGAGCAACAGGAAAACAGCAATAAGATAAAGGTCCGCACCTATGAACGGGGGGTGGAGGATGAAACCTACTCCTGTGGTACCGGTGTAACTGCTGCGGCCCTGGTCAGTTACCACAATGAGAATGGCTTCAACGATATTGAAGTGAGTACCCTGGGGGGCAACCTGACCGTAGAATTTGAACGCAGTGAAAATGACACTTACCACAATATCTGGCTCTGCGGTCCGGCAGAACGGGTATTTGAAGGCCATCTTGAAATAAAATAGACAACCGGAACTGACCTAAATAACCGCAGCGGAATCTGCCCGGGCGGACTTACCTTTGCGACGCATGATTCAATATTTCAAAAATAACAACCTGCAGACCGTGGAAATTGACAAGCCGGAGACCGGCTCCTGGGTCAATATTCTGCCTCCACTGAAGCAGGAAGAATTTTTTGAACTCTCCGAAGGTCTGGATATCCCGATCGACTTCCTGACCGACTCACTGGATATAGACGAAAGAAGCCGTTTTGAAGAGGAGGACAATGTGCGCCTCATCGTGATCAAAACGCCGACGGAAAACAATTCCTTTAACGACAGTGATGCCTTTTATATCACGATCCCGATCTGTATCATTCTTACCCACAACCAGATCGTAACCGTGAACTCTTTTGAGAACCCGGCCATCAAGAAATTCCTGAATACTTTCCCGCACCGTAACCCCGAAAAGAAAAGTATGATGGTGCTGAAGATCTTTGAAAAGATCATTCAGAACTTTATGGAGACCCTGAAGGAAATCAACCAGCGCAGGAATATACTGGAACAGAAATTATATGCTGCCAGTGAAAACGAGCACCTGCTGCACCTGATGCGGATACAGAAAAGCCTGGTGTATTTTGTAACCGCCCTCCGTTCCAATGAGATGCTGATGATGAAAATGGAACGCACCAATTTCCTCGGACTGAATGAAGATGAGAAGGAGTTCCTGAATGACCTTATTGTAGATAATTCACAGGCGCTTGAGATGGCGAATATTTACACCAATATCCTGAGCAGTACGTTGGATGCTTTTGCCAGTATTATTGCCAACAACCAGAACCAGGTACTGAAAAGACTGGCGGTGATCACTATCGTGATGACTTTCCCGGTACTGATCGCGAGTTTATTCGGAATGAATGTGCCCAGCGGGTTTGAACGTTCACCCTATGCGTTTTATATTGTCGCCCTCCTCTCCCTTGCCATTGCCGTGGCTATCGGGTGGCTTTTTCTCCGTAAAAAAATATTCTGATCCCCATGAGCCGTTTCAATATCCGGGTGTATGGATTATTGCTGAATGAACAGAAACAGGTGCTGGTCAGTGATGAACTGATCCGGGGCATGTATATCACTAAATTTCCAGGCGGCGGACTCGAATTCGGCGAAGGCACCCGTGATTGCCTGGCCCGGGAATTCATGGAAGAAATGAATTTAAAAGTAACCATCGGCGATCATCTTTATACGACGGATTATTTCCAGATGTCTGCCTTTAACCCGGAGCACCAGATCATTTCCATCTACTATTTTGCCCACGCCGCAGAAGCCATTACTGCACCGATCCGTATCCAACCTTTCGATTTTGATGCGGAACAAATGGCTGTATATGAAGAGAAAAAAGAAATAGAAACCTTTCGCTTTGTGGACTGGAATGATTTCTCGGAAGAACAGCTCACATTACCCATTGATAAACTTGTAGCGGGCCTGGTAAAAGCCAATTATTGATCAGTCAGCCATGGCCGCCTTCTTCATTTCCGCGGCTTTCTCATGACCCAGGTATTGCTCAATCCAGTTATGTACCAGGTAAATAACGGGTGTGAGTATCAAGGCCACTAAAAATTTATAGATATAATTGACGATCCCAACTGCAATAAACAAACTGAAAGGCCAGACAAAATCGGATCCGGATGCATTCACCCGGGTACCTATATAAAAGGCAATAAAAAGCACCACAAAACTGTCAATAAACTGGGAGATGAGAGTGGATCCTGTAGCCCTCAGCCAGATGCGCTTTTCCCCCGTCACTTTCTTGATCTTGTGAAAAACGAACACATCGATCAGCTGACCCAGGATAAATGCGGTCAGTGAACCAATAATGATAAAACCACCCTGGCCAAGTACACTGTTATAGGCTTTGTTCATATCCGGCACACCACTTCCCTGTTTGCTGCTGATAAAAAAATCTGCCGGAACCAGTTTCATGGCTCCGTAAAAAACCAGGAAGGCAAAAGCGATCAGTCCGGCAGTCAGGTAAGACAGGAAGCGTACCCCTTTCATCCCGTAATATTCGTTGATAATATCCGTCATAATAAACACCACCGGCCAGAGTAATACCCCGGCAGTCAGGTTCACGGAAAGATCGTTACCGAATATCCGGATATTCATTGGCGCCAACCCTAACGTGGCCTCCAAAGAAAAAATTTTCACCCCGATTATTTCAGCAATCAGCGCGTTGGCAATAAAAATGCCGGCCAGTATAATGAATAAACGGGTGGGTTTATCCCTGATGATAGTATGGATCATTGAGGTAAAATATGTAATACAGTAACACCAAAAGGAATAAGAGGTTCGCGATCACCAGCCAGGCCGGTACAATTTCCCTGAGTTTACGTTTAGAGAAAAATACAAACAGGTAGCAAATGGCCGTGAGGGGTACGACCACCAGTCCCATGGCATAACCAATAATGATGATGGTGGAACTGAAGAGTTCATTGTTCTCCCGGTTCACCATGGCAAAGCCCAGGGAAACCAGGAAACAAAAGCCGCATATAAAGGCCAGACGGGATAAAAATAAAAGCCAGCGCATCCGCAATTTTCGTCTAAAATAGCATTATTTTGTCAGCTAAATATTGAAGGAGTATGAAGAATCCCCTGCTGAAGAAATTGCTGCCTCACGCCCTCGCTCTTCTTGTTTTCCTGGCGGTTTCCGCCCTGTTCTGCAAACCGGTGCTTGACGGCAATGTAATGAACCAGCATGACAATGTGGGCTGGAAAGGAATGGCCCAGAACGCTTTTGAATACAAGGATAAAACGGGTCATTTCCCCCTCTGGAATCCGAATCTCTTCAGCGGTATGCCCAATTACCAGGTAGCGATGGAAGGCAAGACCATTCTGCCTGATACGGTAAAGATCCTTTCCCTGGGATTGCCCAAACCGATGAATTTTTTCTTCCTGGCCTGTCTTTTCTTCTATATCCTGGCCCTGGTGCTTGGGGTTAACCCGGTGGTAGGTATGATCGGGGCCCTGGCTTATTCGTTCTCAACTTATAACCCGGTGATTGTTGCTGCCGGTCATGATACACAGATGCTGGCCACCGCCTTTATGCCGTTACTGATGGCCGGTCTGCTCAGCATTTACCATAAAAAATACTGGCTGGGGATTGCCCTTACCACGTTTGGCACCTACCAGGAGATCAGTGTAAACCACCTGCAGGTGAGTTATTATTTCTTCCTGATTGCTGCCCTGGTGACGATTGGTTACCTGGTGAAATGGATCAAAGAAAAAGACTGGAAACATATTGGTATCGCCGGAACATTAACCATTGTATCCGCCCTGATCGGTGTGGCCGGTAATGCCCTTGTACTGAAAACCACATCCGAAGACAGCAAATTCACCATGCGGGGAGGTAAGGATATTTCCATTGAAGGAGATTCGGTGAAGAAAGCAAACACCAGTGGGCTTGATACCAGTTACGCGTTTCAATACAGTCTTGGTAAAGCAGAAACATTTACCCTGCTGATGCCGAATGCGTTTGGCGGTGGCAGTTATGCCCGCTTTGAAGAAGGCTCTTCCATAGCCAAAAAATTAACGGATAAAGGTTTTCAGGCTAACCAGGCGGAACAGATCGCCCAGGGTATGCCTAAATACTGGGGTAAGATTTTTACCGCCGGCCCCGCTTACCTGGGAGTCCTGATTTTTATACTCGGACTGATCGGGTTTGTAGTGGTACGTACTCCCCTGCGCTGGGGATTGCTGGCCGCCACCCTGCTGGGTATCTTTATGACCTGGGGAAAAAACTTTGCCGGCTTTAATGTTTTCCTTTTTGAAAACCTGCCCTTGTACAATAAGTTCAGGGCCCCATCCTTTGCCCAGGTGATCCCTCAGTTTACCATGGGAATTATGGCCCTGCTCACTCTGCAACAACTTCTTTTTGCTGAAAAGGGTCGTGCGTTTTTCAACAAACACATGAAAGCTATTCTCTATACGGTCGGTGGCTTATTTGCATTGCTGGCCTTACTGTATATCGGGATGGATTATGGATCCGGAGATGACAATGGTATTATATCCGGCTCCATCCAGCAAACAGGTTCTGATGAGGTTGGGAGGCTGATCGTCTCCGCATTGAAAGAGGAGCGGAAATCCATGTTTGGCGGACAGATCCTCCGCACCCTTGGTATCGCCCTGCTGGCGGGGGTTGCTTTATTCCTGTATGCCAAAGAAAAGATCAGTGCACTGGCAGCGGCTATCGTAATCCTGGTGATCAGCACCCTGGATATCACTATATCCAGTCACCGGTTTTTCAACAACGAAAACGATCAGTATTCTCTTCGTCCTGAAAATGAAAAACTTTTTGTTACAGCGGAAGATTATGCGAATACGAATTTTAAAGCGTCAGATTTCGACAACCGGATAAAAGAGGACAAGACACCCAATTTCCGGGTGTTTAATATGCTTGGTGATCCTTTCAGTGAATCCAGGACCTCTTATTTTCATAAGTCAATCGGGGGCTACCATCCGGCCAAACTGCGGATCTACCAGGATATTATTGAGCGCTATTTCAGCAGGACCACCAATCCGGGTGTATTGAATATGCTGAACACCCGGTACCTGATCACCCAGAGTCCGTTCAGCAACGCAGACACCATGATCAAAAGAGAGGAAGCGTTTGGGCCCTGCTGGCTGGTAAGCCATGTAAAAGTGGTGGAAGACCGCGTGGCCGCCATCAATGCCTTAGGCAGTACAAATCTCCGTGATACGGCGATCCTTGTTAAAGATGTTGCTAACGGACTGGTGCAACCACAACGCGATTCACTGGCTACGATCAGCATGACCAGATTTGATAATGACGCGATCGAATATGAAGTGAATGGCAACGGACCGCAATTTGCGGTATTCAGTGAGATCTATTATCCCAAGGGATGGAATGCGTATGTGGATGGAAAGAAAACAGATTACCTCAATGTCAACTATGTGTTACGTGGTATTCCGGTACCAGCCGGCAAACACAGTATAAAATTTGTCTTTGAACCGGAATCCGTGCAGCAGGGCCGTTCGATCATGTTTATCGCCTCGATCCTGATCGCGATCATTCTTGTTGGCGGATTATTTATGGCCTGGAAGGAAAGCCGCAAAGCTTCTTAACCGTCATGAAAAAAATACTGGCGATAGCCCCCTACCCTTACCTGCCTTATTTCTCAGGGGGGCAGAAATTTATCGCGCAGTTTTTCGAAAACCTGGCGGAAGAAACAGAACTCACGGTGATCAGTGTGGAAACGAATGATCCTTCCACCGTGTCCAATTACCGCTTACTGCCCTGGCTGAAAAAATCGTTTTCCCGCTATATGGATCTGCGGCTGGTTAGCCGTATCAGTCATGAAGTGAAGACAGGCGGACAGGAGGTCCTGATCTGTGAACATCCATATATGGCCTGGCTCTGCTGGCTGGTCAGTAAAAAAACGGGGATTCCCTGGTACCTGCATACCCACAATATCGAATATCAGCGCTTCCGCTCAATGGGAAAATGGTGGTGGCCCATCCTGAAATATTATGAACGCTGGGCTTTCCGGAAAGCGGATCTTGTATTCTATATCACTCCCGAGGACCGGGCATTTGCCGTAAAGCAATGGGGTATACCGGAATCAAAATCCATTGACCTTCCTTTTGGGATTACCATTCCTTCCTGTCCGGCCAATAAAGCAGCACAAAAAGAGATCATCGGCACCAAACATGGTATCGCAGCGGGCGACAGACTGATCCTGTTCAATGGCCTGCTGAGTTATAAGCCCAACCTGGATGCATTGATGGTGATCCTGGACCAGATCAATCCACTATTGATGGCGGAGCCCGGCTTCCGTTACAAGATCATTGTATGCGGGAAAGGGCTGCCTGAATCGCTGAATGGTTTAGCGGCTTACCGTGATAAAAACATGGTGTATGCCGGATTTGTGGATGATATAGAATCCTATTTTACGGCGGCGGATATTTTCCTGAACCCGGTGCAATCCGGCGGGGGCATTAAAACCAAAATGGTGGAAGCCATTGCGTATGGAGCTACTGTAATAGCGACGGTTACCGGGGCTACCGGTATTAATAAAGATGTTTGCGGGGATAAACTCCTAACCGTACCAGACAATGACTGGAATGCTTTTGCCAAAGCGGTTACTGCACAGGGTGAGAAACTGGCTGACACACCTGCCGGGTACTACAACTATTATTACTGGAAAAATGTGGCGCGCCGGCTGGCTGCCCGTCTCTGATCTTATTCCGGTTTCATCCGGAAGCCTTCTTTCAGTCCCTGTATAAGTTTTTGTTTACTGGTTTTATCAAAGCCCAGCCAGAAAGCTACGCGGGAAAGTAAGGTATACCCCAGGGCAAAATAGCGGCGGAAGCCCTTGAAATTTTTCCGGATAAAATAGATCTTATTGCGGTTTGAGTAATAAACGTAGAAAGGAGAATTGGTGCCAACGGAAGAAGAAACTTTATGTAACAGTATAAGTGATGGATCATAAAAGATCCTGTATCCCAGCCTTGTTGCTCTCAGCACAAAATCTGTATCATCGTAATAGGCGAAGTAACGTTCATCCATGATCCCCACTTTTTCAAACACTTCTTTTTTGATCATCATAAAGCAGGTGGGGGAATAGGTACAGTGTTTAGCCACATTAAAAGCCGGTCCGTCTTCTTTATTCATCCCGTAATGCACCCCGAGCGCCCGCCAGTGATCCATATAGCCCCCGGCCATCCATAGTTTTTTCTCCCCGTAATAATAAATTTTCGGAACGATCATAGCCTCCCCTTTTTCATCGGCCAGGGATACCAGCTGACTGAACATATAGTCCTGTTCCATTTCAATATCGTTGTTCAGGATCAGTACATGGGAACAGCCCTCTTCGAGTGATAATTTAATACCGGCATTATTACCGGCGGCCACGCCGATATTTCCCCCGGTGTTAACATGCTTGTATGCCGTCACCGGGTATTCCTTTACACAACGGGCGATCATCTGATCGGTGGCCTCACTGGCCGAATTGTCGATGAGATAAAGAATGTAGTCGGTATGTGTCTGAATGGAAATACTTTTGAAGAAGTCAGGCAGTACTTCATCACATTTGTATAATACAGTTACCAGTCCGATCCGCGCCATAATTAATTATTTCATCAACCCTTTTGCTTTCATTTCCGCGATGGATTCCTCATAGCGGCTGGCCTGTACTTCCTGGGCGGTGACCCATTCTGTAAAGAGACGCAGTCCCTCATTGAAAGGGATAGCCGGTCTGAATCCAAGCAACTGCTTTATTTTTGTGAGGTCCGCATAATTGTGGCGGATATCTCCCAGCCGGTAATTGCCGGTTATCGAAACAGGGACCGCTTTTTTATACAGGCTGATCAGTCCTTCCGCCACTTCAAGTACGGTGGTGGGGATACCGGTACCCACATTAAAGACCTGCCCGTTGGCTTCTTCTTTTTCGATACCGAGAAAAGTGGCCCGGATCACATCACTGATAAAGACAAAATCACGGCTTTCCTTTCCGTCTTCAAAAATATTGATCGGTTTGTCATTGCGGATCAGGGTGGAGAAAATAGACAGGATACCTGTATATGGATTCGTCAGCGACTGTCCCGGGCCATACACATTCTGGTAACGGAAAGCTACCGGGGCGATGCCCAGTGTGGGGCAGACCGTCATCACCATTTGTTCCTGGTTCTGTTTGGTGATGCCATATACGGATGAAGGGTGAATTTTTGATTCTTCATCGGTGGCCATCAGTTGCAGGGGACCTTTAATTCCAGGATATGTCACTTCAAACTGCCCGGCATCCATATCAGCGGCTATGCGGTGTTTGGGATAAACCACAGTACCGTTTTCCGCGCTATACTTTCCTTCGCCATAGATCGCGCGGGAGGACGCAATGATTACTTTTTTTACGGCTGTTTTACTGTTGGCCAGTATATCCAGCATCAGGGCCGTGCCGCCGATATTCACCTGGGAGTAATGGTGTATCTGGTACATGGACTGACCCGTACCTGTTTCAGCGGCCAGGTGTACGATCACTTCATTTTCCCCGATTGCATTTTCCCAATCAGCTTTTGAGGTAACCGTGCCGTTGATGAATTGTACTTTGTCTTTAATGGAATTGTAAAGCGGAGAAGTTTTCTCCGGGTTTGTCCCGTGAATCTGTTCGGATAAATTATCGAGCACCGTAACCCGGCACCCGTTTTCCACCAGGTACAGGGCCAGCCCGGATCCAATAAAACCGGCTCCCCCGGTAATCAGTACTTTCTGGTAACGCATGTTTTCCTTTTTCAGATAAAATTTCCTTCCTTATCGGTCCGGCGCCATTCTTTTTT
>CAZFLL010000106.1:0-12773 GCA_964519865.1 uncultured Chitinophaga sp. | reverse complement strand
CATGTGTAAGAAAAATTTAGAGCTGAAAACTGAGACTGGCTGATTTATACCAGGTTTTCAATAACCATGGCACTGGCACCACCACCTCCATTACAAATACCAGCGGCTCCATAACGGGCATTATTGGCTTTTAATACATGCAGCAAGGTTACAATAATACGGGCGCCGCTGCAGCCCAGGGGATGACCTAAGGATACAGCACCGCCATGTACATTTACTTTAGCAGGATCGAGCTTCATCCGGCGTGAATTTTCTATTCCCACTACGGCAAATGCTTCATTCAGCTCCCAGTATTCAATATCACTCATGGTTAAGCCGGCTTTGCTGACGGCTTTGGGTACAGCCACTGAAGGTGTGGTGGTAAACCATTCCGGTGCCTGTTCTGCATCGGCATATCCCCTGATACGGCCAATGGGTTTCAGTCCTAATTCGGCTGCTTTTTCCGCACTCATCAGCACCAGTGCCGCTGCCCCGTCATTCATGGTGGACGCATTGGCTGCTGTCACGGTACCATCTTTTATAAAGGCCGGGTTGAGGGTGGGTATTTTATCAAATTTTACATTGAAAGGTTCTTCATCTTTCACAAATAATACGGGATCGCCTTTACGCTGGGGAATTTCCACCGGTACAATCTCATCCGCAAAAAGTCCTTTTTCCCAGGCATTTTGTGAACGTTTATAGCTTTCAACAGCAAAGGCATCCTGTTCTTCCCGGCTGATTCCGCATTCACGGGCACATAATTCAGCCGCATTCCCCATCGCTTTACCATCATACACATCGGTCAGGCCATCTTTGGCCAATCCATCCACCAGGGTGGCATTTCCGTATTTATTCCCCCAACGCATATTTTCATTATAAAAGGGAACATTGCTCATACTTTCCATCCCACCTGCAATTACAATGTCTGCATCACCCAGCGCAATACTTTGTGCCCCCAGGGCAATGGCTTTCATGCCGCTGGCGCAGACTTTATTGATCGTGGTACAATTTACTTCATTGGGAAGACCGGCAAATTTTGCCGCCTGGCGGGCAGGCGCCTGACCGAGATTGGATTGAATCACACAACCCATTAATACATCATCCACTTTTGATGCATCCAGACCGGCTTTTTGTAAGGCCCCTTTAATGGCTGAAGCGCCTAATTGGGTGGCGGTGAGCGATTTCAGGCTTCCCCCAAAACTACCCATGGCTGTACGTACAGCTGAAATAATAACTACATCTTTCATAATGGCTAAATATGATTATCCAGCAAAGATAACAATTGTTAGTATGAGATATTGTCTTTCTCAGGAGTGCTTTTTAGCGGCAGGTTTCCTGAATTCTTTCAGGCTGTCACTGATGTAAACGATCATTTCCTCGGGGGAGGATTTACGGCAAAATTCGTAGGAGGGTCTTTTGTTATACATAAAAAGACGGAGTGAATCTCCTTCCAGCCGGGTGAGTCTTTTTACCAGTTCCGCATTAAAGAGGTGATCGATATAACTGTCCTTTTCTTCCTGGGCCAGTCTCTTTTTAAGGGTGCGGCGCTGTTTTGATTCTTTTGAAAAATGACTGAGCGGGCTAAGGGATATGCCAAATCCGCCTGGTGTATTCCGGCCGGTAATTCCGGGCTCTCTTTTATTGAGGATATAACTGTAGTACACGCTCCTGTTCAGGGAATCTGTATGATAATTGGTCGACACTACGGTAACCGCTTTCAGTTCCAGAGGTTTTGGTTTTAATGTCACATCAAACCTGGTATAAAACATATAGTTTTCAACCGGAATTGTATCAGGGGCATAACCACTATAACTGAATACGAGGAGATCGTTTTCTCTGGCGGAGATGGAATATTGCCCGTTTTTGTCCGACAAGAGGAAGGATTTACCGGTAATATTCATAATAGTCACTCCCGGTAAAAGAGAATCGGTTTTGCCATCGTATATCTTACCCTGTATGGTTGTTTGAGCTGAAACGCCAGGTAGCCTGAACAGGAAAAGGAAAATCAGGATGGCAGTCGGACGGTGCATCCATAAAAGTAATTCCCGTTTGCCAATACCGGTTTTTTAACCGGGCAAATTTTTGTTAAACTGTTTACCAGCCAATCCCGTAATCTTCCCCATGGTTACTGCTTCCACCCCAGAAACTTCCATGTTTCCAGTCAAAGAATATTGCATTGATCGGGCCGCTGGTACGGTCATCAAAACTTAGGGTATATCCCATTTTCCGGAGTTCATTCCTTATTTTTTCAGGAGTCGCGTCCTGTAATAATATACTTCCCGGTTTGGGTTTACGGTCATCTGTTTTACTTCCACCCAGGGAAAGCCATAACTGGTTACTGTTAATATTGGCCGCTTCTGTTGCTTGCTGTACCGTCATACCGAACTCAACCATATTCAGGAAAAACTGCAGGAGATTCTGATCCTGCGTATCGCCACCTTGTACGGCAAAGGAAAGAAAGGGCCTGCCTTCTTTCATGGCCAGTGTGGGCGTTAACGTTACCCGTGGTCTTTTACCAGGGGCCACCACATTAAACGGATTCAATACCGAGTCAAGCACAAAACTCTGCATGCGCTGACTCATTCCCACCCCGGTATTCCCGGCAATACAGGCCGGTATCCATCCGCCACTGGGGGTGATTGACACCACCCATCCTTCCTTATCCGCGGCTTCCACACTGGTGGTTCCTCTCCACAACCTGTCCATATATTCCGGATCAACAGAAGCCGTACCATTATCATGGGCCGGCATAAAATTACGTTTGCTGCTATCCGTTGTAAAGCCCCGGTATTTCATCAGGTCCAGGAATGGATTGATCCTTCCTTCAAACGGATAAGGATCGCCCGGACCAGCCATCGGGTCATTCATTAATGGATTGATGAGGGCCGCTCTTTGTTTTGCATAGGCTTTATTCAATAAGCCTTTAATGGGTTCGGCCGGCGGGAAATAAGGATCCCCGTAATAAAAATCACGATCGGCAAAGGAGAGATTCATGGCCTGGTAAAGCGTATGGATATAGGCCGTGCTGTTATAGCCCATCGCCTTCAGGTCAAAATTTTCCAGGATATTCAGGGCCTGTAACAGCATGGGACCCTGTGTCCATTGCTGTAATTTATATACGTCAATTCCTTTATAATTCACCGACAATGGTTCTTCTTCAATGGGTTTCCATCGGGCCAGGTCTTCCATCGTGATCAGTCCGCCCTGTTCTTTACAACCTCTTACAAATTCGCGGGCAATATCACCTGTATAAAAACGGTCATAGGCCGCCATGATGGCCTGTTTGCGGGTCTTTTTCTGCTTTAAGGCCATTTGCTCTGCTTCCACCATTTTGGTCAGGGTGGCCAGCAAGTCTTTCTGAACAAAGATCTCCCCTGCTTCCGGTGCTTCCCTTTTCTCACCGGCATGCGTCAGGAAAACCTTGTTGCTGTACGGCCATTCCTTGATCCGTGCTTTCCCTCTCTCAATGCTATTGGCAGTCTGAGCTTCGATCGGATAGCCTGCTGCCAGTTGCATGGCCGGAGCCAGTACTTCTTTTAAACTCATCGTTCCGTATTCTGCGAGCATATAACAAAGTCCGCCCGGTGTACCGGGTGTGGTGGCAGCCAGCGGACCAAACTCGGGCGGGAAATTATATCCCTTGCTTTTGAAAAATTCAGGCGTTGCTCCGGTGGGTGCCACACCCATCGCATTGATCGCAATAACTTTTTTGGTTTTGGGATTATACAACAGCACCTGCGTTTCTCCGCCCCAGCTCAGTACATCCCACATGGTACAGGTGGCGGCCAGCATGGAACAGGCGGCATCCACTGCATTCCCACCTTTTTGAAACGTAATTGCCCCGGCCGTAGCCGCCAGGGGTTTACCGGTAATGGCCATCCAGTTTTTGGCGTGTAAGGGCGGCTTCTGTGTTTGTTGAGCAATTAAACCGGTGTAAAGCAGTGTTGCTGTAAGGAAAAGTTGTAGTTTACGCATAGCAGTGGCATTTGTGCAGAAATAAAGATAAGCTGATTGGACTATACCCGGATGGGCTGTCTAAAGTCAGGATTTACAGGAGCTCATGTATGATTCTGGTCATTTCTCTTTTACAGTTCTGGAACTTGGTGTAATTTCAAAATAAAAATAATGGCCAGATCACATCACCGTAAGAAACACCGGGAGCACGTGAAGCAGTTCAGGCAAAGCCATGATACTGCTGCTCCTGCAGGAAGTAATGGGAAAGCGGTAACCATTGTCATGATCATCGGGGCACTGACCGGATTTGCAGTGGCTTTCTTCGCTTCCGGGGGTGTATTGTTATGGATGACCCTGGGATTGTTGCTGGGTGCTGCAGGTGGTTATTTTGCCGGTAAGAGAATTGACGAAGGCAAATAACCCTGTTTGGCTGAAATTTGTGGAAATTAGGTTGAATAATCCAGATGTAAGTTGCTTACATTTGCATAAAATTTATTAGATGAAGCTTTTTGTTGCCGGATTACCTTACGACATGGATGATGCGGAATTGGAAGAATTCTTTGAGAAATTCGGAACGGTGACTTCCGTGAAAGTGGCTATGGACCGTGAAACCGGAAAGAGCAAAGGGTTTGCTTTTGTAGAGATGCCGAACAGCCTTGAAGCTAAAGAAGCCATTGAAGGACTGAATGATCTTCCGATCGGAAAAAAAGTCCTCGTGGTGAAAGAAGCAGAAGACAAACAAGGTGGCGGTGGTGGTTTCCGTCCGAACCGTGGCGGTGGCGGGGGCTATGGCGGAGGAGGTGATCGTGGTGGTTATGGCGGAGGTAACAGTGGCGGCGGCGGCGGATATCGTGGTGGCAGTGGAGGTGGATATGGAAACAATTCACGTCCCCCCCGTGACAGGTATTAAATCTTACTAACTTTTATAATAAAAAGCTGCTCCTTAAACGGGGCAGTTTTTTTTTGCCGGATGATCGGTCAGACTTGTTTGCTTATTCTTTCCTATCTTTTGTTTTCAAACAATCTGGATGAAGCGGATTCATTTTTTTATTTTTTTCCTGGCTCCTGTTCTGATGAACGCACAGGACGGCCCCCTTTATACAATCAGTAAAGACAGCAGCCGGTTTACCCTGACAAAGGCCGGTGCCACTAAACTGGCCCTCCTGCCCCTGAAATGCATGGAGCAGGAATTTCCCAATAAAACCAATCATACTTCTTATAAAGACAGTGATCATATACTGTTGCCCCGCCAGTTACATCCTGCTTTTTATGGATGCTTCGACTGGCATTCATCCGTCCACGGACACTGGATGCTGATCCGGTTACTCAGACTCTTTCCCGACCTGCCAGAAGCTGGTGCTATCCGTAAAGCCATCAACCGGACGATCACCATTGAAAATATTGAACAGGAACTGAAATACTTTTCTATCCCGTTGACTTCCGGCTGGGAAAGAACCTATGGATGGGCCTGGATATTAAAACTCGACCAGGAACTGAATGAGTGGAAAGATGAGGATGGGGCCAGGTGGAAACAGGCACTGCAGCCATTGACCAGTAAAATCATTTCACTCTGGATGAATTTCCTTCCTAAACAAACTTATGCCAATCGCACCGGGGTACATCCCAATACGGCATTCGGGCTGGTATTCGCGCTCGACTATGCGCGGTCTGCCGGCAATACCGTTTTTGAAAAGGCAATCATGGAGGCCTCCTTACAGCTATTTGCCAACGATAAACTGGCTCCGGCTTCCTGGGAGCCAAATGGATCGGACTTTCTATCCCCTTGCCTGGAAGAAGCTGACCTGATGCGCCGGGTACTGAGTCCGGAAAAATTCAGGGTATGGTTCAACCGTTTTTTAAAAAAGACTGACCTCGAACATCTCCGCCAGCTACCAGTGGTATCAGACCGGTCGGATCTGCAGATCGTACACCTGGACGGTCTTTGTTTCAGCCGGAGCTGGTGTATGAACGGTCTGGCTGCTACATTGGGAAAAAATGATCCGGCGCGTAACTTGCTTCTTACAGCTGCAGCCCGTCACCTGGCGGCAGCCCTCCCCCATGTGGTCAGTGGTGAATATGGAGGTGAGCATTGGCTGGCCAGTTTTGCGGTTTACGCATTAACTCATACAGAAAAATAATCCGGTTATTGCTGGTAAAGCACCGTACAACTATAAGGTGCCAATCGCAAAACAGCTGAAGACAGCCGCTGTGTTTCCTGAGCGGAAATTACCAACCTGTTATTATCAATATATTTCACCCAGCTTTTTTCCATTGGTAAGGTTACTTCGTCCCCGCTACCATTCAGGCAGATTTGGATTTTTGACCAGCTATCCCCTGCCGCTTTCCCGTCTATTTCATAAACTATGGTCCCATTCGCTGATCCATTTACAAACCGGATATTCCGGGCAATGTCTTCCGCAGATTTCATCCGGAAGGCAGGGTGTGTTTTCCGCAGGTTGATCAGTGCGGTGATATAGTCCGTTTCACTGCTGTTTACAGTCTTCAGGTTCCAGTCGATGGCATTAATGCTGTCGGGGGATTCATAGGAATTCTCCACCCCGTGTTTAGTCCGCAGGAATTCCGTACCGGCATGCAGGAAGGTAATACCTTGTGAAGTGAGCACAATGGATAGAGCCAGCCGCTGCATATTCTTCCGCTGATCTATCGTGGCTTCTTTTGCGGAGATGGCCAGTTTATCGGAGAGAACATGGTTGTCATGGCACTCACAATAGGAGATTGTTTGTGCGGGGGATGTGGCCCAGGGCGATTTTGAATAATTGACTTTAGCATAATCCACCTGTGTATGCGGGCAGGCAGCAGTGATACCAAACTTAATACTTTCCTCCATTCCTTTTTTACCACTGGCAAAACCTTTATCTCCATGTTCAAATACACTTCCTTTTATACCATCCCGGATATCATCGCTGAAAACAGCAATACGATCCAGCCTGGATACATTGGCTTTCAGGGCACGCAGGGAATCCGGTAACGGGGAAGCCCCGGCCGTCCAGCCTTCACCATACAATAAAATATCCGGCTTTACTTTATGGAGTTCGCGGGAGATCAGGTTCATGGTTTCAATATCATGTACCCCCATCAGGTCAAAGCGGAATCCGTCAATATGGTATTCCTGTACCCAATACAGGAGCGATTCCAGCATAAACTTCCTGAACATCGGCCGTTCACTGGCGGTTTCATTGCCGCAGGCCGTGGCATTGGAAAATTTTCCTTCCTTATTCTGCCGGTAATAATAGCCCGGCACCAGTTGATTGAAATTCGATTTTTCGGTTAATGCAGTATGATTGTACACCACATCCATGATCACCCCGATCCCGTTCTGGTGAAAAGCCTGCACCAGTTGCTTGAATTCTTTTATGCGTACCGCTCCGTCATATGGATTGGTTGAATAAGAACCTTCCGGTACATTATAGTTAAGCGGATCATAACCCCAGTTATACCGGGCATCCGGGTTGGATTCATCCACTGAATTATAATCAAAGGAAGGTAAGAGGTGAACATGGGTTACGCCCAGGGATTTAATATGATCCAGCCCGGTGGATTGACCGGAGGGGTTCTTTGTTCCGGTTTCGGTCAGGCCAAGAAATTTCCCTTTATGCTGAATACCGGAACCGGGTGATATACTGGCATCCCTGACATGCAGTTCATAAATTATCGCGTCGGTCGGATATTTCAACACAGGACTCCTGTCCTTATCCCAGCCAGCCGGGTTGGTTTCTTTCAGATCAACCACCGCCCCCCTTTTTCCGTTTACGCCTACTGCTTTTACATAGGGGTCGGTGATCTCATCCGACCATTGGTCCAGGATCTTCACCCGGAAACTGTAGAATTTATTTTTCTGATCGGTATACACGGTGGTGATCCATACCCCGTTTTTACCTTTTACCATCGGAAATATACCTACGACATTATTACCGGTGCCGGTATGATAGAGTTTAAGTTCGGCCGCCTGTGCAGCAGGCGCCCATATCTTAAAAATGCTACGTTGCGGCGAATACGTTATGCCCAGGTCTTTCCCGGTATATACGGGGTATTTACTGAAGTCAGTGGTTTGTGCAGGGGAGCTAAAAAGGTGCGTGATAAAAGGTATCAGCATGATCAGGCGCTTCATTGAATGAGGGGGTATTTACTGGCAAAGTTAATGATTGGGTTGTGCAGAATTCGGGATAAATATTTTCGGAAGCAACGGGGCAAACCTGTAAATTGTTGTTTTATTTTAAATCACTGTTATACCTGTTTATATGGGAGACTTGCAGATCAAGAAACAAGCTAAGAAATACGATGCGGTAATTGTAGGTTCAGGCGCTGGAGGTGGTATGGCTGCCTATATGCTGGCAAAGGCCGGGATGAAAGTTTGTATTATAGAAGCGGGTTATATGTATGATCCGCAAAAAAATATTAACCAGCTGAAAAATCCATGGGATTCACCCCGCCGCGGGGCCAGTACAAAACTGCGTCCCTTTGGTGATTTCGACGCCTGTTACGGAGGCTGGTCAGTGGAAGGCGAACCCTTTACCAAGGAAGCCAGTACTGACTGGATGTGGTGGAGAGCACGTATGCTGGGTGGCCGTACCAATCACTGGGGACGTATATCCCTGCGTTTTGGTCCAAAGGATTTTAAACGAAAAAGTATTGACGGGTTGGGTGATGACTGGCCGATAGGTTATGAAGATGTAAAACCATTTTACGACCGCGTTGATAAAATGATCGGGATATTCGGGACCAATGAAGGACTGGAGAATGATCCGGATGGTTTTTTCCTGCCTCCTCCCCGCCCCCGCTTACATGAACTGATGATTAAAAACGGCGCTACCCAGGCTGGTGTCCGCGTGATCCCTTCCCGTTTGTCCATTCTTACCAAACCCATCGAGAATGATGCAGGACGCGGGGCCTGTTTCTTTTGTGCCCAATGCAGCCGCAACTGCAGTATAGCCAAAGCGGATTTCTCTTCCCCCAATGTGCTGATCTACCCGGCTATGAAGACCGGTAATATCGACGTGATCTCCAATGCCATGGCCAGGGAGGTATTGACGAATAAAGAAGGGCTTGCTACAGGAGTGTCCTATGTCAGCAAAGATGACCTGATGGAATACCAGGTGGAAGGCCGGGTGGTGATCGTGGCGGCCAGTGCCTGCGAAAGTGCCCGTTTATTACTGAACTCAAAATCGGACCGGCATCCTAACGGACTTGCCAACAGCAGTAATGTAGTAGGTAAATACCTGCATGATTCAACCGGTGCCGCAATGGGGGGTGTATTGCCGCAGTTGTTTGACCGCAAACGGTACAATGAAGATGGTGTGGGCGGTATGCATGTATATTCTCCCTGGTGGCTGGATAATAAAAAACTGGATTTCCCCCGCGGTTATCATATTGAATACTGGGGTGGCATGAGCCAGCCTTCCTATGGTTTCGGCGGAGGTATTGAAAAACTGAATGGCAAATACCTCGTGAAAGGCCAGCAGAAAGAAGCCGGTGGTTACGGCGCTTCTTTGAAAGAGGACTACCGTTTCTTCTACGGGGCCAGTGTTGGTATGGCTGGTCGCGGTGAAGCGATACCCCTTGAATCAAACTATTGCGCGATAGATCCCAATGTGGTGGATAAATTCGGTATCCCGGTATTGAAGTTTAATGTGAAATGGAGTGAACATGAAATCAACCAGGCCAAACACATGAAGGAAACCTTCAAGGAGGTAATGCATAATATGGGGGCTGTGGTCACCTGGGGTGGTGATGATGATGCCAGCAATAACTGGGGACTTTCCAAACCCGGGGAGATCATCCACGAAGCCGGTACCGTAAGAATGGGGAATGACCCGAAAAAATCAGCCCTGAATAAATGGAGCCAGGCTCATGATTGCAAAAATCTCTTTTGTGTCGATGGCGGTCAGTTTGTAAGCCAGGCGGATAAAAATATCACCTGGACTATCCTGGCATTATCCATGAGGGCAAGTGAGTATATCATGGAGGAAATGAAAAAACAGAATCTGTAACTATTATTAAAGAAAGATTTTTACCCCGAACGCAGAGAGGAAACCTGTATTAAACTATAAAACATGGATCGCAGAAAATCACTCAAACTCATTGCCACCGGAGCCGTGGCTGTGCCTGCTGCAATTGCCGGATGCACTTCTGGTGATCAGAAAACAACAGAAAAAACAGCAGAGCCTGTCTTTAACCTCGACCGCAACCCCGATGAGCTGAAGTATGAGAAAGAGCTGCTGGCAAAGGAAAAATTCTTTACCGAACATGAAATGGCTACCATCACCATTTTAAGTGATATCATCATTCCCAAAGATGCGGTAAGTGGCAGTGCCAGTGAAGCGGGTGTACCGGATTTTATCGAGTTTATTGTAAAGGATATGCCCCAGCACCAGGTGCCCCTGAAAGGAGGGCTCCGCTGGCTCGATCTGTACTGCCTGAAGCAGTATGATAAGACATTCAGGGATTGTACGGCTGACCAGCAGATCGAACTGGTGGACCAGATTGCCTATCCTGATAAAGCCAAACCGGCCATGAGCCAGGGGGTACAGTTTTTCAAACTGATGCGGGACCTTACGGCCACCGGATTTTATACTTCTGAAATCGGGGTGAAAGACCTGGGTTATGTGGGCAATCAACCCAATCAATGGAATGGAGTACCGCCCGAGGTGCTGGCTCAATATAAGCTGGCTTATACGGAGAAGGAACTGAAGGAATGTGTTAGTTTTGATAAAGGAACCTGACCGGAACCGGACCATTTGTTCAACCGTCAAACAAGATCCATGAGAAAATTCATTTTATCCGCGCTGGTAGTATGTTTTGCTACCCTGCTTTCAGCACAGAACTATGTCACCCTCCATGAGGATTGTAATTTCAGGGGAAAAAGTTATACCCTGGAAACCGGTACTTACCGGGTGTACCAGATGCGGATCGGGAATGATAAACTCTCTTCTTTCCAGGTGCCGGCCGGATTCCGGATCACTATTTATGAGCATGATGATTTCAACAGCCGCTCAAAAACCTTTACATCATCCGTTTCCTGCCTGGATTCAACCTGGGATAATAACACTTCCGCCATTGTGGTGGAGAATACCAATATACAGCAGACAAACCCCAATGAATATGTGGTGGTCTACAGCGACTGTTACTCCCGTGGTTTTTCCCGTAGTCTGCGGCCGGGTATTTATACAGGCACAGACCTGGGTGAATTAAAAAACAGCATTTCCTCTTTCGCCATCTTTGGCAACCTGAGACTGCGGATCTATACAGGATCTGAGGATGCCACTGGTTATTTTGTAACGCTCGAGAATAATGAATCCTGTCTGGCCCGTAATTATAATGACCGGATCAGCTCCCTGGTGGTGGAATACAAACCTTATACCTCATCTGGTTCAGGGGGCAACAGCAATGGTACAGGAACCTATGCGGAATTTTATACGGATTGTAATTATAAAGGCAATCGCCTGAGCCTGTTGCCGGGCCGCTATACCGGTGATCAGCTGGGTTTGTTCAGAAAGACCATCGGTTCTATCCAGGTGCCTTCCGGCTTTTCTGTAAAAGTGTATGAGGGTGACAACCTGATGGGTATTTCAGAATCCTATTCCTCAGATCAGGATTGTATCAGTTACAGCTGGAGAAACCGGATCAGTTCGGTGGTGGTGGAAGATAAAGGAGGCTGGTCAGGTTCCGGTGCCCCGGTGGTAACCGACCTGATCATTTATACTGATGCGAATTATAAAGGGCAATCAGCTACTTTATTGCCCGGCACTTACAATACAATGGCCCAGGCCAATGGTTTTCCGGATAAATCCATGAGCTCAATCCAGGTACCACCTGGTTACCGGGTAGTCATCTATGATCAGCCTAACCTCCGTGGAAAAAGCCTGACCATCACGTCATCCCGAAATAATTTTTCCATGAGCAGCTGGAATGACCGGGCATCTTCGATTGCTGTATACCGGAATTAAAAAACGCCGGTCTTTTTTGTTGACCGGCGTTGAAAGCATAGTTGGTGTATGGTTACGCAAATTCTTCTTTTGCTGTCTTGCTGTAATCATCGATCAGTTTACGCTGCAAATCAAATGGCAGTGCTTCGTACCCTGAAAAAGCCATTTTGAATTTGGCCCTTCCCTGGGTAATGGAACGGAGGGAGGAAGAATAACCATCCATTTCTGCCAGCGGAACCTTGGCGATCACTTTCTGGAAATGACCTTCACTGTCGATTCCTTCTACGATCGCCCTGCGGCTTTGCAGGTCACCCATTACAGCCCCGGTCAGGTCATCCGGGCAAAGTACTTCCAGTTTATAAATCGGTTCCAGGATCTGCGGATCCGCCTGCTGGAATGCCTGGCGGAATGCCTGTAATCCGGCGATCTTGAAGGAAATATCATTGCTGTCCACCGGGTGCATTTTACCATCATATACACATACGCGTATATCACGGGCATATGAACCGGTCAGCGGACCATTGTGCATTTTTTCCATCACTCCTTTCAGTACGGAAGGTAGAAAACGGGCATCGATAGCACCGCCTACGATACAGTTAAAGAAAACCAGTTTGCCACCCCAGTCCAGGTCATGCACATCCCTGCCCCTTACGTTCAGGTCAGCGGGTTCCGGCATGCCTTCATACCAGGGTTCAATCCGCATATAGACTTCACCGAATTGCCCGGCGCCTCCACTTTGTTTCTTGTGACGGTAACTGGCATCGGCCATTTTACGGATGGTTTCGCGGTATGCGATCCGCGGTTTCATGAATTTCACATCCAGTTTATGCTGGTGTTCGATTTTCCATTTTGCTACGGCCAGATGCATATCTCCCTGGCAATGGATCAGGGTTTGTT
>CAZFLL010000105.1:10940-12906 GCA_964519865.1 uncultured Chitinophaga sp. | reverse complement strand
CACTCAGCACTTTTATCTTTCCGGTTTCCGTTTCCGTTTTCACCGGTATCGTGTCACAAACCACGAGTTCAGAAAGCACACTGTTCTCAATATTCTCGTAGGCCTTACCACTCAGTACCGGGTGTGTGATCAGGGCCCTTACCGTTCTTGCCCCTTTCTCCATCAATAGACCTGCACTTTTGGCCAGGGTACCACCGGTATCACAGATATCATCAATGATTACCACGTCCCTGTCGGTCACATCCCCGATAACCACCATACTCGCGATCTCATTGGCCCTTTTCCGGTGCTTGTCACAGATCACCATTTCCGCATTGAAATAACTGGCGATCTCCCGGATACGGTTGGTAGCTCCCACGTCGGGGGCGGCAAAGGTAAGATTTTCCACCTTCAAACTCTCAATATAAGGGATAAAAACTGCGTGACTGTCGAGGTGATCCACCGGGATGTCGAAATAGCCCTGGATCTGGGGGGCGTGGAGGTCCATGGTAATCACCCTGTCAGCACCGGCAGCCACTAACATGTTGGCAACCAGCTTACTACCAATGGCTACCCGGGGCCGGTCTTTCCGGTCCTGGCGGGCATATCCATAGTAAGGTATAACGGCGATGACTTTATAAGCAGAGGCCCGGCGGGCGGCATCGATCATGAGGAGCAGCTCCATCAGGTTTTCGGCGGGAGCAAAGGTGCTTTGAACGAGGAAAACATAGTCTCCCCTGACACTTTCGAGGAAGATCGGGCTGATCTCTCCGTCGCTGAACCGCTGGATATTGACTTTACCCAGTTTGGTTCCATATCGTTTACAAATCTGTTCGGCCAGGTGTAGCGAGCCGGTTCCGGCAAATATTTTAGCGTATTGCATGGAGGGATAAATGTGCGGCGAAGATATTACTCTCACCGCAATCACCGCATGACGTCGCCAAAAATATTGACGGGGTACAGGATCAGCGTTGCAGGCTCAGTGTACTGGCAGCCACCACGGTGTTACCTGCCGGCACGCTCTCTTCCACTGGCTGAATACGGCCGGTAGAACGGGAGGAAGAACCACTAAACGTGTAAAAAAGGGAGGAGCAGATAAAAATAGACAGCAGCAATGCCACTACATATACTACTACAAAGAAAATTATGGGATGCAAGGATCCCATGGGGGTAAAGGTCTTGGTTTTCATGTTCATCAGATTTTAAGATCTTCATAGAGTGGATAGGAAACGGGCCTGAACAATACCGGAAAGTGGTATTGACGAATGTAAAAATATTGACTATCGTTGTTGCATGCAAGAGCACAAGTACCCGATTAATCAATGGGCAAAAGACGACAGGCCACGCGAAAAACTACTATATGCAGGTGCAGAAAACCTCAGCCATTCCGAGTTGCTGGCCATCCTCATCCACAATGGTACCCGGCAAAAATCAGCGATTGACCTGGCCAAAGAAGTACTGAAACTCGGTCAGGACAACCTGGTGGAACTGGGTAAGCTATCGGTCCGGGAACTGATGAAGATAAAAGGCATCGGGGAAGCCAAAGCGATCACGATTGTTGCCGCGCTGGAGCTCGGGCGCCGGCGGCAGGCCGCCGATCCGCTGCAGCGCGACCTGGTGCGCAGCAGCCAGGACATTGCCAGCCTTCTGCAGGCCCGTTTTAAAGACCTCAGGCATGAAGTATTTGCTGTACTCTACCTCAACCGCGCCAATAAGATCCGGCATTTTGAAGTGGTCAGCGAAGGTGGTATCACCGGTACCGTAGCCGATCCCCGCATCATCTTACGCAAAGCCCTGGAACAGGATGCCGTCAGCCTGGTCCTCTGCCACAACCACCCTTCCGGCAGTCTCCGTCCCAGCCGTGCCGACGAACAACTCACGCAAAAAATCAAAGAAGCCGCCTCCTTCCTCGACATCACTGTCCTGGACCATATCATCGTGAGCGAGGATGGGTATTTCAGTTTCGCGGACGAAGGACTTATCTAGT
>CAZFLL010000105.1:0-10840 GCA_964519865.1 uncultured Chitinophaga sp. | reverse complement strand
AGGGGCTGTTGACTACTAACTACCGACTACTAACTACGAACTACTAACTACGCCTGCGCCGTCGGTCCCCCGAAATTCAACGGCAGTTGTATCTCCTCCAGGTCCTTGATCGCCCCGTTTACAGATTCGTATTTGAGGATATTTTCGGTCAGTGCCTTCATCAGTCGTTTGGCGTGCTGGGGGGTGAGGATGATCCTGGATTTTACTTTGCTTTTGGGCGTGCCCGGCATTACGTTTACGAAGTCTACCACAAACTCGGCATGAGAGTGGGTGATGATCGCCAGGTTGGCATAAGTGCCTTCGGCGACTTCTTCAGAAATCTCAATATTAAGCTGGTTTTCGGGCTGGTTGACTTCCATAATCTGGCTTTAACAATAATTGAATACCGCAAAAGTAGACAAAAAAATAAGGGCCGCATAAATGCAGCCCTTATGTATTGATAAATTTCAGCAATTATCTTCCTCTCAGGTAAGACCACTGTTCATTAAAATATACACGGATACTGGGCGGAGTGGGAATAACACTCGGCTGTATCATATAATATTTAATATCAATTGTCTTGGAACTTGCTGTATAACGGTTGGCACCACTGGGATCCAGGGCAGCAGACCTTGTGTTGCTGGCAGGCTGTCCGTAGTAGTTAACCACACTGGAAATAGCATCTGTAGCCAGGTCAAAATTAACTACCAGGCCATAACTACCATAATAAGTGTTCGGGGAAGTACCGCCGGCAGAGTTAAATACGTGACCGGGAATACCCAGCTGTACATTATCCACCACCACGCAGGAGCTGGTACCTGTGGTTTGTAATTCCCACTCCAGCGGATAGGTTCCTACAAACAGGGCATTGGATACATCCAGCATGGTACCGGTTACTTTGTACACACCATCATATTTGTTTTTAACAGAAATGAGGGCTACTACAGAGTCACGGCCATCTGATTTAGCGTTGTTTGAACCAACACTGGTCAGGGCAAATCCAAGGGCATACTTGTGAGAAAGATCCCATTTGGAACCATTCAGGTTGATGGAAAACTCCTTGGAGAAATCACCAGCTACCATATCAAATGTATAGGTGTTGCCGCTTTTGGCAATATAGGAAGGCAGCGTGTACAGGCTGTCGGGGAGGATTTCATAATCCGTACCGTTCTCAGCATTGTACCGGGTTACCATGGCATCAATCCTGGTCAGGGTAATGGGGGCTGTAGTCTGCAGGCTCGCATTGGAATTGGCATCCCTTCTTACACTGTAAATAGGTACAGCTTTCACACCGGAATAGGGAGAAAGGAATACTTTATTTTCAGGTCCTTCCAGGATCTTGATAAAGGTTTTCCCCTCATCACCCAGCGGGGTCACCTCTTTCTTGATACAGGAAGAGAATGCAAGTGCTATAAACAGCAGGTAGTATATAGAAAACTTCTTTTGCATTGTTTATTAATTTAAATGATAAATAATTACTGATCCCACCAGATTTTGGAATCCTGTGTGTCACCACCAGGTAATAAGCCGGCAGCAGCAGTTACAGCCGCGGTATTAGAACCATAAGAGGTTTGACCGTAGGCATACCTGCGGGGGATTTGTTTAGAACTGTTTACAGCATCTACAGCAGGAGTCAGTACAGGGAAACCTGTTCTTCTCCAGATATTCCAGCCACGGAGACCGTCAGGGTAAGCGGCAAGATATTGCTGAACAGCGATATTCTTGATATTCGCGCCTGTACCGGCAGCATTGGCCAGGTTTACATCAGCCTGGGTGAAATAGGCAGCGGCAGGAGGGCTCACTTTCCATTGTGCAAAAGAAGCATTGATACCAGCCTGGTACATGGTGGTCATATTCTCAGAAGTCCATCCACGGTCAGCCGCTTCGGCGCGGGCCAGGAATACTTCTGCAGCAGAAATGATCACAATATCACTGGATTCTGTACGGTAATCACCGCGAAGAATACGTGCCCAGGTGGGGTTGGCCTGTGTCCAGGGATCTACAAAAGCCCTGAGACGGCCATATGGCACACCCAGGTTAGAAGAGGCATTCCATTGAGGATTTGATTGTGTCTGATCTTCAGTGGCACCTCCAAAAACTGACTGGCGTCCGTCTGCCAGTAAAGCAGTCAGATTGGTCATGGTATTACTTTCACCAAAGTCCTTCCGTCCGAAATAGGCATTGAACCAGGCTTGCTTAAAGTTACCACCAGGATAATCCAGTACTACGTTGTCTGCATTATCGGTGATGATACCACCCGCGTCATTAAGGGCGAGGGCAAACTGCTGAGCGGCAAATCCGCCGGCAGCCGGGTATTTTTTAGTTAACTGAAGGGCCAGGCGAAGGCGCAGGGAATTGGCAAATTTTTTCCATTTGGAAACATTACCTCCGAGCAGGATATCTCCGGAAATACCAGAAGAAGTGTTGAAAGCCGCAACCGCTTCTTTCAGTTCCTTCAGCATATCGGTATAAATATCCGCCTGTTTATCAAAAGCCGGTGTTTTGGCACCGGTCAGGGCCTGGCTGTAAGGAATATCACCCCAACGGTCAGTAATGGTGCTGAAAATATAAACCTTCAGGATACGGGCCACCTGGTTCATATTATTACTCTCATTCGTGTTGATGATATTCTGCAGGTCATTCAGGTTACCTGAATAGATCCCTTCGAAATCAGCCTGGTTATTGGAGTATAAAGAAGCGTCCGTATACTGTGTTTCAGAGAAATACTGGCAGTACAGACCGCCACGGGTTTGTGAGGCAGATCCGCCAATACCTGATTCCACATTGGTAAGCAGGGCTGCCAGGATGGGTTTGTTGGTAACTCCGGGATTTATATTAGTATCACCAAAATCAGAGGAGTACCTTTTACAACTGGTAAAAAACAAACCCAAAGCGAGAGGCAGAATTGCCAACCTTTGCATGCTTATTTTTTTCATATCAATTAATTTAATTTTTAGGTTTTTAAGCGCTTATTACAGTCCGATTTTCAGGTTGAAACCTAAGCCTCTTGTACCGGGCATGTTTCCTCTTTCTCCACTCACGTTGCTGATCTCTGAAGGATCGAAATCATTCGTCTTCGCATAGATCAGTATCGGGTTGCGGGCAGTCAGTGACAAACTCACTTTAGTGGCCCATTTCAGGAAATTGATCTTGTTTACCGGCAGGTTGTAACCAATGGATACTTCACGGAGTTTGATAAAAGTCAGGTCGTATACAAAGAAATCCATTGCCCTGTTATTATACAATCCCTGGAAATAAGCCTGTCCTTCCACATAGTAATCAACCGGGCGTCCGTTGGCATCCACACCAAACACGTGCACACCACCACCATCAGCAACAGGGTCCCTAATCGGATTTCCTTTGTCATTGGTTGTCGCAGTACGTGCAGTAAGACCAGAATAAGTTCCCCACATATCAGAAAGGGAGTAGAATTTACCACCGATCTGACCATCTGCGTTCGCAGTCAGCACGAAGTTTTTGTATTCTACCTGGGTTTGACCGCCAAATGTATGTTTAGGCAGTACGCTTCCGTAATAAACAGCCGGGTCGTTTACATATAAACCATTGGCATCCAGTACGGGTTGACCGTTGATACGCTTGATACCGTTACCAAATAACTGACCCCAGTCGAGACCAACTTTGTGTAACATGTACGGGCCTGTGGTTCCCCATCCTGCATCAATGGCAGAGGTACGATCCACACCGTTAGTAATTTCAACCACTTTATTGGAAGACAGGATACCCCAGTTGGCATTCAGTTCCCATTTAATTGTGCTGTTATATACGGGACGGCCCATTAACTTGAAGTTCATACCACGCTTGGTGATCAGACCAACATTGGTCAGCAGGCTGGTATATCCGCTGGCACCATTGATAGCCACTGGATAAGGGAAGTCCTTATCATCACCATTCCAGTAGGTAAAGGAAGCCCCGATCCTGTTTTTCAGGAACTGCAGGTCAATACCAATTTCCTTCTGACGGGAAACTGAACCACGGATATTGGGATCCACTAACTGGTCAGGTGTACCCATCAGGATATTACCATTCCACTGGTTAGCACCCACACCGTAAGAAAATCCGGGATAAGCGTAAGTACCGATACCTGTCGGGATCTCCCCGATTGAAGCACGGATCTTACCATAAGAAAGGGCTTTGAAATCTTTCAGCAGCTGGCTGAAGATAAAGGAAGCACCCACCGCTTTGGATACGATATATGATTTAGCAGGAGGTAAATCAGACATCCAGTCCTGGCGCAGGGTCACATCCAGGTTAACCATATTGTCGTAGGAGAAATCACCTTTGAAATATAAAGCACTGTAACGATAGTCGTTACGGGTGTTCCCTACTGAAGGTTGGTCTTTTGAGTTATTGATAGCATAATAATTAGGTACACTCAGTCCATTTACTGTATTGGCACTGTTGCCTTTCTGCAGCTGACGGAAGATATCTGTACCTAATGTTGCATTCACACCCAGCTTCTTGAAGGTCTTGTTATAGGTAATCTGGCCTTCCATATTTGTTCTGTTTGATACAGAACTGGCAGTACCATAATAACCAAAGCACTCGCCGCAGTTACCGGTGGTCTGTGTACCGGAAGCCAGCAGATCAGAAGAATATTTGGTTTCTGACCAGGCAGAGTTCTGCTGTTTGCGGTAAGTACCCCTTATACGCAGGCTTTTAGAAAGCTGGTATTGCAGGGTGATATCACCGAAATAACGGTCATTCTGCTGAAGCGGTTTAACCAGGTCAAACCATTTGTAGAAATTATACCAGTAGTTACCGGCATAAAATGCTTTTTCGTTATTGGGATCGTAAACGGTCGGGTTGTTGTGGTTCCAGCTGGCCCAGATGCCAGAAGGAGTACGCAGGTCCTTCAGTTCTTTCAGGATACCCATATCCAGGTCCCTGTGGAACCATTGGTTGAATGAACCGGTAGTCTGGTTGGAATACTGGTCATCAAATTCACCATTCAGGATCTGTGTGGCATAGTTGAAGTTGATAGAAGCGGTCAGCTTCTTGGTCAGTTCAATTGAACCACTCAGGTTAAATACGTTCTTTTTCAGTCTTGTGGTGGGGATCAGACCTCTTGCATCCACATTATTAAAACCCATTCTCAGGGATACATTATCAGTTGCTTTAGAGAAACTGATTGAATTATTGAGAATAAGGCCTGTATTATAATAATCACGGGCATTATCGGGCTGAGGAACCAGGGAAGCGGTGGTACCGGAATAACGGTTGTTATCGTACCAGGAGTACCAGGGGATATATTCCTGGCCTACCATACGGGGGCCCCAGCTGGCATCATCAGAATAGTCAGGATAGTATTTACCATCCAGCCTTTTCCACAGTTCAGGATCACCATTCTTCCAGGTATACTTCATCATATCGGAGGTATTACCACCTGCATAAGAGTTCTGGTAGTTAGGCAGGATATACACTTTGTCGGTCTGAACACCAAGGTTCACATCCACACCAAAACCTTTGGCGTTCTTTTTAGCTTTTTTCAGGGTCAGTACAATCGCACCACGTGCACCCTGGGGACCGAAGATCGCAGCGGCAGCAGGGCCCTGCAATACAGTCAGATCCTCCACATCGTCCATGTTTACATCATTGATGTTGGGCAGAATGGTACCATCTACTACATAGATAGGTTCTCCACCACCACCAAATCCGGTTTCACCACGGAGCCTGAGTGAACCAGTACCGGCATTACCGAGCTTGGCAGAAGACTGGCTTCTTACCTGCAGACCTGACACTTTACCGGCAAGGGCATTGTTCAGGTTGGTCTGACGGATGGTGTTCAGTTGCTCACCGGTTACAATCTGTGTGTTGGTTGAAACGTTCCGCAAGGACCTTTTCATACCATAAGCACTGGTAACCACTACCTCAGTACCGGTAGTAGCTTTTGATTTTGCCTGGATGGCAATAGAATTTCCGGCACCTACCGTAACCTCAATGGTTTCGATATTGGTACCAGACACCACCAGAACATCACCGGTATTGGCAAAAATGCTGAATTTGCCGGAGTTATCGGCAGCCACACCAGTACGAACTCCTTTAATCCTTACAGATGCGCCGGGCACAGCGTCGCCCTTTTCATCGGTCACAGTACCGGAAATTGACCGGTTTTGACCGAATGCTAATACAGAAAAAAGCATTAGCATCGTAAACAGTGATGCAATTTTTCTCATGTTAACGTTAATTTTTAAAATTTAAAAGCATTGATTATCAGGGAAATCCGATAAATTCTCTAAGGTAAGGATGCTTATCAAAGACAGAAATGGCTTTGAAAATGCTGCGGCAAGTTAATTTTTTTTTTAACAAATAGTTAAATTCTGTCAAAAATTATTGATCTCCAATAGTATTGATAATTATTGGAATATGTAACGGAACTGTATCCTGAAGTCTGTTCCGGAGCCTTCTTTAGCCAGTCCTCCCCCTCTTTCGGCATACTTTTTTTCCAGGAAAAGCGTTTGCGCCCATTTTACCCAAACTGAAAAGGACTTCCCCAGATCATACTCCATATTAATGTAGTACCTGTAGCCCTTCCCAGAAAATACCGGGATTGAATAACTGTACAAAACATCGTTTTCATACGCGTAAACCTTTGAATTATAACCATCTGTTTCTGAATATTGCATACGGACAGTCCCGGACCAGGGCCTGAGTATGGGTTTATATAGCAAATCAAAATAACTAAGGAAGCCGTTTTCCGCTCCAACCGCCTTCCGGTTATACCAAACCAGCTCCAGGCGGCTCCTGAATAGCCATTCAGGTGAAAATTTCCCATTCAACTGCGTCCGCCAGCTTTCCCGGGTAAACGGACTTACCGTGTTAATCACTCCCCCTTCCCCGGAATTGCCCGGTTTGGTTTCCCGCCGGTAACGGGAATAAAGAAGGGTCTCCCGGTTGGGCGTATAACTGAGCTGCACCACCCAGTCCTTTCCGCTACCCGGCGCATCGACCCGATACTTTAACCAGGGGAAATGAAACAGGTCAGCATACCCATCCAGTTTCCAGCCAGCCACCGGACGGATACTGATCCCTGTATAAAAACCGGTTTCATTGGAAGGCAGCGTATTCTCCGTAAACGCGTTGCCATTGACAGACTGGTATGCCGCCGCAATTTTCCGGTGTATCATTGTAATGTCCACTTTAGGATCCACACTCAACAGCAGACCTTGTATAAAACCGGTATGTCCCCGCTGGTCAGCCGCCGCTTCCCCGAAAACATGAAAATTGCGCCAGGTATAACTGTAATCAATACTCGCATTTTTCCATTGTTTGCCACGCCATACATATAAATTATAAGGCTCTTCCCGTTTTTGTACCGGCAGAGAAAAATGATATAAGACCGCGTTCATACCCACCTGCAAACGTCTGTACCTGTATTGAAAATTACCCCCAGTAGCCAGTTGAGTGAGATTGTTCCGGTCCTCCAGCTCACTGTTGTTCCGGTGATAACCACCGGTAAGAACAGACGTCACATATTCCGTTCCCTGTAATGTATCCCGGTTAATATTTGAACTGATCCTGCGCAGGGAAATAAACAAGGTGGATTCAATCTTTCCTTTTTTTATTGTTACTCCAAGTCCGCGGTGAAAATTAAATTCACCGGCCGAATGATAAGGCCGCAATACCGCAGACTGTCTTTTTATGGCCGTGATCTCGGTGCTTTTTTTAAACGCCAGGCTCTGCCAGTGTATCAGCCCCTGCCCCAGGTTCACGGTGAAATCTCCAATAGCAAGTGATTGTATGATCCCGATCCTCCGCGCAAAAAGATGTACCGAATAAAAATCAAATCCTTTTTGCTGGCTTCTCTTAAAAAAAGATTCTCCCGCATCCTTTTCCCCCAGCCATCCATATTGCAGGTTATTTTTGAAACGGTAAGTATACCTGAACAATACCCGTTGCGGGCTGCCCTGGTATCCATTGTCTGCCACTGCTTTTTTATATTCTGCCGAGGGTTCAAGTGTCTGACCAATACGTAATAACAGCTGGTGCTCCCCCTGCCTGAAACGCTTACCTGTTTCAGCCCTCAGGCTCATCACCGGGCCGATCGATATATAGGGAATCAACTGCCGGATCATGGATATATCCCAGCCGGGTATCGCCTGTAATTCCAGCACATGAACCAGCCTGCCCAGCAACCGGCGGTAGGTTAAAAATGATTCCACCTGCAAATCATTTAATACAGATAACTGCTTCAGTGAGGTTTCATCCGCCTCGTTCAGGTTGAGCGGATGACGACGAAATTGTTCCAGTTCCTGCCAGTTAAAATCATCATCAGTGGCCTCCTCATTTTCTGCATTGGCCACCAGGTTCTCCAGTTGTTGCTCCGGATTGGATTGGGCAATAGCATTGACCGCAACAAACATTAAAAAAATGAAGGGAAATAGTTTTTGGCCTGTTTTCATTTTACTGATTTTTTAAAATGAAACAATACCGCGAGACCGGGTGTGATACCGAGTTGCGGATGAAAGGCGGAACAAATGTCGATCCGGCAACGACTAAGCTGAAACCCCACCGCAACCCAGGCAGAAGAGGCCCGGCTTCCCATTCCGGCACGAAATAAAAACCGGGTTACTGGTTTGTACTGCAGACTGAATGATAAACCCACGGGTTGATCTTCTTCTTTCTCCACTTCCATACTGCCATAAAAAAACGGGGAAGGAGAATAACCAATACCCCCTGTATAAACCGCCGGCAATCGTTCTGATTTGCCAGGCCCCCATTTTCCAGCAAATGGATTCCTGACCTGGATCCCCGCATGTACCTGTTCAGTCAGGTGCAGTATAATCCCGGCTTCCACCCCGGGTGCGGAAGCCTGTCCATACCCTGTAATACGGAAACTGTTATAGCTAAACTGTAAACCCAGTGAAAGTTTTGAACCCAGGTCACGGGCATAAGCCATACCCAACTGGTTCTCCCGGTAAGCGCCATTGCCCCGCATGTCTGCACGGATTCCGAAATGACCCCGGACCGTTGGCAGGGCTGCCATGATACGGTACTGCCCGAGCTCATTGATTAAATACGGCCGGACACCCTGGATACCCAGGGCAGGCTCTTTCAATAAGCTCAGGGAAGCTGTATTCTGTGCCATTGAAAAAAGGTCGGCATGCAGGGGACTGTAAGCCCCGGTCACCGCACCCGGGAATATATTTCCCGTTGAAAATTGGGCCTTTCCCGTAAAAGGCAGGCTGGCGCTGAAATACAGCGCGGCAATAAAACTTTTGTTCATGAGATAAGGTTTTGGGGTCAATTTATTTCGGATAAAATGTGAGAAAATATCCGTCGCCGATTATTTATTCACAGCCTGAGATAGCCGTCCGGAACCTACCTTTGCGCCATGCAAATTTTAGACGGTAAGAAGGCCTCCCAGGCGATCCGGGATGAATTAAAGATTGAAGTGGCCCAGCTCAATGCAGAGGGCAAGAAAATACCCCACCTGGCGGCGATCCTGGTGGGAAATAACGGGGCCAGTTCCACCTATGTGGCAGCCAAGGTAAAAGCCTGCGAAGAAGTGGGTTTCAAATCCACCCTGATCCATTATGAGGACACGATCAGTGAGACAAAACTGCTGGACAAGATCCGCGACCTGAATACGGATCCGGATATTGATGGCATCCTGGTACAGCTTCCCCTGCCCAAACATATTTCTGATGAAGAAGTGATCAATGCCATTGATCCCGATAAGGATGTGGATGGATTTCACCCGATCAATGTAGGGTATATGGTACAGGGTCTCCCCACTTTTGTACCGGCCACCCCGCATGGCATTATGTTACTCCTGGAACATTATAAAATTGATACCAAAGGAAAACATGCCGTAGTGGTGGGGCGCAGCAATATCGTTGGACGCCCGATGAGTATTTTATTAAGCGGCAACAGCAATCCGGGTAACTGTACCGTTACTATTTGCCATTCCCGGACAAAAGATATAAAATCATTCTGCCTCCAGGCGGATATCATTGTAGCCGCATTGGGCAAACCTGAATTTATCACCGCGGATATGGTGAAAGAAGGCGCGATTGTAATTGATGTGGGGATCACCCGCGTGGAAGATGCCACAAAGAAAAGCGGTTTTAAATTAAAGGGTGATGTGGACTACGATAATGTAGCCCCTAAATGTTCCTGGATCACCCCGGTACCCGGTGGAGTCGGCCCCATGACCATTGCCGCCCTGATGAAGAACACCTACCGCTCCTGCAGTCAGAAAAACTAAGCTGATCAACTAATATGAGTGAAGTGAAGAACGATAAGGTGCTTCCGGTGATGGAACATTTTTATACCCTGCAGGGCGAAGGCTTTCACCAGGGCAGGGCGGCTTATTTTATCCGGCTGGGGGGGTGTGATGTAGGCTGTGTCTGGTGTGATGTGAAAGACAGTTGGGACGCAGATAAACATCCGAAGTACACTATTGAACAACTGGTCACTGAAGTAAAAAAAACAGCAACAAAACTGGTAGTCATTACCGGCGGCGAACCGCTGATGCATCAACTGGATGAATTAACCAAGGCCCTTCAGTCAGCCGGTCTGGAAACTAATATTGAAACCTCAGGGGCTCATCCGCTCAGTGGCCACTGGAACTGGATCTGTCTCTCTCCCAAAAAATTCAAGGAACCACTGCCCGGTATTCTGCCGCATGCAAACGAACTGAAAGTGGTGATCTTCAATAAATCGGATTTCGAATGGGCAGAGAAATATGCAGCACAGGTTTCTCCTTCCTGCAAACTTTTCCTGCAACCCGAATGGGATAAAGCCGCACTGGTCACTCCGCTCATCATCGATTATATTAAGGCCCATCCCCAATGGGAACTGAGCCTGCAGGTACATAAATACATCAATGTACCCTGAT
>CAZFLL010000104.1:0-13298 GCA_964519865.1 uncultured Chitinophaga sp. | reverse complement strand
GCCACTTTGAGCATATGGGCATAAGTGCCATTCTGCAAATGCAAGGCGATTAACTGGGGTGAATCCGCCCCTGCCTTTTTGTCGAAATAGGCAGGATTAACGGAAACAATCTCATAGGCCGTCTCTTCCTCCCCTTCACTTAAAGTGGATTTATCCAGACCTTCTAAATATTGTTTTACTCCGCCGGCTGTATAAGAGGAAAAAGGATAAAAAATACTGAAATGGCGGTTCAGCCACTCGTCCGGCTTTTTTAAGTACTGTTTTAATACGTCTGCTGCAGCATCTGCATCAGGCTTTATTTTACTGATCACTTTTTTGAATTTTTCCTGGTCTTCTTCAAACCATTTACGCCGTTTCGCCTCCTTTTCTGCTGTATAACTCTTGTCCTTCTCTTTATACCCCTTCATTTCCACCTCAAATTGCTGCTTGTTCTGGTTATACATTTCCGTCAATTGCCTGGTTTCATTTGCGCTATAGGCCGCAACATCTTTCAGCAATTGCCCGAGGTAATCCTTTCTTGTAACCGGAATAAAAACCGGTTGATCACTGTTTCGTAAAAGGATATAATCATTGGCGGTATACATTTCAGCAGTCGCGTTATTCCGGACCCGCTGTTCATAATAATCAGCCCGGCCCTCGCTGCGTTTCTTTTTTATGACACCGAATACCGGCACCCCGTTCATCGTATGAACCCCGGCGTCTTTCGTCAGGCCGGAAAAAAAGAAATTATTAAACACCACTTCCACATTAGATCCGCTCTCATCCTCCGTTTGTATATTGTTGTTGTTATCATAACAGTAGTAAGCGAAAAACATTGTTTTGGAACTATAGAAACGTTTAATACCCGTGGCCCTGTAAAAGTTTACATCGTTGCCGGTTCCTCCCTCGCTTACCTCATAATCCAGCCAGTATGAATTATAATACAACATCCTGGCGCCGGTGAATGCAGTCAGCCTGTTTTTAATCCAGCGTTCCACTTTGCCGGTTTGCAACTTCATCTTCGTGACATCCCATTTTGCGGGCTTTTGGGTATAATGGGAAAAGTCAAAGTAATCGTCTGTCCCCCTCACCAAAACAGATGGCTTGTTTGAAGCCTTTGTTTTACAATCCTGTGCAAAACTTAGCTGTGCCACTAATAAGTAACCAGTCATTAAAAAAACAGGAATTCGTAATCTTAACAGCCATATTTTTTTCTTCATGACGGATAGTTTAATCCAAATTCAAAGTAAATATGGACTATTAACTACTGATCATATATCCCTTAAAAACAGGATATTTTGTAAAAATGGAAAATATGAAGTTAGCGAGGGCATTAATCATAGTGAAAACGACATTGGATAATATAACATTTCTGGCCGGCACCTTTTTTACCTTCCACTTTATAAACCAGCCGGTGCTCAGCAGTTATCCGTCTTGACCAGAACCCTTTTAAATCATGTCTGAGTGGCTCAGGTTTTCCTGTCCCGTGAAATGGAGTTTTCCTGATTTCATTTAACAGGTCTTTTATCTTCCCGGCTATAGAACTATCCGTTTCAACCCAGTATTGAAAATCCTCCCAACCATTCTCTGTAAACTCAAAATTCATAAAATGGGTTAAAACTTATACTTGCGGGTCTTTTTGTTCGTTAACTGGTCGATCGATTCGTGTAACCGCTGCCTGTTTTTTGAAGTGGAAAGCAGATGACCGGTTTCGGTAAGCGAATTATACTCTTTCAACGAAAGAATAACCACGGCTTCCTCTTCGGCCGCCCTGGAAACCACGATAATATCAGAAGAGTTTGAGACGTCGTCCAGGTACTTTTTAATATTATTTCTCAATTGGGTGATTGATATTGCCTGCATAGTTTCACAATTATGTACATATAAATGTACATAATTACGTACGTATTTCAAAGTTAGAATTTCTCACATCCCTTTTTGGGGCAAAGGATACAACTTTAAACACGTGATTTTGTAACCACCCAGCCCGGGCAGAAAAAAAACGGATTCCTTGCTGAAAACCTCATAAAAATTGGAGAAAAAACCTTGAACCCGAGATTGACAAACTACCTGACCGGCCGGCCAACAGGCAACCGGCTAACTATTTTTCCCTTCAATCATGGGAACGAACGAAAAGCGATCGAACACCTCTTCCTTCAAAGCCCCGTTCTCCAGTTTGGTGATACGTTTCATCAACTGCACTTCACCCGCCCCTACCGGAATGACCATCATCCCCCCTACTTTCATCTGGTCTATCAGCTTGGGCGGAACATCGGGTGCGGCAGCGGTGATGATGACTTTATCGAAGGGCGCATAAGTAGGGAGACCTTCATAACCATCGCCGTAAAAGAATTTAATGGTGGGGTATTTTTTCAGAAAAGTAAATCCTTTGTTGAGTTCAAATAGTTTTTTCTGCCTTTCGATCGTATACACCTGGGCGCCCAGTTCGGCGAGCACCACAGCCTGGTAAGCACTGCCGGTGCCGATCTCGAGCACCTTATCAAACTTCTTCAGTTCGAGTAACTGGCTCTGGTAAGCCACCGTATAGGGTTGTGAGATGGTCTGTCCCTCCCCGATCGGAAAAGCCCGGTCTTCATAAGCCAGTTCATCAAAAGCAGATTCCAGGAAAAAGTGCCGGGGAATATTATTGATGGCATTCAGCACATCCTCGTTGGTTATGCCTTTGGCCCGTACGGTATCCACCAGTTTTTTACGTAAGCCCTTGTGCCGGTAAGTATCTTCAGTAGGTCTCATAAACGCCCCAAAAGTAAATAAGCAGCATCGTAAAATGCTGCTTATGGATAAATAAAGTTGTACGCTGCTATAATTTCATATCCGCTATCACCGCCTTGATCTTCTCATCCATCGCTGCATTCACTTGATCAAAGTCGGCCGCGCTGTTCAGTTTGCCGTTTACACTGAAATAGAACTTGATCTTGGGCTCAGTACCACTGGGACGGGCAGAGATAATGCTGCCGTCTTCCAGGATAAACTGCAACACGTTTGACTTGGGCAGGTCGATGACCCAGCTGTCGCCGTTCTGCGGATTCGTGCCTTTGCTGAGTTCGTAATCGAGCAACTGCACTACTGGTGAACCATTGATGGTTTTTGGCGGATTATTCCGATAGGCTTCCATCATGGCGGCGATCTGGGCCTGGCCGTCCATGCCTTTCTTGGTAATGGAAATCAGGTTTTCTTTATAGTAACCATATTGTACATAGAGGTCCACCATTTTTTCAAAAAGACTGCGGCCTTTCTCTTTTTCATAAGCCGCCATTTCACAAAGCAGGGCCACGGCACTGATCCCATCCTTGTCCCGGATCTTATCGCCGATCATCAGGCCAAAGCTTTCTTCCCCGCCAATGATATAATTTTCCTTGCCTTCTTTCTGACGGATCAGATCGGCGATCCACTTGAAACCGGTGAGCACGCGGTAACAGGCGAGGTTATTGCCTTTGGCGATGGCATCGATCATGGGCGTGGTTACGATGGTGGTAATTACCATATCGTTTGGCTGGGCAATGCCCTTGGTTTTACGGGCTTCGATCAGGTAATTGAAGGCCAGCACGGCGGTCTGGTTACCGTTCATCAGCACCCATTTGCCGTGTGAGTCTTTCACCCCAATGGCCAGGCGGTCCGCATCGGGGTCTGTACCACAGAGGATATCAGCATCCAGTGATTCAGCCAGTTTCAATCCATAACTCATAGCTTCACTCTCTTCCGGGTTGGGATAGTTCACCGTGGGGAAATTGCCATCCGGCACTTCCTGTTCTTTTACGATATGCACATTCTCAAATCCGAATTTCTTCAGCACGGCCGGCATCAGGGTGATACCAGTACCATGTATCGGGGTATAAACGATCTTCAGGTTCTTGTGTTTGGCGATCACTTCCGGATACACACTCAGTTCTTTCACCATCTCCATATACTGCTCATCCATATCTTTCCCGATCAATACAATATTGGCCTCACCCCCGCTCCATTTTACCTCATCCACCGAAGCGATCTTATCCACTTCCTTGATCACGTTTTTATCATGTGGCGGCACCAGCTGTGAACCATCATCCCAGTACGCTTTATAGCCATTGTATTCTTTCGGGTTATGGGAAGCGGTACAAACCACTCCGCCCTGGCATTTCAGGGTGCGGATAGCATAGGATAATTCAGGAGTGGGACGCAGGGCTTCAAATAAATAAACTTTGATCCCGTTGGCGGCAAATACATTTGCGGTCGTTTCGGCAAAAAAGCGGCTGTTGTTGCGGCTGTCGTGCGCAATCGCCACACTCACCCCATTGGGAAAACACTGATTCAGGTAATTCGCATAACCTTGTGTAGCCATACCTACTGTGTATTTGTTCATCCGGTTGGTACCCACGCCCATCAGTCCGCGGAGACCACCTGTACCGAATTCCAGGTTACGGTAAAAGGCATCGGCCAGTTCATTCGGATTCTCTGCCTGCAGTTTCTTTATTTCGGCTTTGGTGGCATCATCAAAATTCCCGTTGAGCCAGGTATCGATCTTTGCTTGAATTGTGGCGTCCATATCGTTATAAGGTTTGATATTAAAATGGAAAGTTATTGAATTTTAGCTTTTTAAAAACTGAAAAGCATCCCTAAAACGTATTTTTGTTGCATGAGCCCTGCGATGGCACAACAAACATGGCCTTTCCTCCCGATGTTCCGGCGAAACCCCACCGGGCATGGCCTGTTCAGTTGCCTTTTTCTGAGTGTTTTCCTATACACTAGCGCCCTGTCTGCGCAGGATATTTCTGCGGTGAAAAAGGATAGTCTGGTTGCAGACCAGCTGGAACTGGATAGTACATGGAAAGGCAAACCGGATATTTCAGGTGTGGCTTTTAATAATTTTCATATTGGCAACAATTGGGACCTGTTATTAACCCCGGCTCAAAAGAAAAGGAGAACCTGGCTTATCGGCGGGGCCAATGTGGTAGGTTACGGGGGCACCATGATCGGTCTCTACAGTGCCTGGTATAAAAACTATCCCCAAACGAAGTTTCATACGTTCAATGACTGGCAGGAATGGAAACAGGTGGATAAGGTCGGGCATTTTTACAGTGCCTATATTGAAAGCATGGGCAGCACCGCCATGTGGCGATGGGCCGGGATGGAACGTAAAAAGCGGATATGGATCGGCGGTATGAGCGGGGCGGTGTATCAGACAGTGATCGAGGTACTGGATGGTTTCAGTGCCGGCTGGGGCTGGAGCTGGGGCGATTTTACCGCCAATATGCTGGGCAGCGGAACATTTGTGGCCCAGGAACTGGCCTGGAATGAACAACGGATCAAATTCAAATTCTCCTTTCACCGCAAGACATACAATGATCCGGAGCTCAATCAGCGAAGCGATAAGCTATTCGGCCAATCACTCGGAGAACGATTAATAAAAGATTATAATGGTCAGACCTACTGGGCCAGCGCCAACCTGAAGTCATTTTTTAAAAACAGCCATATACCGGAATGGTTATCAGTGTCTGTTGGCTATGGAGCAGAGGGCTTGTTTGGCGGTACACAGAATATAGCCAAAGATGAAAACGGCAACATCACTTTCAACCGGCCTGATATTAAACGCTACCGGCAGTGGTTTCTGGCCCCGGATATTGATTTCACAAAAATCAGGACCAACAAAAAAGGATTAAGGTTCCTATTCACCGTACTCAGTGCCTTCAAGTTTCCGGCACCCTCCCTCGAATACGGTAACGGAAAGTTAAGGCTGCATGCCATACACTTCTGATTGTATACCCGCTACGCGGTTATATTTTTGCCTGCGGCAAAAAAGGGTTGCCACGAATTAACACGAAAGGCCACGAAAAAATACAAATACAGAATACAAGCCACGGATAACACTGAATTACACGGATTGAGTTTTCATATATTGAAAATATTTTGACCTTTCAGAGTCTAAAGACCCCCTTTTGGGGGATTTAGGGGGCATCCGTGCTAATCCGTGTGATCCGTGGCCTGCCTTTCTGTATTTCTTTCGTGTGATTTCGTGGCAAACCTTTTTTGCCGCAGGCAAATAAATTCGTGGCCCATATCCCGTAAATTAGCAGCGTAATAAAAGGCTATGCACATGATCCAACAGGTATTATTCATCTTACTCAGCGCAGTGGCTATTTTTTTGTTTACCCGAAAAGCAAAAGAGATCGCCCGCAATATCCACCTGGGCCGCGCTGAAGATTTCAGCGACAACCCCTCACAACGCTGGAGAAACCTGTTCTTACTGGCCTTCGGACAAAAGAAAATGTTCCGCAATCCTTTGGTGGCCATCATGCACTTTTTTGTATACGCCGGCTTTATTATTATCAATATTGAAGTCCTGGAGATCGTGCTGGATGGCATTACCGGTCAGCATCGTCTTTTTGCGGCTCCTTTGGGTGGATTCTATACCTTCCTGATCAATGCCTTTGAAGTCCTGGCCCTTACGGTGCTGGTGGCCTGTGTGATCTTCCTGGTCAGGAGGAATATCATCAAACTGAAACGCTTTGCCAGCAAGGATTTAAATGGCTGGCCCCGCAGTGATGCCAATTATATCCTGATCACCGAGATCATATTAATGTCGCTGTTTTTAAAGATGAATGCGGCTGATACCTTATTACAATTGCGCGGTGCCGAACATTATGCCGCCCATCCGACCGGGAATTTTATTATTTCCCAATACCTGCACCCGTTTATGAATGGTTATAGCGACGGGACCCTGATCGCTTTTGAACGGATCTGCTGGTGGATGCATATCGCGGGCATCTTTGCTTTCCTGAATTATCTCCCCTATTCCAAGCACCTGCATATTATCCTGGCCTTCCCGAATGCCTATTTTGCCCGGCTCAAGCCCATGGGAGAAATGGACAATATGCCTTCCGTTCAGAATGAAGTATTGTATGCCATGCAGCCTGAACTGGCCCCAACGGGCGAACAACCCGCACCTCAGAAATTTGGCGCAAAAGATGTAATGGACCTGAGCTGGAAGAACCTGATGGATGCCTATAGCTGTACCGAATGCGGACGTTGTTCTGCGGCTTGTCCGGCCAACCAGACAGGCAAACTCCTCTCTCCCCGCAAGATCATGATGGATACCCGTGACCGGCTGGAAGTAGTGGGTAAGAACATTACTGCCAATAAAGAATTCAAAGAGGACGGCAAATCCCTGCTTCACGATTATATCAGCGTGGAAGAACTCCGTGCCTGTACCACCTGCAATGCCTGTGTACAGGAATGCCCGGTCAGTATCAGCCCGCTCGATATCATCATCCAGCTCCGCCGTTATCTCGTGATGGAGGAAAGCAATTCACCCCAGGAATGGACTGCGATGTTCAGCAATGTGGAGAATAATTTTGCGCCATGGAAGTTTAGTCCGGAGGATCGTGACAAATGGGCGGAGGAAAGTCGGTAGTCGATAGCCTGCCTGCCGGCAAAGGCAGGTCAGTAGTCGATAGTCAATACATTACAATGCAACTAAGTAATTTTCCTTTTAACACGGTAGATTGGTCCACTGTTCCCCGGGAAGAGCACGCAGGCGAAACCGGCACGGCCTGGTGGCAGGTGCAGCACATGAATAATATCCGGGTAAGGATGGTGGAATACAGTCCGGGTTATAAAGCCGATCACTGGTGCAGTAAAGGGCATATTATCCTTTGCCTGGAAGGAGAAATGGAAACAGAACTGGCGGATGGACGGGTAATGAAGCTGAGCAAGGGTATGTGTTATTTTGTAGGGGACAACAATGAGGCGCACAGAACTTCTACAAAGAACGGATGCCGGTTGTATATAGTGGATTAAGAGAAATTAGCCAATGTGCCAATATGCCAATGTGCCAATGAAGGAAGAGACTAATAGATCGCTGAGTCATTACAATAGGTTGTGACAATAACCACAAAACAATGGATGCTCTTTTTAGCCAATGATTTCAGAAGGTCAATTGGCTAATTGGTATATTGGCACATTGGCTAATTATACTAAACCTTCCTTCGAAACGTTATACATCATATGCCAAAAAACATCCGCATAGTATTGCTTTTCTTACTTGTTTCTGCTACAGCCCGTTCGCAGCAGGTTTTTGAACTGGGTGGGGAAATGCTCAAATCCTATGGCAAGGGTTATGGCACTACCAAAGTGGCGGCCCGGGGCGAAAATTTTAATAATAAAAACAGTTTCAGTGCGGGTATTACCTGGCAGCTGGCTTCAAAGAAAGCCTATTCAGTATCCACTGGTTTTGGGGTATATGTCGGGTACCGTCATGCATTTGGCAATAACCTGAAAGGCAGTAATCCCTTTGGTGGTGGTCGTCTCCTGATTTCACTGGAGGATTTTGAAGGCAAGACCCGGCAGAAAAGTATTATGATCACCCCGATGCTGGAAGCCGGCTATCACCTGGTGTTTGCAAAAAGACTTTACACCGCTCCATCCCTGGGATTTGGTTATACCATAGAAATGAGCCAGGGCTTCAATTCACTGAATGAAGATGTGGGCAAACGATTTATCCCTTCCCTTTCTGCGGGCTATCGGTTTTAAGTAACTTAACGTTCATCGGCACTCGGTCCGTATATACCCGGAACCGGTACATCCAGCAAACGCAGGAACACGGATAACTGTCCGCGATGATGCACCTGGTGACTGATGCCCCAGGCACGAATGGCCACTTTCTTCGGACTCCGCATGATCTCCTGCTCGCCCCGCATAATGATCCAGTCTTTATCAAAATCGGTTTCTGTGGCGGTACTTAATGACTGAACAGCTTTCTCCAGGTTAGTTTCCAGTATGGTTAATAACTCCGCATTATCTGCAGCCACATGGCGCACCGGGGCCGGATTGGCGGCAAAGTCAAACTGATCAGGGCCAAGTATAACACTGATCCAGTGAATGGTCTCGGCAATATGCGTGGCCAGCCGGCCGATGGACATTGATTTCTCGTGCGGCTTCCATTCCCGCTTGTCCATAGGGACTCTTTCCAGTAGTTTACGTGTAATAGCGGCTTCCTGTTTTAATTCCTGTATAAAGGAGGTGGCGATTGACATAACCGTTTATTTAAAGTTTATTCTTTCTTTTCCTTGTCCAGCCCGAATCTTTCCATCTGTTCTTCAAACTCATGGGCTACTTCCTCCGGGTGCTCCATTTTGTGTATTGCATCCTTTTTCCGGAGTATTTTCCATAACTGGATCAGTGCGGTAACAGCAAAAATACCCCCGATCACCCAGTTGAGGATATGCTGGTTATTGTTGATACTATTGGCAATGAGCAGGCCGCCGAATATAAAAAGGGCATTGCCCATAAAAGTGCCCAGCCCAATACCCAGGATATAAATATTGTAATGATCGTTTCGGGGGAGTAATATTTTTTTAGAAAAAAGGACCGTACTCCAGCCAAACCAGAAGGGAATCTGAACCGGGTTCACCGCACTCATCACAAAACCCAGAACGATTTTTGGCAAGGGACTATCCAGCACAATATTCTTTTCCACTTTAGGATGAAGGGCCGCATAGAAACTGACAATGGCCAGGGTGGCCACGATCAGGAAGGTCACCCACTCCAGTGCCTTCAGCACTTTTTCCTGTTTCCGTACCCAGTCCATCGCCACCAGGGAGATCCGCACATAGATGATCTCTGCAATCAAGGAACCCACTGAAAACAACATGGCAGCCACCACCCCATTCGATATAGATATCTGCATCGCCGCAATATTCAGCGTCCCCAGGGGCAGAGAGCCCAGGAAGCTGACGAGCATGCCGGTGAAGAAGATTTTGAAAAGTGGATGCATATGCAAATATAAGCGAGAAGCTAGAAGCTAGAAGCGAGAAGTGAACAGCCAGATTACGTACAAGTGATAGAGTCTGTTTTTTTTGAAAGACCTTTGGCGGTCCTGACATCCGATTCCTCACATTTCTTTCATTCTCTACCTGCTTTAGGATTCCTTCTCGCTTCTCGCCTCTGGTTTCTCGCTTAATCGTATTGTTCGAGTAACTTGAAATGCTTATTGGACTCCTTCAGAAACTCCCGGCCCCGCTTATACGACCAGTATGGTGTTCCGTTTTTATGATTATACCGGCTGATCCGGTAGAGGGCCTTCCAGTGCGTCAGTAATGTGCCATAGGCTTTCCAGAGAGGCATACCGCAGTCGTAGATATGATTGGGTTCGGCACCACAGCCATTAAACTCGAGGATGCTGAAGTTTTTACCCTGTTTCAGGTCTTCGATGGACGTGGTTTTTATGTCATACCGGCCATAAAAGAAACTGGTTTTATGACTCAGTTCATCAAAAACCTCATGCATTTTCTCATTTATTTCATTGTGCAGATTAGTAAACTGGGCGCCCCGGTTATGATTACCGGCATACGAAAGAAAAAAGATCTCCTTATCCGGTATAATGCGGTCGAACCGGTGCCCGTGACGGTGTTTCATTTCCTCCAGCCGGAATTTTGCCCTGGGATGTTTTTCCACCAATTGCTGCAGGGTGGAGCTTCCATCCCCGACCACCTGCAGGAGCTCCTTATGGATAAAGCCGCTGACCGTTCCCTTTTGCTGAGCCGGGTGCCGGTAATAAAACACACTCACTTCCACCGGTAAATCCACCAGGTCCTGTACAATATACTCCACCGGGATATGTTCATGGTATTTCTGCAGTTGTTCTTCGGAATCAATTTTACGGAATAGAATCCCCTTCATCCCCACGTCCGGTTTTACAATAAAAGGATAAGTAAACCCGGCCTCTTCCACCAGCTTTTTTACTTCCACAAATGGCAGGTCATGCCGTATATAAATGGTGCGTGGATACAGATCAGGCGGCAGCTGGTCATACATCTCTTTCTTACCCTCGCCTTCAAAACCACCAAATGTAATCGTAGGATTGGAAGAACTGAAATACCAGAGTGAACCGCTGCGCAGGCAATACCAGATCCATACCGGGCTGATGGGCGCGTAAAGCACATAAAAATTCCAGAGTTCCCAATTCAGCAGTTTTTGAAAAATTTTCTTCATTATGTTATAGCGCAAAATTAACGCACCGGTAATATTTTGGCAATATATTCTTAATAAGTTAAATTTATTAATCAAAACCATCACTTATGAGGAAATTCATATTATACACTATTCTGCTTTGCCTGCAGTTCACATTGGCTGAACGCAGTTTTGCCACCAATACTCCAGGATCAACAGTTGTTTCAGTATATCCTGAAGGACTGACTAAAAAGATCAGTTCCATGAAGCTCAAAGACCTTAAAAAGGCGTTAGGCAGAAAACTGACACTCAAGGAAAAAATTGCCTTCCTGGTCTTAAAACATAAAGCTAAAAAGGCGGAAAAAAGTGACGCGGGTGAATCCGCTTTTATTGTAGGAGTAATTGCGATTGGTTTATTTGTTGCAGGCTTATTTATCCCGTATGTGATCATCGGTGCCTTAATTGCGGCTATCCTGGCGTTGATTATGGGTGGTCTGGCCAAAGAGCCGGGTGCTGATAACCGGAAAGCAAAAATGGCCCAGCTCTTAGGAGGTATCACATTGATCGGTATTGCCGTTGTTATACTGGCTGCTGTATTATTACTGGCAACTATTTTCTGATAATAAAATAGCTGAAGCCCCGGTTGATCGCCGGTATTTATCTGTATTTTTGAACTGAACAAATGAATGGTTTACATGAAGATCCCTACAGTTGCTGAAGTAGTTGCCAACGGGCAACAACCGGATATCCTTTTCTGGGTCGGTTGTGCCGGAAGTTTTGACCAGCGGGCCCAGAAAATCACCAGGGCCTTTGCCAGCATACTGACCAGGACCGGGATCAACTACGCTATTCTGGGTAAGGAAGAAATGTGCACCGGTGACCCGGTAAGAAGAGCCGGCAACGAATTCATGTTCCAGATGATGGCTTACCAGAATATCCAGCTGCTAAATAATTATGGTATCAAAAAAATTGTAACCGCCTGCCCCCATTGTTTCAATACACTTAAAAACGAATACCCGTCCCTTGGGGGTAATTATGAAGTGATCCATCATACCACCCTCCTGCAGCAACTGATGGATGAGGGCAAAATAAAACTGAAGGAGGGCGGTTCCTTCAAAGGGAAAAAAATCACTTACCACGACAGCTGTTACCTCGGCCGCTCCAACAATATTTATGAAGCACCCCGTAAAGTGCTCGAGGCACTGGATGCCGAACTGGTGGAAATGAAACGTTGTAAAAGCAATGGCCTCTGCTGTGGGGCCGGAGGCGCGCAGATGTTCAAGGAAGAAGAAAATGGCAGCAGCCGAATCAATATCGACCGCAGCAACGAGGCCATCTCCACCGGTGCCGGCTTTATCGCCTCCGCCTGCCCCTTCTGCAATACAATGATGACTGACGGGGTAAAACTGGCCGAAAAGGAAGACAGTGTACAGGTGCTGGATATCGCGGAGATGGTGGCGGCGAGTATGGAGTGAGAGAGGCGAAAAGAGAAAAGCTAGAAGCTAGAAGCGAGAAGCGAGAAGGGAACAGCCCATCCTAAGTACGTTTTTCTGTATATGCTTTACTTTCAACTTTATCAGCCCTGCGGGCCGTGCAAAAAGGTTCAAATGTGCTTTCTTAAGTTTGCCATCAAGCTATCATTTTTACAGTTTCTTTCATACGCACCAAATTGGTTGTAATTTAGCAGCATGAACCTGGAATATAAATACCTGCTGGACGCTGGTTTTCACCCGACCTCGAGAGTTTGGGTATATCAGAGCAACCGCCTGTTTTCCTTGTCGGAAGCATTTGAGGTGGAAGAGATGCTGAATGACTTTACGAAAAACTGGCAAAGTCATGGAGCCCCGATTAAGGGGGCTGCCTGGCTATTTTTTGGCCAGTTTATCATTCTTATGGCGGATGAATCTGCTACCGGCGTCAGTGGGTGCAGTACAGATACCTCTGTCAGGCTGATCAAGGATATGGAAAAAAAATTTGGCATCAGCTTGTTTGACCGGATGACCCTGGCCTTTGTATTAAAAGATAAAGTGGAATTACTGCCTATGTCACAGCTTCCGTATGCTGCGGAGAATGGCTTTATCAACAAAGACACCCTCTATTTCAATAACCTTGTTCAGACAAAAGAGGAATTGGAAAACAACTGGATTATACCAATAAGTGAAAGCTGGCTGGCAAAAAAAATAGAATTTTCGAGACCTGTATTGTAATGCAATTACTGGTAATTGGGACTGATTTTTTTATTCGGAATTTCTATCTTTGCAAGCGTATAAAATACTCCTTCGCTAAACCTGCCTGCCGGCAGGCAGGGCTTCGGAGTATAAAAAGCGGAAGTAGCTCACCTGGTAGAGCGACAGCTTCCCAAGCTGTAGGTAGCC
>CAZFLL010000103.1:0-13570 GCA_964519865.1 uncultured Chitinophaga sp. | reverse complement strand
GGTGGATGTGGCCTGGAATGTACCCGGAGAATTCTGGAAAAAATGTATCCCGCAACTGAAAGGGGTGAATAATAACTTATTTTTCCTGGCCGAAGGTGACCGGGCCTATCTTATGACCAGTGGCTTTGATGCCTATTACCCCTGGGAAATGTTTAAGATGATGATTAAAGTGGCCGCTGGTGAACGCCCGGCTTTTGCACTGGATAGTATCAAGGCAAAATACGATACCACCTATCCCAAAGAAGCCATTCCCATGTATTTCACCAGCAACCATGATGAGAACAGCTGGAATAAATCCGATTATGCCACTTTCCCCGGTCCTGTCCATGCTCCATTTGCTGTCTTCACTCAAACGATGGGTGGTACAGTCCCCCTGGTATACAGTGGCCAGGAAGAACCTCTCCTGCGTCCCCTGCCCTTTTTTGAAAAAGATTCTATTGTATTCGGCAAATTTGAACGGGCAAAATTCTATTCCACTTTACAAAAACTCCGGGCCGGAAATGAAGCACTGGCAGCCGACGCTTCTTTCCGGAAAGTGAAAGCCGGGGATGAAAAAGCAGTCTATGCCTTTGTCCGTGAAAAAGCAGGAAAGAAGATCCTCGTAATACTGAACCTGTCAAATAAGGAACAGGCCATAAAGATCAGCGACAAGGAACTGCTGGGTAAAACCTACAATGTCTTTATGGGTACTGATGAAACCCTGGGAGAACCTGAATGGAAAATGGAACCCTGGGGTTATGCGGTGTATGAGTATAAAAAATAGTTTGAACCGGCTGATTAACCCTTTTTCACTATGACTGCAACCATTATTGGCTCTACCGGGCTGATCGGCGGCCATTTGCTGGAACTGTTGCTGAAGGATGAAACTTTCAGCACCGTACGGATTTTAATCCGGCGACCAGTGGATATAGCGCATCCCAAACTGGAAAAAAAATGGGTGGACTTTACGGACCTGGAAAGTTTCCGGCTGGCCCTGGAGGGAACGGATGTGATCTTCTGTGCAATAGGCACTACCATGAAAAAAATGAAGGGCGATAAAGACGCCTATCGGAAAGTGGATTATGACATTGCCGTCAATGCCGCAAAGCTGGGCAAAGCGGGTGGTTGTGGAAAATATGTACTGGTTTCCGCAGTAGGGGCCGATAGCAAGAGCCGTAATTTTTACCTGAGACTGAAAGGCGAAATTGAAGAAGCCGTGGAAGCCTCGGGAATAGGAGGAGTGTATATTCTCCGGCCCTCGCTACTAATGGGCAACCGGAAAGAATTCAGGTTAAGCGAAAAACTGGCTACCTGGCTGATGCCCTTATTTGCATTTATGTTACCCGCTAAGTACAGACCTGTGAAAGCCAGTGAGGTAGCCAGAGCGATGCTGAATGCAGTGAAAGAAAACAATTAGCCCCATTCGGCAAGCTCAGGGTGACAGAATCATATGCAATTCTTTCAGCAGGGGCTGTTGACTACTAACTACCGGCTACTATCTAGACCGCGTCCACGTCTGCCACTACGGTCACACTTCTGAACGATTTCTCATTGTGCAGCAAGGCCACCTGATCGAGGATGTCTTTTTTACACCGGGCAATGGTCTTCCCGTCACGGGGTAATTTGAGCAGAATCTCCATGAGGAACTGGTTGCGTATCCGGCCGATCACCGGTTCGGCCGGCCCAACCAGGTAATCCCCGTATTTGTATTTAAGTGTATTGGCAAAAATAACAGCGGCTCTTTCCACCACTTCCTTGTATTTATGTTTGAATGTAAGCTGAATGGTTCTGGAAAAAGGTGGATAGGAAAACTCTTTACGTTTTTTTATTTCCTCATTGAACATGGCTTTATAATCATGCCGCTGCACAATTTGTAATAAGGGATGCTGGGGCTGGGAGGTCTGCACCAGCACCTTCCCTGTTTCTTCTTTTCGTCCGGCGCGGCCACTCACCTGTTCCATCAGCTGGAAAGCCCGTTCATTGACCCGGAAATCGGCAAAATGCAATAGGCCATCCGCATCCAGGATTCCCACCAGGTCCACATTATCAAAATCCAGCCCCTTCACCACCATCTGGGTACCCACAAGTATGTCTACCCGCTTTTGCTCAAACTGCTGGATCAGAACATCATGGGCGTTTTTACCCCTCACCGTATCAATATCCATCCGGGCCACTTTGGCATCCGGAAAGGTTTCCTGTAATTGTTCTTCAATTTTTTCCGTCCCGAAATTCCGTTGCAGGAATTTATCACTGCCGCAGGCCGCACAGGTATAAACGGGAGGATAAGTAGTACCGCAATAGTGGCAAACCAGTTTATTGCTCAGTTTATGAAAAGTCAGCGATACATCACAGTATTTACACTGCGGAATCCAGCTGCAAACACCACATATCTGGTACGGGTCATATCCCCGCCTGTTCTGGAAAAGTATCACCTGTTTCCCTCTTTCCATCACCTGCCTGACGGATTCCACCAGGGCCGGCGAGAGTATGATTTTTGATTTATCCTTTTGAAGGATACTCCGGGTATCCACAAACTGGATCGGGGGTAGTTGCAGGTCACCATAACGTTGCAGTAATTCCACCAGTCCGTATTTACCAGTCACCGCATTATAATAACTCTCCACGGAAGGTGTACCACTGCCGAGTACTGTTTTTGCCCCGAAAAGTGAAGCAAAATAAATAGCCGCATCCCGTCCATTGTAACGGGGTGCCGGTTCCTGTTGCTTGAAAGAAGTATCATGTTCCTCATCACAGATCAGTAAACCCAGTTGCTGAAAGGGCAGGAATACAGAGGAGCGCGCACCAAGGATGACCCTGAGTTCGCCTGTCTTAACTTTGTTCCATATTTCCACCCGCTCATTCTGGGAAAACTTGGAATGATAGATTCCTATATAGCCGCCAAAATGTTTCTGTAGGCGCCGGATAACCTGTGAGGTCAGGGCAATTTCCGGCAACATATATAAAACCTGTTTACCCTGCTTAATATAATCCTCGATCAGCCGGATATAGATATTCGTCTTGCCGCTGGATGTTACCCCATGCAGCAGGCATACCTGTTTTGTATTCAGTTGCTCCCTTACCTGTACCAGGGCTTTTTCCTGTGCAGCCGATAATTCAAAATCAATGTTTACATTTTTAGGCAGGTAACGTATCCGGTCCACTACCCTTTTCTCCGTGCGCAGGACATGCTTTTCCACCAGTCCCTTTAACTGTGCTTCTGAAGCACCTGATTTTTTAAGCAGTGCTGATTTGGTGACCTCCCCTTCTGTTTTAACCAGGTGCAGGTAACTGAGCAGCAGTTCCATTTGCTTGGGCGCCCTTGTCCAGTTATTCAGCAGATCCGACAGTTTTTCTTCATTGTCATAGTCCGGATTGAGCAGCACATAGGTTTCTTTTTTGGGCGTATAGGTTTCCTTGAGCGCCTCCCATACAAAGCAGACTTTCTTCTGTATCAGGCGGTTGATCACCGGGTATACGTGCGAAGAATCCAGTAATTGCTGGATTTCGTTCAGGTTTAATTCTTTTTTCAGCAGCAGGGCTTCACCGATAATATATTCATCATGATCCAGGGCTGAAAAATCATCACCGTACTCCTCGTTAAATACCAGGATGGTTTCGCTCGATAATTTAAAGTGAGAAGGCAGGGCAGCGGCCATCACCTCCCCTTCACTGCACATATAATAGGAAGCGATCCATTCCCACAGGCGCAGTTGTTCCTCAAATACCACCGGCTCAGCATCCAGTACATTCAATATATCCTTAGTATCAAAAAATTCAGGTTTGTCCTCATGCAGCCGTTTAATCACCCCTGCATACTTCTTACTTTTCCCCAGGTTCACTTCCACACGACAACCTGGCCTGGCAGTTTCCAGCAGGTGTACCGGCACAGACCAGGTGTAGTTTTTGGGTAAAGCAGCAGGTATAATGATTTCGGCGTACAATTTTTTTATTTAATATTCTTTTTAAAATTCCAAGAACCAAGACACCAAGATGCCAAATAAGAGCCAGGAAACAAGAAAACAAGTTCAAAAAATAATCAAATCAAAAATTACAAAGCCTTCTTAGAAAGTTTTGAAGGTTTTATGATAATATTCTTTCAAACTAATAACATCAAAATTAAGATTCTCTTCTTAGCAGGGGCTGTTGACTACTAACTACTGACTACCGACTACTAACTTTCCTCCCTTGTATTCCTTCAGCTTCGCCTCCATAATACCATAGACCTTCTCTTTCAAAGCAGGCACATCAGCCACCGATAATCCATCCACGGGTATTTCAGCTAAATATAAAATCCGGCTCCGGCCCGGGCTCATTTGAAAGATACTTTCATAGGGCATCCGGCGCCAGGCATCCAGAAAAAGCACTGGCTTTAACGGGGTTTGTGTTTCAATGGCCACCCGGAAAGCCCCGTCATAAAATTCCTTGAGTGGCTGATTGGTCATATTAAATGTTCCTTCCGGGAACACTAACACTGAAATACCCTTGCTGATCAGTGATTTCAGCACCCTGACACTCTTCGCCCGGTTGTCCGGACTGCTGCGGTCAACCGTAACAATGGCATTCCGGTATATAAAACCAAAGACAGGTATTTTACTCATTTCCACTTTACCCAGGGGCCGGACCGGCTGACGGAAGGCCTTGGGTATAATGGCCGCGTCGAGGTAGGAAATATGATTGCTGACAAAAATGTATGCTTTCTTCTTGTCATGCCTGGCTTCATAAATTTTCGGATGTGGCATACCGATCAGGAAAAACCAGCAATCCGCCCAGAGCATACATAGCCGCATCATCAGGTTGCCTCCCTTTATCCGGCCAAAAAAACTGGCGATGATACTGAACGGGAAGAGGATCAGCATGATTGCCACAAAAACAATAAATGCGTAAACGGAATAAATCCATTTCAGCGGCAGCATCAATCCCTTCATTAATTCCTGTTTTTAAATTTATCATCATCCCCGGGACAATCACATTTGAAATCTGTTTCCAGGTCGATCACGGTTACCACTACTGTTTTGTCATTGCATTGGGCATAAACGATTCGTACCCGCTGGTCATCACGGGTTATCCCTTCCAGGGCATACCGGGGGCATCGGGCATTCTGGAGATCACTTTTATTATAGTTGATTTTCCCGCCCCGCATAATCTCTTCCACTTCTGCCTGGGATATCTTCCGGCATTGCATCCGGCATTTTGCATGATTGCTGTATTCAAGGTAGGATACACGACGATCAAAGCCTTTATCCCGGTCAGTCGGGTTACTGGCCGGATCTTTTGGCCGGTTATTGTCTGTTACTGCAGGCTTTGGTGACGGTGACGGGCTGTTTTTACACTGCCTGATCACAACGATCAGCAGCAGCATCAGGCCCATAAGTGCATAGGGGACCCATTTCTTATTCACTTTCAAACATTTGGATAAAATTAAGGAAATTGGCTATCTCAGGTTCAGTTTAACCCGTACTCATTTCACCGGCTCCCGGCTTCGCCGTATCTTTGCCGGCCCGTTCATAAACTAAAGCCTGTCCATCAATGGGCCGGCAAAACACGGGTATTATAAAATGGCAGCATCCAGAACAGTCGCTTTTCATACACTTGGCTGCAAACTTAATTTTTCGGAGACCTCTTCCCTTTCCCGAATGCTGGAAACGGAGGGCTTTGAGAAAAAAGAGTTTGATGACCTGGCCGATGTGTATGTTATCAATACCTGTTCAGTAACGGATAATGCGGATAAAGAATGCCGGCAGCTGGTACGGCGGATACAACGGAAGGCCCCGGAAAGTTTTGTGGTCATCACCGGCTGTTATGCCCAGTTAAAACCCAAAGAAATTGCGGATATTCCCGGAGTGGACCTGGTATTGGGTGCCGCGGAAAAATTCAATATTGCCCGTCATATCCGTGAACTGGCCAAAGGTGATCCGGCAAAGATCTGCAGTTGTGAAATTGAAGAAGTTTCCGGTTTTCATTCATCCTGGTCAGTGAATGACCGGACACGTACTTTTTTAAAAGTGCAGGATGGATGTGATTATACCTGTTCTTTTTGTACGATTCCCATGGCCCGGGGCAAGAGCCGGAGTGACCGGATTGCCAATGTGGTCCGGAATGCGGAAGAGCTGGCGGCTTCCGGGGTAAAAGAAATCGTACTGACAGGAGTCAACCTGGGTGATTTCGGGAAAGGGCCGGATGGCAATGGCGGTGCCGTAAGCATCAGTGCACGTGAAGAGAATTTCTTTGAACTCGTGAAGGAGCTTGAAAAAGTGGATGGGATTAGCCGTTACCGGATCTCTTCAATCGAGCCGAACCTGCTGACCAATGAAATCATTGAATGGGTGGCGAACAGCGATAAGTTTATGCCCCATTTTCATATTCCCCTTCAAAGTGGCAGCAATAAAACACTGGCGGCTATGCGCCGGAGGTATAAGCGGGAATTATATGCCGAACGGGTGAGCCTGATAAAAAAGCTGATGCCGCATTGTGCCATTGGGGTCGATGTGATTGTGGGTTTCCCGGGCGAGACGGAAGAAGATTTCAAAGAGAGCTTTGACTTCCTGCATGCGCTGGATGTTTCTTACCTGCATGTATTCACCTATTCAGAACGTGACAATACCCATGCACTGGAAATTCAGCCGGTGGTGCCAGTACATATCCGTAATGAACGGAATAAGGCCCTGCGCAACCTGTCGTATATGAAAATGCAGTATTTCACGGAGCAACACAGCGGGCAGACCCGGAAGGTATTGTTTGAACACCAGGATAAAAACGGGATGATGGAAGGTTATACCGATAATTACATCCGGATTACGTGTCCCTGGCGGGAAGAATGGGTGAATAATATTGTCGCATGGAAAATGGGATGAAAGCGCTTAATTTTACAGCCCGTAAATTTTAGTGCACGGGTCATATTAAGGAACGTTAGCTCAGTTGGTTCAGAGCATTACTTTGACAGAGTAGGGGTCACTGGTTCGAGTCCAGTACGTTCCACGGTGCTCTCCGTAGCCTTGGCGAAGGAGAGCCGAGCCCTTTCAGAACAAAAATCTGAAAGGGCTTTTTATTTTACCTGCACGAGTCTGAACAAGTCAAAAGTAAAAACCCTTCAACAGTAAATATACTATTGCACTGTTGCCGACTGCCAACTGCCCCCTCCCCTCTGCAAAACTTTCTTTCCCCCTCCGCTGCAACTTTCCTACATTTAAGTTGTCTTAATAGTGTATGCAGAAATACCAGGTCACCATACAGTTTGAAATGAGTGAGGCTTTTATGGAGCAGGTTCCGGCTCATCGTACCTATATTAATTTCCTGATTAACAAGGGTACAATTGATCATTATGCCGTGAGTATGGAGACCCATCGCTCCTGGATAACCCTGAATGCGGAGAGCAAAAAAGAAGTCGAAAAAATATTGAAAAAATCGCCTTTATGTAAGTTCTGGTCCTACGAAATCGACGAATTATTCGTACTTGATGGCCAGCATTACCGGCTTCCGGAAGTGAATCCAAATTAGATTTTACCCTTTTTTTTCATTGCCCAACGGGGTTTCGCTTTTAATACCTTTTTGAATACCGGGCAGGATTCCGCATGGGCTCCGGGAAGATATCCTGTGCTCATGAGGAATTCGTTTACAATTTCTCCCCCGGTAAAACGGAATTTTGTTTTGAATAACTTTACCCATTCCTCCCTGGTCAGCGGATGATTCAGATCAAGCCAGTTCAGGAATGAGCCATGTTCTTTTTGCAGGAGCAGGATCTGACCGGCATTATATACAGCCGCCTCCACTTTCAGCCGGTTTCGTATAATCCCGGCATCCTGAAGCAGAGCAGCTTTTTTCTTATCGGTATACCTGGCTACTTTCCTTATGTCAAAACCATCATAAGCGCTGAAGAAATGATCCTTTTTCTTTAAAATCGTCTCCCAGCTTAATCCAGCCTGGTTGATTTCCAATATCAATCTAGCAAACAGGAGATTATCATCTTCAATCGGAAACCCATATTCAAGGTCATGATACGGTTTATGGATTGTATTTTTCCCATTATTTTCCACAAAAGAGCAATAAGAAACAGCCATTTAATATGATTTTTATAAACCGGTTAACGAATGTTATAAAAAAACGGTTTAATTCCGGATTTTCCGGAAATTAAATTTTCAATTATAATATATTTTAATAATTTTAACACAAGAAATCCCTCCTTTGATACCGTCCTGAACTCCGTACATTCCCTACACTATTAAACAACTAAAAAATGAATTGCATGAAAATTCTTTACACTTGTGTTAGTCCTGTCCAAAAAAGGGTGAGTACAACCTTCAAACCATCAATTATGAAGCGATTTTTCAAACCAATCCTGATCCTGTCCGCCGTTTTAATGTTCAGCCTGACTTCCAGGTCTCAGGGCCATTCGCTGGATTTTGACGGTGCTACCAGTAACTATGTAGCCCTCCCCACTTTTCAGCCTTCCGGCTCTTATACCAAGGAAGCCTGGATCAGGGCACGTTCTTTTTCTGCTTTCAGCAACAATATCATATCCGGCAGTACGAACGCCTTCTGGGCGCCCAATGGTAACCTGAGCAGTGGCCATAACTTCAATTATTTTACGGTATCCGATGGGGCCACTATGAATCTTAATCAATGGTACCATGTGGCCGTTACTTATGACGCAGGTACAAACACGATGATCCTGTATAAAGATGGTGTACAGGTAGCCACCGGCAACCCGGTTGGTGCTTACAGTGAAACAGTGCAATATATCGGAGCTTATAATGACGGAAGCAGTATCGCTTATCTCTGGGACGGACAGATCGATGAAGTCCGAATCTGGAATGTGGTTCGCACACCCACAGAAATAGCGAACAGTGCAAACTGTCTGCTGACCCGTGACGAGTTTGGTCTGCTGGCTTATTTTGATTTCGAACAGGGTATTGCCGGCGGCTCTAACCCTTCAGAAATCACCCTGATCAACAAGTCTGACCGTTGTTTTCAGCAGGATGGCACCCTGATCGGTTTCGGTCTGGCAGGTGCCACTTCCAACTGGGTTGCAGCAGCCAGTCCTGCAGCAGGTTCCTGCGCCGGAACATTCCAGAATATTAATGTGGTAGGTAACGGTTTTTGTATCAATGATGGTGACAATGTGGTGAGCGGACTGGATCATACTGATTTTGGTTCAAACCCCAGCCGTACTTTTACCATTCAGAATACAGGTACAGCCACTCTTACTATCACCGGTGTCAGTATTACAGGCCCCAATGCAGCTGATTTCAGTGTAAGCACCCCTCCTGCCGGTACTGTTGCACCCGGTGGTTCCACCACCTTTGTAGTAAGCTTCAGCCCTTCCGCCAATGGGAATAAATTTGCGACTGTAAATATTGCCAATGATGACCAGGATGAGGCCACCTACGATTACTCTATCGCAGGTTCAATATTCACCTTACCGGTTGGACTGGAATCTTTCGTTGTTAAGAAGGATAGGATGCATTCACAACTGAACTGGTCCACTTCCACTGAATCCAACAACCGTGGCTTTGAAGTACAACGTTCTGCAAACGGTACTACCTGGACTACCATTGGCTTTGTAGCCGGTGCCGGTACAACCAATGACAGGAATGTTTATACCTATACTGATCTTTCACCGGTAAAAGGGGTGAATTATTACCGCCTGAACCAGGTGGATTATGACAACAAGAGTAAGATCAGTGAAGTACGCACTTTAACTTTCGCGAGCGACAAAGCACTGGTATACCCTGTTCCGGCATCAGATATGGTTACCATTGAGCTTCCTGACAACCGTCTGATCGGTACTATCGCTTACCTGACTGATATACAAGGTAAGCTGGTCCGCCAGGTTTCTATCAGTTCTATTCAGCAGCCTGTATCACTTTCCGGCTTACAAGCTGGTATGTACTGGATAAAGATGGCTGATGGAGTAACGCATAAGCTGATCAAACAGTAACACCTTATACATTTCTTTTAAAAAGCTGTCCGGACCGGACAGCTTTTTTTTATGTGCTACAACCAGGTTTAATCACTGAAGGAAACACTGGTGCATAAAAAAAAGCCCTGGTGTATGACCAAGGCTTTTTTGTGGGAGTTGACGGGTTCGAACCGCCGACCCTCTGCTTGTAAGGCAGATGCTCTGAACCAGCTGAGCTAAACTCCCTTATTTGGGAGTGCAAAGATAAGGCTGTGAATATTTTTGCCAAATTTTTTTTTATGATACCGGAGGTTCCCACAACTCTATTTTATTCCCCTCCGGATCCAGGATCCACCCGAATTTTCCATAGGGCTCATCAATAGGTTCGCCAATTACTTCCACACCCTCTTCACGCAATACAGCGATCAGGGCAGTCAGGTCCCTGACTATAAAATTGATCATCGCCCCTTTCCCGGATGGATTGAAATAATCAGAATTCCCGGGAAAAAGAGAGAAAATTGTGAAACCGGCCGTCCCCGGCTCTGGTATTTTCCAGATCGCATAGGTATTTCCGTTAAATGGAATTCCGAGGTGTTTTTCATACCAGGCAGCCAATTCTTTAGGATTCACGGCTTTAAGAAATGGCCCCCCGAGGCCGGTTACTCGTTCCATAATCGTTTATTTACTTAAAAATACAAAGTTGAGAGACACTCATTCTGAAAATTGCCAATTGTTTCTATTTTTGCACCCATGCTGAATGTGAAGACCGATATTGAAACCGATAGCCTCGATGACGTGGACCTGCTGACTTCCGGCGAAGAACCCTGTCACCTGATCGTATGGAATGATGAAGTCAATACTTTCGAATGGGTGATTGAAACCCTGATGACAGTTTGCGGCCATAGCCATGAGCAGGCCGAACAATGCTCTTATATCATTCATTTCAGAGGAAAATATGCGGTCAAGAATGGCACTTATGATGACCTGAAACCATTCTGTGACGCGATCACCGAACGAGGTATTAACGCGACCATTGAAGTGGTGGCCGGTTAAGCCTTGCCCATGCCCCTTTTCATCCTTGATAAAGAAATCAGTTTCCCCCCGGTGCACCTGGCCGAACCAGATGGGTTACTGGCATTGGGAGGTGACCTCTCCCCTGCCCGCCTGCTTGAAGCCTATAAACATGGCATTTTCCCCTGGTATGAAGGATCGGATATTATGTGGTGGTGCCCCAATCCACGCTTTGTACTTTTTCCCGATGAGCTGAAAATCGCGAAAAGCATCAAACCCCTGATCAATAAAAACGTATTTGAATTTACAGTCAACCGGGCTTTCCCGGAAGTTATTCATCACTGTAAAAACAGTCATCGTCCCGGGCAGGACGGCACCTGGATCACGGATGAAGTGGAGAAAGCCTATATAAAACTGCATACGTTGGGGTATGCCCACTCCGCGGAAGTCTGGAAAAACGGAGAACTGGCCGGTGGTCTATACGGGATTCGTATCGGCAGGGTTTTCTTTGGAGAAAGCATGTTCAGCAAAGAATCAAATGCCTCCCGCTATGCTTTTATTAAATATATCCAGGTATTGCAGACGGAAAAAGTAGCCCTTATCGACTGCCAGGTATATACGGACTACCTGGAAAGTTTTGGAGCCCGGATGATTCCCGGGTCCGCATTTGATAAGTTGCTTCAGAACCTGGTAGAGAGATAATGCGGAAGCATGGCCTTCCAGGTATTCCAGTCATGCGGCCACTCCTGCCCCCAGATATCCAGCTCATAATGGATGCCTTTATCATAGAGGATTTTGGCAAAACGGCCACTGCTCGACGGATCTTCATAAGGACCGCTTCCTGTTAATATGTGCAGATGACGGCTTCTCCTGATTTGTTCCAGGATGCCATGATCATTCAGGTTAGGCATATAATGCATGGGACTGTTGAAATAAACATCTTCATCAAAATGACCCTTGCTGTATTCAGTCAGGTCATACACCCCGCTCATGGCAATCACCCCGTTGATCAGATCAGGTCTTTTCAGAAACAGGTTCATACTGTGCAGCGCCCCGAAGGATGCCCCGCAGGTAATGATCGGTGTATCCGCACTGGTATTATGACGGATAAAAGGCACCACTTCATTGAACACATAATTATTCCATTGCTGATGACGGTACGTTTTATGCCGCGGATCCACATGGTTATTCATCCAGCTTTCATTATTGATACTGTCAATGGAAAAAACTTTCACTTTTCCCCCGTTGATTTGTCCTGCAATATGTTCCATCAGCTGAAAACGTTCATACTCCAGGTAATCGGCCGCAGCAGTGGGCACCAGTAATAAGGCAAAACCATAATCGCCATAAGTAGCCACCGGCATTTCTTTATTCAGGGAAGGACTAAACCAGGAAGTGATTTCTCTTTTCATATATACATTTTAACTGACCGGTCCGGCAAAAAAATTTCCAGCGAAGGTAATTGTTAATCACAAAGGATCAGAACTCCGTTTACCAACCGGATAAGCACAGCCTGGAAAAGAAAACCGTATTTTTCCTTGGTAGAATACCAAAGTATTATTACTTTTAATTTACAGTAATTTTACCGCATTTAAATATACGTAATTTTACTTAGACCGGTTAAGTTAATGGTATTTAGTATTTTAAGAATATGTCCTCCAGTCCTTTCTGAAACTCCGAATCAGTACAATTTTTGACCCGGTAACCTTGAAAAAACCACTATTCAGATCCGTATCACAGCGGGTCCTACTTAAGCTGGTTAGTATATGAAAGAAGCTCCTATCCGTATCATGCTGGTTGATGATCACCCGCTGGTTCGTGAATCCTGGAAATTATTACTGGAAAACAATCCCCGTTTTCAGATTATTGCTGATTGCCCGGGTGGTACAGAAGCCCTGGAACTGCTCCCCTCCAAAAAACCGGATATTCTGCTGGTCGATATCAATATGTCGCCCATGGACGGTTTTAAAGTGACAAAAAATGCCCTGGAGATTTTACCGGAAGTAAGAATTATCGGGCTTTCCGTTCACAATCAGCCCAAGTATGCCACCCTTCTTCTGCAACTGGGAGCCCGTGGTTTTCTTACCAAAACCTCCACACTGGAAGAAATAAACCACGGAATCCTTTCTGTATATGAGGGCAGGGTATTTATCTGCGAAGAGATAAAAAGAAATATGCCTCCCGCCTGAAATGAAGGTTCCTCTTCCTCTTTCTGCACTGGTTTTGCTGCAAATCGGTAAATTTGCGCCCTTACCCGGCTATTGCGTAAAACGCGTGAAAGTAAAGGGGTAATCTGCCAGATCGTATGGAACTCAGCAAAAACTTTGAACACCAGGCCACGGAGGAAAAATGGTACAGGCACTGGATGGATAAAAATTATTTTCACAGTGAACCCGATGAACGGGAACCGTATACCATTGTGATCCCACCCCCCAATGTAACAGGGGTATTGCATATGGGTCACTGTCTCAACAATACGATCCAGGATATCCTGGTCCGCCGGGCCCGGCTGCAGGGAAAAAATGCCTGCTGGGTACCAGGCACTGACCATGCATCCATTGCCACAGAAGCAAAAGTGGTACAAATGCTGCGGGAAAGAGGGATTGCCAAATCAACGCTCAGCCGCGAAGATTTTTTGAAATATGCCTGGGAATGGAAAGAAAAATATGGCGGCATTATTTTACA
>CAZFLL010000102.1:0-13573 GCA_964519865.1 uncultured Chitinophaga sp. | reverse complement strand
GTTCTATGGGTGGCCTGATCTCCATGTATGCCATACTGAGACACCCGCGGATATTTGGCGGGGCCGGCGTTTTTTCCCCTTCATTCTGGGTGTCGGAAGACATATTTAAAGCAATCAGGAAACGGGGAAAAAAAATCAGGGGACTGGTTTATTTCTATGCCGGCAAACAGGAAGGCGAACAGATGGTGCAGCAAACATTGAAAGCTTTTGAACAACTATCAGCAGTTTCAAAAGCAAAAAGCACTGTGGTTATAAGGAATGACGGGATGCACAATGAAGCCAGGTGGAGGCAGGAGTTCCCGCTTTTTTATAAATGGCTTTTTCAAAGTCAAAATTAAAAAGTCAAAAACTTTAAAGTAGTAATACTTTTTATAATTGAATGGCGTAGAAGAAAAATATACAAATACGCAAATCCTTACATAAGGATTTACCAAAGTTTCAGCCTGTTATTTTTACTTTTTACTTTTGAATTTTGACTTTCCCCCTGCTTTCTTATACCTCATAACAAACACCCTCCAGCGCCAGCTCCGCTTCGGGAAATACTTCCTTTGCTTCTTTTTCAAATTCTTCCAGCGTATCGTATTTGCTGCTGAAATGCCCGATGAGTAATTTTTTGACACCGGCTTTTAAGGCGATTTCTGCGGCCTGTTTGGTGGTGGAATGGTAACGCAGTTCGGCCCTTTCGCGGAGATGATCAAGATAAGTGGTCTCGTGATAGATCATTTCGAAACCTTGTATATGCGGGATCAGGGATTCATCATATTTTGTATCAGCACAGAAGGCATAGCGTTTACCGGGGTCTGAAGGTGCGGTCACCCATTCATTTTTGACCAGCCCGCCGTCTTTTTTTGTATAGTCCTCACCTTTACAAAGCCGCTCATAAAAAACCGCGGGTATTTCATGCTCCTTTGCTTTTTCGGGAAGCAGTTTCCGGGGCAGTTTTTTCTGGGTAAAAGAAAAACCGTAGCACTCCACCCGGTGATTGGTGGGAAAGCATTTTACTGTCAGTTTATCGTTGTCCAGGAGGGTTGCTGCTTCGGTGATATGGTGAATATGCAGGGGGAAGCAAAGCTGGGTGTCGGCCACTTTCAGCTGGATTTCAATGATATCACGGAGCGGGGCGGGTCCATACACATGCAGTACCTGCTGGTGGCCGAGCAGACTGAGAGAGCTGATCAGGCCAATCAGTCCGAAATAATGGTCACCATGCAAATGGGAAATGAAAATATGCGAGATGCGGCTACGCCTTATCTTATAGTTGATCAGCTGGATCTGGGTGCCCTCGCCACAATCCACCAGGTAATTGGTGCCATCGAGCGTCACCACCTGGCTGGTTGGGTGGCGGTCGAAGGCCGGTACGGCGGAATTATTACCCAGGATAGTGACTGCAAACATGAATGATGTGCGTTTTTGATATATAATGATTTGAAAAGACCGGATTGTCTTCCGGTTAGCTGCATTTCCCGGGTTTAAATATCCCCGTCATCCATCAGCTCCCTTTCAATTTCCTCCATTTGTACAATATCCCAGGCCTCACTTTCAGTTGGGGTCACATTCATCAGTTCCAGCAGGTTGTTATTGTCCAGGAAATCCTCCACAGACTGCTGGAGCTCACAGATCACAAAAGAAGCACTGTTTTCGTAAAATTTCTGCTGGATATAGACCAGTTTCTCGGCGGCAACCGTGTCCAGATTTGTCACGTTTCGGAGTATGACAACCAGGTTTTTAACGTCATTTTGCAGGTAAGGAAGCAAACATTCCCCCAGATCGTCTGTCATAGTAGCAGACAGAACGGGTTCATTGACTGTGATGGCATGAAATTTCTCTTTGGTATCCGTTTTGACATTCATAGTTCTTACGTTTGGTAGTTGGCGCTTCTATCCTGTCTGCAAAGTAAAAATCAGGGTTTCCCCTGCAACTTAAATTATCAACAGACCGTTTATAAGTACCCCGGAAAAAGAACCAAATTTATTCGTTAATATTGTATCACAACCAATTATCTTAAAATGGATAATAATTTTTCAACTCAGGTTAAGGAGATTATCTCGTTCAGCAGGGAGGAAGCGTTAAGGCTGGGTAATGATTTTATAGGAACGGAACACCTTTTGCTGGGTCTGATCCGCGAAGGTGACAATACAGCGGTGCGTATCCTGAAAAGCTTTAATGTGGACCTTTATGAACTGCGCAAGGAGATCGAACTGGCCGTAAAGGATAAGACAGGGAAGAATATTGCCAATATCAATAGCCTGCCCCTGACCAAACAGGCCGAGAAAGTGATCCGGGTGACCGTACTGGAGGCCAAGGCCCTGAAGAGTGCAACCGTGGAAACGGAGCACCTGATGCTCTCCATACTCAAGAACAAGGAAAATATTGCAACTCAAATTTTAAATCAGTTTGACGTGGACTACGATCTTTTCAGACAAGAGCTGGGTATCGTAAAATCAAACGATCCCCGTGCCGAATTCCAGGATGAGAATGATGATGATTTTGATGAGGAAAAGAAATATTCTCAGCCCAAGGGCGGCAGCAAACAAGCCGGTAATGCAAAAAGCAAAACCCCGGTACTGGATAATTTCGGGCGTGACATCACCAAGATGGCGGAACTCGGAGCCCTGGATCCGATTGTAGGACGTGAGTCCGAGATCGAACGGGTATCCCAGATCCTATCCCGCCGGAAAAAGAATAACCCGATCCTGATCGGTGAACCCGGAGTGGGTAAGACCGCCATTGTGGAAGGCCTGGCCCTTCGTATTGTACAACGTAAAGTATCCCGCGTGCTTTTTGACAAGCGCGTTATATCGCTTGATCTCGCTGCCCTGGTGGCGGGTACCAAGTACCGTGGTCAGTTTGAAGAAAGAATGAAAGCGATCATGAACGAACTCGAAAAGAACCGGGATGTGATCCTGTTCATCGACGAGCTGCACACGATCGTGGGGGCCGGTGGTGCCAGTGGTTCACTGGATGCCAGCAATATCTTTAAGCCGGCCCTGGCCCGTGGCGAACTCCAGTGCATCGGTGCTTCCACCCTGGATGAATACCGTATGTACATTGAGAAAGACGGCGCCCTTGACCGCCGTTTCCAGAAAGTAATGGTAGAGCCGCCCAGTGTGGATGATACCATCCAGATCCTGAATAATATCAAGTCCAAATACGAAGAGTACCATAACGTAAACTATGACCAGGAAGCCATTGATGCCTGTGTGAAGCTGAGTGACCGTTATGTAACCGATCGTTTACTGCCTGATAAAGCCATTGATGTAATGGATGAAGTAGGTGCACGGGTGCACCTGAAGAATATCAATGTGCCGCAGACCATTGTGGACCTGGAGAAAAAAATAGAAGATGTAAAGAACGAGAAGAATAAAGTGGTGAAGAGCCAGAAATTTGAAGAAGCCGCTTCTTTACGTGATACAGAAAAAAGACTCCAGGAAGACCTCGAGAAAGCCAAGAATGAATGGGAAGAAGAAAGCAAACACAAACGTTTCCCGATCGGTGAAGAAGATATTGCTGAAGTGGTGAGCATGATGACCGGTATCCCCGTTAAACGGATGGTACAGGCCGAAACAGAGAAGCTCCGCAAGATGGCCGATGATATGAAAGGCATGGTGGTCGGACAGGATGAAGCCATCCTGAAAGTGGTGAAAGCCATCCAGCGTAACCGCGTGGGATTGAAAGATCCGAAGAAACCCATTGGTACTTTTATTTTCCTCGGACCAACCGGTGTTGGTAAAACAGAACTGGCCAGGGCTTTATCCCGCCAGATGTTTGATTCAGAGGATTCGCTGATCCGGATCGATATGAGTGAATACATGGAGAAATTCACCGTGAGCCGGCTGATTGGTGCACCTCCCGGCTATGTGGGTTATGAAGAAGGCGGACAGCTTACGGAGAAAGTACGTCGTAAACCGTATTGCGTGATCCTGCTGGATGAAATCGAGAAAGCACACCCGGATATTTACAATATCCTGCTGCAGGTGCTGGATGACGGACAACTCACCGATGGTCTTGGCCGTAAAGTGGACTTTAAGAATACCATGATCATCATGACCTCCAATATCGGGGTACGTCAGTTGAAAGATTTTGGTGCCGGTGTGGGATTTGCCACCGCCTCCAGGGTAGAACATGAAGACGAGGCCAATAAAGCCGTGATCGAGAAAGCCCTGAAGAAAACATTCTCTCCTGAGTTCCTGAACAGGATCGATGATGTGGTGATCTTTAACAGTCTGAGCAAGGAGAATATTTTCAACATCATTGACATCCTGATGAAGGGTGTGACCAAGCGGTTGGCTAATCTCGGATTCAGCCTGGAGCTGACAGAGCCTGCCAAGAATTTCCTGGCAGACAAAGGGTATGATTCACAGTTTGGTGCCCGCCCGCTGCACAGGGCAATCCAGAAATACCTGGAAGATCCGCTGGCAGAAGAGATCCTGAATATGCATGTAAAAGCAGGGGATGTGCTGATCGCGGATGTGGATGCGGACAATACCCGGTTGTCCTTTACATTTAAAAGTAAAACAGAAGAACCCTCCAAAGCGTAAGGGAAAATAATAATCATTTATTCGGGCTGTATCTACTATTGATACAGCCCGTTTTATTTACATTTGCCCATAGAATGTCAGGCAAAAAAATAGTCATAACCATTGATGGCTGGTCCAGTTGCGGCAAAAGCACCCTGGCCAAACGGCTCGCGAAAGAGCTGGGTTATGTGTATGTGGACAGTGGGGCTATGTACCGGGCCGTGACCCTTTATTTTATCCGAAACAACGTGGATATTGCCCACAAGAAAGAAGTGGTTACCGCCCTGAAGGATATCAACCTCGAATTTGTATTTAATGAATCGGCCCAGCGCAGTGAAATGTTCCTGAACGGTGAGAATGTGGAGTATGTGATCCGGGACCTGCTGATTGCCGAGAAGGTCAGTGATGTGGCCGCGATCCGGGAGGTCCGTGAATTTGCCGTGGCCCAGCAACAGAAAATGGGGGCAAAGAAAGGGATCGTGATGGATGGCAGGGATATTGGTACCGTGGTATTCCCAAAAGCTGAACTGAAAATTTTTATGACGGCAGATAATGCCGTAAGGGTGGAAAGGCGTTTCAAGGAATTATATGCCAAGAATCCCAATGTGACCATTGAGGAAGTCAAGAATAACCTGGAAATGCGTGATTATATCGATTCGCACCGGGAAGTGAGTCCGCTCCGTAAAGCGGAGGACGCACTGGAGCTGGATAATACCAATCTCACCGAAGACCAGCAGTTTAAAAAGGCGCTGGACTGGGCCCTGGCCCGCAAAGCAGGTAAGAAAGCAAGCGGAACACATTAGTTCAGGCACTTGTCTGACGAGGATCAGGGGTTTCTCACCTGATCATTTTTACATTTGATACAAAGCCTGCCAGTTGAAAAATTCCACGTACAAATTACTTCAGCCATTTATTGTACTGCATATTATTGTGGTCACCGGCATACTCGGCTACATCCTCATCGAAGGGGCTTCCTTTTTCGATGCGGTCTATATGACCACCATCACCATCACCACGGTAGGTTATGGGGAGACCATCCCGCTTTCCCAGACAGGCAGGGCCTTTACCATGTTCCTGCTGATCGCCAGCTGGCTGACTTATGCCTTTGTGATTACACGTATCACCCAGTTTGTGGTTAGTGGAGAGCTGAACCAGTATTTTAAAACAAGGAAACTTATGAAAGATATTGCACGGTTGGACAACCACGTGATCGTTTGCGGTTATGGCCGTAATGGTAACCAGGCAGCCAATATACTCACGGCCCATAAAGTCCCCTTTATTGTGGTGGAAAAAGATGAACACCTGATACAACGGGTGGATGCGGAGGGGACCGGGATCATCCGGCTGGCAGGTGATGCCACGGATGACGATGTACTGAAAGCTGCCGGTGTGGAGCGAGCAAGGGCTTTGATCACCACTTTGCCGGTGGATGCACAGAATGTGTTTATTGTATTATCGGCCAGATCGCTGAATGCGAAATTGAAGATCATCAGCCGGGCATCTGAATCCACTTCAGTCGCCAAGTTAAAAAAAGCAGGAGCCGATAATGTGATCATGCCTGATTTTATCGGGGGTACGCATATGGCCACATTGATCTCCAAACCGGATGTGGTGGAGTTTATTGATTTCCTTTCCGGGGAACAGGGTCATTCCATTCATATGGAATCCGTGAGTTTTGATGACCTTCCCCCTTCGCTGAAGGACAAATCACTCCAGGATGTAATGGGCTGGAAAAAGACCGGCGTGAATTGTATTGGTATCAAGGATAAGGATGGTAATTTCCTGATCAACCCGCCGCATAACACATTTATCACTCCAGGCATGCGGGTGATTGTACTGGGTACGATTGAACAGATACAGGAGATGAAGGGAAATTTGCATGGGTGAGAGAGGCGAGGCCCCCTAAATCCCCCTAAAGGGGGACTTCAGACTCCGCATCTTGAAAGATTCTTTTCATAAGAGTAATGCGTATATAATCCCTGAAATTTATAAAAGAAAGAATAATAATAAATAATATTATTGTTTCTTTTTTACTCCAAGTAGTTCCACCTCGAAGATCAGCATGGAGCCGCCGGGGATGGACATATAATCAAAGGCGCCGTAACCGAGGGTGTAGGGCACATAAAATTTATATTTGGAACCTACGGACATCAGCTGGAGTCCTTCGGTCCAGCCGGCTATAACCCCGTGCAGGTTGAAGGTGATAGGAGCGCCACGGTCATAGGAATTATCAAATCCGTTTCCATTGATATACGTGCCACGGTAATGACAGGTCACATCATCATCCGCTGTGGGTTTTTCGCCCGTGCCCTCAGTGATGACTTCGTATTGTAACCCGCTGGCTGTAGTGATTACACCTGGTTTTGTTTTATTTTTTGCCAGGAAATCCTCTCCTTCCTTGATATACACTTTTGATTTTTCCTGCTGGAGAATAGTCAGGTAATTATTCATCACATTATTGATCGCAATGGAATCGATCAGGGGTTTCTTCTTGCCAAACATATCCGTGATACCTTTCGATACCATCGTGGTATTTAATTTGGTCACCCCCATTTCCCTGTAAAAGCTGGCCACATTGATCCCCACTGCATAGCAGGCAGAGTCATTAAAGTTTTTCAATAAACCAGTTCCGGGTTTGGTCACTGTTTTTACCGGTTGTTTCGGGGGAGCCTGTAATAAACTCAGGTATTTATTCATCACATTGTTGGACAGCACCGAATCGATCAGTGGTTTTTTATTGTCCAGTTTATCATTGATACCCCTGGAAACCAGGGTAGTGTTCAGGCTTTTAGCCCCCATCTGCCGGTAAAAATTAGCCACGCTGATACCCACAGAATATCCCACGGAATCGTTCAGGTTTTTTAAGGGATTAGGCTGTTGTACAGCAGCCGGTTTAGCCACTGGTTTGGCTACCGGTTTGGTGCCCGGTTTCGTGGTACCCGGTTGAGCGAAAACGGAAGCCGATAAAATAAGGGTGATCAATACGGAAAATGTGTTTTTCATGCAGAATTTATTAGGGGTCAAAAATACAGGTTGGTGGGTTAAAACGGTAGCCCCTCCTCATTTAATTTCAACCGGATTTTTCAGCCAGGTCACTTTATCCGGGTACCGGGCTGCATAGCCAAGTACAATATTGCGGATAAAGCTGTTTTCCCTGTATTGTGTCAGCTGATCTTTGAGTGTTTCCAGGTCGTTTGACTGGAAATCAGCCTCGATATATCCCATTCCATAGAAATTGCCATCCACCACCAGGATACAAGACCGGTCATCCGCTCCAAGCCCTTTATCGAGGATGGCAAAACTGGGTTGTGCCAGTAATGAAGCAATCGCTTTCTCCACTCTTTTATTATAGCGGGCAGGGCTTTCGGTTTGTTCGCAGGCGCCCCGGCAATCCTGCTCCCCTGTACCCGCGCAGGGGCCATTATCTTTTTGCAAAAAGCAGAGTTTGGGACAGAGTTCATGTTCACGGATCAGTTTACGGATCAGGGCATGCCCGTCCACGAGATAATGAAAAGTGGTCACCGGGTGTAATCGTTTCCGGTTTTTATCAATGGCCAGCCGCAGGTAACCATTCTGATCTTCGTAGGTATAAATGCCATATACATCCTCCCATCTTTTCTGCGAGGAATTAAAAACCGGCCATCTTTTTTTGATCTCCGCTGATTCCAGGATACAGGCCATCAGTTCAGTACCGCAGGGTTGAAAACTGATACGGTGTACGTGCTGCATGAAATTCTGCTTCTGCCTGCCCTGTGAATTATTACTGAAATGGCTGTTGACGCGGTAACGGATATTATTGGCCTTGCCTACATACACTACTTTTCCCTTTTCATTGTGGAAATAATAGACACCGGGTGTATAGGGCAATTGTTCGAAATCGGTTTTTGGCACGTGGGGAGGAAGGATCGCTTCCTTTGAATTCCGCTGCAGGCTTTTTTCAATATGTTTTTCCCGGTCATTTTCCAGCAGGAGCTGAAACACTTTCACCGTGGCTTCCGTATCTCCACCGGCCCGGTGTCGTTCATAGATCGGGATGCCCAGGGCGTTACATAGTTTACCAAGACTGTAAGAAATCAGTCCGGGAAAAATTTTACGGCTCAACCTGACAGTACAGAGTTTACGGCTGTTCAGTTCATAGCCTGCATCCCTGAGATGGGCTTTGATAAAGGAATAATCAAAGTTTACATTGTGCGCGATGAATATATTGTCTTTGAGCAGTTCATATACTTTCTCCGCCACCTGTTCAAAACGCGGGGCATCGGCCACCATTTCATCCGTTATGCCGGTCATGGATTGAATAAAATAGGGGATGGGCTGTCCCGGGTTTACCAGGGTTTCATATTTTTCAATGACCTTGGTTCCATCAAAGACATGTATGGCGATCTCGGTGATCCCGTTGGCGGCGGCGTAGGAGCCCGTGGTTTCTATGTCGACGATGGCGTACAAAGAGGAAGTTGAGAGTTGAGGGTTTAGAGTTTAGAGGCCAATTAGTAAGTTTAAATGTCAGATATTTGAGGCATTAAATTTCGTGAAAAATAAGATGACAATCCAGGAAGAGGAAAAGTTTATCATGTACCGGAACCGGCTGACCAAAGTCTTCCGGCACCTGGGCAAGCAGGCCAGGCGGCAGGGTATTTCCTGTTACCGGATCTATGACCATGACCTGCCTGAATTTCCACTTTGTATTGAGCTCTATGGCGAAAAATTATATGTGGCGGAGTACAAGCGTTATCATGGAATGACCGAGGAGGAGCATGATGCCTGGATGGAGCATACCCTGACTGTGACCGGGGAAGTGCTGGGGGTGGATAAATCCAATATTTTTCTCAAACTGCGTCAGCGCAAACCGGGAAGGCTGGGACAATACCAGAAGTACGATGCGGTACAACACGAGTTTGTAGTGGAGGAAAGCGGCTTAAAATTTATCGTGAACCTGAGTGACTACCTGGATACCGGTTTGTTCCTGGATCACCGGCTGACCCGGCAGCAGGTTCAAAGCCAGTCAAAAGGAATGCGGGTGCTAAACCTTTTTGCCTATACTGGTTCCTTTTCCGTATATGCCGCCGCAGGCGGGGCGGAAGAAGTGGTTACGGTTGATTTATCTAAAACCTACCTGGCCTGGGCCGAAAGAAACCTGGCACTGAACGGGTTTACTGAACTGAACCGGTACAAGACTGTACATGCGGATGTAAAGCAATACCTGAAAACCCTGCCCGCCGGTTATTTTGACCTCGTGGTGATGGACCCGCCCACATTCAGCAACAGTAAGCGGATGGAGGATATTCTCGATATCCAGCGGGATCATGCGGAACTGATCAATGATTGCCTGCAGGCCATGAAACCCGGTGGACGTTTATATTTCAGCACCAATTTCCGGAAGTTTGTAATGGACCAGGAAAAAATCACTACTACACTGATAAAAGATATAACAAAGGCCACCACCCCGTTTGATTTTGAGGGAAGGCTGTTCCGTTATTGTTTTGCCATCAGCAAACCCTGATAAATACAGCCCGGATTATTTCAGCCCGTATATTTTTTTCAACAAAAATGAATAGGGGGCAAACATATGATGTATAAAAGGTTTATTCGTGTCATTGGGAAATTGCTGTTTATACGATTCATCCGGCATTAAAATAACCGGCGTGCCTGCCCGCATATAATTTGTACTGGGCACATATGTTGGTTCAATTAATTGCGGCAGGGCCTTCCTGATCCCGAGTTTAAATAATTTATGTCCCAGGTATTTTTCAAACTTCCGCTGGGCTTTACGGGGTTTCTTTTCCAGTTTACTGTAAACCGTATTGGCTGCCATTCTTACCAGGAATTTCTGTTTTTTCAGGATTGATTTTACGTTGACAAACGGGTTTACCGGGTTGAAATCGCTGACTCTTTGTATGGAAAAAGGGGATTCAGGAACCCAGTCAGAGGCATTCACCACCGTGAGTGCCCATCCGCCCCTCGTGAGAAAATCATAGTCATACGCATAATAGAGATTGCCTGGCTTGGGAGCTGCACTGCAATAGGTTTTGAAAACCAAATCCTCAGGGAGGTTTCCTTTTTTCTGTTCATAGTACAGGTAAGAACGGAGCAGGTAGGCAATCGCGCCACCCTGGCTGTGGCCGGATACAATAAAATGGCGTGTTCCCTTTTCTGTATAGAGTTCTTTTATTTTACTGATGATACCCGGTGCCAGATGTCCGAGAGCAATGGTCCAGCCGGCATGTACGGCTGCCTCCCGGTTATCGGCCAGCTGGTAATCGAAAATGGTACTGTCGTTTAATTGAAGACTTCCGGTAGCCGGGATCATAGGGGCGTAGAAATTCGCCATCCAGCTGGTGGTCTTATTGACCGTGCCCCGTATATCAATAATTCCTGTATTATCATCCCTGCGGTACATTGTCCAGCGGTTGAGCAGACCCATTTCCGGGGAGCGGTACAACAGCTGGTATGGATCTTTGGTTTTCTGTCTTTCCACTGAATCCGGTATGCTGCTGCTGTAAAAAGCCAGGGATAACAAATCAGCATATTCTTTCGGGTCAAAGCCGGGCTGCAGTTTTGGTTGGGCGCTGGCGAACTGGGAGAGGGTTAATAGGAAGCTGAAGAATACTATTTTCATCGGAGGTTTTTGTTTGTGAAAAGTTAGAACATTTCCATTTCCTTTAAAAAATAAAAAGCTGTTCAACAGAACAGCTTTTTATAAACAATAATTATAAACAGAATTATAAAGTCTTCAGCACATCATTCATGCTTCTTACCGCATCCGCGCTCTTATTGAAAGCAGCCTGCTCTGTTTCATTCAGTTTGAAGTCGATGATTTTTTCCCAGCCATTTTTTCCAATGGTAACAGGAACTCCCAGGCAGATATCTTTTTGTCCGTATTCGCCATCGAGGGCCACGCAGCAGGTGAAGAGTTTTTTCTCATCACGCAGGATGGATTCCACCAGGGCCGCTCCGGCTGCACCGGGTGCATACCAGGCAGAAGTACCGATGAGTGCAGTCAGGGTAGCACCGCCCACCATGGTATCTTTAACAATTTTCTCCTGTTGTTCAGCAGTGAGGAAATCTGTTACGGGGGCACTGTTCCAGGTAGCCAGGCGGATCAGGGGGATCATGGTGGTGTCACCATGACCACCGACTACAACGGCATTCAGGTCAGCAGGGCTGCAACCCAGGTGCTGGCTCAGCTGGTATTTGAAACGGCTGCTGTCGAGTGTTCCACCCATACCGATGATCCGGTTTTTGGGGAGACCGGTGGATTGCAGGGCCAGGTAGGTCATGGTATCCATCGGGTTGCTGATCACAATGATGATCGCATTGGGAGAATGCTTCAGAATGTTCTCGCAAACACCTTTTACGATACCGGCATTCACACCGATCAGTTCTTCACGGGTCATACCGGGTTTGCGGGGCAAGCCTGAAGTAATAACGACAACATCGCTACCGGCAGTTTTTGCATAATCATTGGTGCTGCCGGTGATCTTGGTATCAAAGCCAAGTAAAGTGGCTGTTTGCATCATATCCTGGGCCTTGCCTTCAGCAATACCTTCTTTGATGTCGAGTAATACCAGTTCCTGGCAAAGTTCTTTACGGGCAATATTATCAGCACAGGTAGCTCCAACCGCACCAGCGCCTACAACAGTTACTTTCATGGAAAATGTTATTTATAAATGAGGAATTATTTGCGCAGCAAAGGTAGGTGCTGGCAGTTAAAATTGAAGGTCGATTTTAATTTTCCTGACGATTATCATACCCTGTTTGCTTCCGGTAATAAAGAACTGAATTTCGTCATATCTACGGGCTATTTTTCAAATATGGTCCATACTATTTCAATGGGAGTTGGAGCCCTCCAAAACGGTGATGAGTTCTTTTACCGGTTGTAAAGTGCAAGAAAGGGGAAACTGTGGATCGTGAAAAAGCTGGTCAGAAAGTAATGTGAGTCCTGTGCTACAGTCATAGTCCGGTACCTGGCCAATTGATAACATTCCCGGAAGGTCATCATGCCGGCGCTGTATACATTGAGGATCAGATTGTAGTAGGAGAAAGGCTTCTTTTTTGGCAGATCGTAATTGGGAAAAGGAAATAGTAGCAGGCAAAAAGCAATTTACAGGAGGATAGCCGGGAATTTTTTAAGGAGCATTAAACTATCCAACTCGACGAAAACCTAATTTGGAGGCAGTGGGCAATTATGGAAAGAAGGTACTTTTACAGGGTAAGAACAATAGCTAAATACGATGTAGTTTACCTGATAATTGTAACAAAACCTTTCCTGCTGATGAGGTTGCCCCTGTAATCAATTCCTTCAGCCATCCACACAAAAGTGCCGGTTGATTGCCGTACACCTTTTATCCTGCCATCCCAGCCTTTGGAAGGATCCCGGGTCATAAATACCATCTCGCCCCAGCGATTGAATACCCGGAAGTACCTGAATTCTTTTATGCCAACAGCGATGGGTCTTAGTATATCATTGAGTCCATTGTCATCTGGTGTAAAACCAGTAGGCACATATATTTCCGGGCCTTTATAGGCTTTAATAAATAGCTCATCTACTCCTTCACACCCTTCGGGTGTTATGCCTGTAACCGTATACCGGAAATCATTTGGCAGAGTTGCAACCGGGTTAGCTACAGCAGGATTATTCAAGAAATTGGCAGGTGACCAGGTATACTGTGTTACACCTGCGTTGCCAAGTTCAATTACCTGCAGTTGAACCGGTTGATTGATGGCGGCTACTGTATCATTCCCTGCAAAAATTCGTACCGCCGGTGTCACTGATACTTTTACCTCATCAGGAATAAGAGAAGCGCAGCCTCTTATATCAGTTACCATCAGTGAGTAGGTAATGGTATTTGTTGCTTTTACTGAAGGGGCAGGTATATTGGCTGCAGTTGTCATGTAGGTAGATGGAGACCATTGATACAACAACCCACCGCTTCCATCCAGGTTAAATACTTTTCCAAAACAAACTGCTGTGTCAGTCCCCGCATTTGAAACAGGTGCGGGCCACACATTTATTTTAACTGAATCAGTTCTTACGCAGATACCTGTTGTGGCTGTCA
>CAZFLL010000101.1:0-14118 GCA_964519865.1 uncultured Chitinophaga sp. | reverse complement strand
GCAGGTCGGGCCTGAACAACCGCTCGCAGGAGCAGTAGAAGCTGTTACAGTCAACAATTGCTTTCATAGTAAAGAGAAGCTAGAGGCGAGAAGCGAGAAGCTAGAAGCGAGAAGGAAAGGAACAGTATTCAATTATCCCACATCCCGCTTTGCGAAAGTTTCAGTTTCCGTAAAGACCTTACCACTTTAGGACTCCCCTTCTTGCCTCTCGCTTCTTGCTTCTAGCTTAATGGATGTATCACAAACGTCACCACCCCCCACATCACAAAATCACTGAACTCCGCCAGGTTAATATTTTTATACCGGCTGTTTTCCGGGATTAAAAAAGCCGAAGTGAAATTTTTATGGAAACGCCGCACCAGCAGCTCCCCGTTCAGGATCGCCACGATGATCTTGCCATTGCTGAGTTTGAGTGAACGGTCCACGATCAGTATATCGCCGTCAAAAATGCCGGCCTCTTTCATCGCATCTCCCTTCATCCGGAAAAAGAAAGTGGCCGGCTTATTACGGATCAGTTGCTCATTCAGATCAATGCCTTTCTCCGCATAATCATCCGCGGCAGCACCAAAGCCGGTGGCATTGGCGGTGCGTACCTGCTGCTGGGTAAATTGCTTAGAGCCCTTATAGGCTGCCCCAAAAAATAAATCCTCTCCTTCCATACGTCCTGTTTTAGTATTCCCGGCCGGACCGGGAATGGTGAAAAAAATGTTTTCAAAAATTTAATGGGGTTTTGTTTGGTAAAGCTAAATAATTTAGTAAATTAGTGCTAAGAAAATGGGGAAAATATTTTCCCGGGGAGGAAGGACTATGGAAATGATCAACAATACCATTCCGGGTTACCGGATCTATGAGTACCTGCTGGCGCTGGCGCCCCATGAAGAACTGGGGCAACGGATCAGCAAACTGAAGGAGGCTTTTGCGGAAAAGTATAAAACCGAAGATGCCGGAAGGGGCAGGCCCTGGGTGCCGCTGGTCCGGTTTACCCAGTATGCCATGATGGAAGAACGGATCCTCACCCGGCTGAAGAATGTGGCGATGGCTTTTCCGCCATTCAAAACCGAGCTGAAGGACTTTGGCAGTTTCCCATCACATACCATATATATAGCCGTCACCTCCAAATTGCCGGTGCAGCAACTGGTAAAAACCATCCGCACCGAGACGCAGCGGCTGATGAAAATGAATGAGGAACATAAACCGTATTTCATTATGGAACCGCATATCACTATTGCCCGGAAATTAAAACCGGGGCAATATGAAAAAAGCTGGCTGGAGTACAGTCATAAACATTTCTCCGGGCGTTTTATTGCCGAAGGCATGACCTTATTGCGGCGCCCGGAAGGTGAAGGAAAATTCCAGCCGCTGATGCAGTTCAGTTTCCAGAACCTGCCCGTAGTGACCAGGCAGGGGGAATTATTTGGATAAGGTTAATCCGTACACAGTAACAATAAATGTGGGATGGGGTTAGTGAGTAGGCCGGGAGAACGGAAGAGGGGAGAGGAGAGGGGAGAGAGGAAAGAGGAGAGAGGAGAGAGGAGAGAGGAGAGAGGAGAGGTAGGGGTTGTTATAAAGATGAACCGGTAATCACTTTTTCTTCCCGTTCTTTCCGTCTTCCCGGCTATTTTAGAGAAACAGTTTTCCGGTCAGTAACGGATCAACGAAACAAAAATCAACACGTGAGTAAGGAACCATTGAGGCAGGATGCCGTGAAAGTGCAGACAAAGCGGGAAGGAGAAGGGAACAATTATCTGCAGGGCCGTGGCGCGCAGATCAATACAAAGAACCGTTTTCTCAAAAACGAGCAAACCCGTGAACATACAGAAGGGATCGATGACTGGGAGGAAAGCGATGCCCGCACTGTTTATATGGAACAGGAGTCAAAGTCCATCGTCAATAAAGTGGATAGCCCGGATGTGGGTATGGGCTACAGTATGAATCCCTATGCCGGTTGTGAACATGGGTGTATCTATTGCTATGCACGCAATGTACACGAATACTGGGGCTATAGCGCCGGGTTGGATTTTGAACGGAAGATCATTGTCAAGAAAAACGCCCCGCAATTATTGCGCAAATTTCTGATGAATAAGAACTGGGACGCAACGCCCATCATGCTCAGCGGGAATACGGATTGTTATCAACCGGCTGAACAACAATATCGCCTGACAAGAGCGTTGCTGGAAGTGTGTAATGAATTCAATCAGCCGGTAGGCATTCTCACTAAAAATTCATGGATCCTGAAAGATAAAGACCTCTTGCAGGAAATGGCAAAGAAGCAAATCGTCTCTGCCATGGTCTCCATCACTTCCTTTAACGAAGACCTGCGTCGCGTAATGGAGCCCCGTACCACCACGGCCCTCCAGAAATTAAAAGTGATCAATGAACTCAGCAAGGCCGGGGTGCGCATGGGCATCATGATGGGACCGATGATCCCCGGGCTCAATGAACACGAAATGCAGCGCATCATGAAAGCGTCCAGGGATAACGGGGCCACCTTCACCGCGTATACTTTTATACGCCTCAATGGGGCTATAAAATTATTATTCCATGACTGGCTTTATAAAAATTTTCCCGACCGCGCCGATAAGGTCTGGCACCTCATCGAACAGAGTCATGATGGCAAGGTCAACGACAGCCGCTGGGGTGTCCGGATGCGCGGCGAAGGCAGTATCGCGAAGCTGGTGGCTGATCAGTATAAGAAATATGGAAAGCTGTATGGAATGAATGCGGAGGAGTGGAGTCTGAACAGATCTCTATTCAGGAGACCTGGGGAACAGGGGAGGTTGTTTTGAATTGGGTTCTTGGAAGAGTGGTTGTTGGTTGGGGTGGTTGGTGATATAGAAGTGTTGGTTTGTTAATGTGCCAATATGCCAATGGGTTTTCTTAGAGGCGCTGTTGTTTGTATGGAGATAAATACATTTATAAGTAATTCTTTTTTTCACAATACACCCCTAACGGGGTGTCCCGTGGGAACATTACACAACCATTTATTTCTACCAACAATGCACCCCTAACGGGGTGAAAATACACCCCTTGACAAGGGATTGAAGTTTTAAACGACAATACACACCTGCTTACTGTCGAATAAATAATTATGCCGTTGTATTGTTAACCAATTTATCCCTTCGGGGTGAAAATACAATCGTTGAAAGGGGATTGATGTTTGAACCGGCAGATATAGAATCATATCATTTCACCCCATAGGGGTGTATTGTTGGTAGATCAAGAACAAAATAAGATGCCCGTCTCACCCCGTAGGGGTGTATTGTGAAAAAAGATGCATCCGTTGAAAAACAAATACTCAAGCCTCCTGAGCAAACCTCTTATAAGGTCAATTGGCTAATTGGCACATTTCCGCTTAGTAAAAAAATTAATTAAAAAATTTTTGATAATTATTTGGCTACATCAAAAAAATAGTTTCATCTTTGCACAGCAAAAAAATAAACATGCAACGCAAAAACGCACATATCGAATTACTGAACGGATTTAGTCCAATAGGACTGGATCGCGTAAGCGGGGCATGTAGTGCTGTTCAATAGTTGACACAACGAATTGGCTGAAATACAGACCCCGCAAGAGATTGCGGGGTTTTTTTTATCCTCCGAAGCTTCAGCGAAGGAGGAGCTTTCTGACAGGAAAGCTATGCCTCGCTGCCATGATGCGCCTGATTTTTTAGTAACTATAATGTGTAATTGTAAATAAAATGAATCTGTAAGAAAACAAAAAGAATTGCTGAAACAAACACGACATAAACGATACCAGGTCATAAGCAGGAAGATCATGTCATTTGCTTATTGCGGAATGAATAGTAAACCCGCAACAGGCCGCTTTATGCCCGGAAATGAAAATGATCGTGTGAAGAAAAGACGAACGGATCAACCATAGCATTTGTATAACTGTACAAGTGATAAGGAACCCGGTCGTCGAAAGCGACCGGGTTTTTCTTTGCCCTCCGAAGCCTTGGCGAAGGAGGGTTTGCCCGGAACAGTAAATTGAAAAGGAGGTAACCATGTGGTTTATTATAATCGTACTGCTGATCAGTATTATTCTGAACAGTACCAGCAGGGAAAAAGAAACAGATACTGCTGAATATGACATTCAGGACAGGGTCGTGCATCCGGCCGAATACCTGATGAGGTAGGAAATAAGGAATAAGGGAAAGTAATAAGAAAGATCAAATGAGCATGTAAAGTAAAAAGATTATGTGCAGAAGGAGGGATAAAGTAGCCCCGTGAGATGCAACGGGGCACTTTTTAATCAGTTGGTAGTTAGTAGATAGTAGTCGGTAGTCGCTTTCTTAGATAGGCTATCTGGAAAATCGGGTATTAGTTATTATGAGTACTATGTAGTATGTACGGGAAATCCGGTCGTGTGCTAACCCCGGAGGGGTTAAACAATTAATAGCCCCGGGTGAAACCCGGGGTAAAGAATAATATCATCCCTGGAACCCTGAAGGGGTTCAACAAGGGGTTTGAACAAAAAGGAGGAAAAAAATTATGGAACGCTACAAAGAATGGAGAACGCTCAGCGGTGAACGGATCACGATCCCGATCGCAGAGGAGATCAGCCGGGTATTGCAACGGGAAGCGGCAGAAGGACATGAACTGAAAGTCTGCATCGGGACCGACAGCCAGGTAAAAGCCGGCGTGACGGGCTTTGCCACCGTGATCGTATTCCTGCGGAAACGCAAAGGGGGCTTCATGTATATACGCAGCGAAGCAACCCGGCAACGGATGACGATCAAGGAAAGGATGCTGACAGAAGTAAGGATGAGTATTGATGTGGCCTATGAACTCTGCAACCTGTTCAGCCGCTACCGGGTGGATATGGAAGTGCACGCGGATATCAATACCAATCCCCAGTTCAAGAGCAATGACGCTCTCGCCGAAGCCATGGGCTATATCCTCGGAATGGGATTTGCCTTCAGGGCCAAACCGGAAGCGTTTGCGAGCTCAAGCTGCGCGAATAAGATGGTGCAGTAGGGAGGTAGTCCAAAGCCGGCAGTCAACAGTCCACAGATGGTCGTTGAAAGAGCAAGAGTAAAACCGGAAGTACCTGTATTTCTCTGCGCCCTCAGCGCCTTCTGCGGTAGTTTAAAAAATTAGTAAAATAAAAAAAGTATGGACAGTTTATACAACCAGAAGGTCATCAATATCAACAATGTGTTTGACGACCGTTTCCTGGATACGAAGATCCTGTTCCTTCACTGTTTTAATGTGCTCCCGAGCCTGAATTATATAAGCCAGGTGGATGGCGAAAAGGCATTTGATACATTCAGTGAACGGTACAAGGACAATATCAGCCGGGTACACCGGTACCGCTGGTACAAACAAAAAAAGAAAAATTATCAGTTTGACCGAACCGTGGTTATCATGAAGAATAATTGTATCATCGAATTTGACGACGATTATTGTGAGATGCTTCATGACGGTTCCTGCAGTGAATTTATACTGGAGCTGACCGGACTGGTCAGTCAGTTTAAAGAGAGACAAAGAAGGCAGCCACTGGAGATCAACCTGATCGTGCAGTCAAGAAACACGCTCGACCTGAAAGCCATGGAGATTAAGCGGACAAAGCTCGACCTGGATCTTTTTTATGAAGACGATTTTAAAGAAGTGGATGCCGTGATCCGGGCAAGGCTCGGGCGGAAAAATGATAAGGGGATCGTCCTGTTGCACGGACTTCCCGGTACAGGAAAGACCACCTATCTCCGGTACCTGGTAGGAAAAATCCGGAAACGGGTTTTGTTTCTGTCGCCTTCAGTGGCCGGGAACCTGATGAATCCGGACTTCATTGAGTTGTTGGTAGACAACCCGAATACGGTACTGGTGATTGAAGATGCGGAAAATATTATTATGGACCGCCGCCACAACAGCAGCTCAGCGGTGTCTAACCTGCTGAATATTTCAGACGGGTTACTGGCCGACTTCCTGAATGTGCAGCTGATCTGCACGTTTAATAGTGCGCTGACGACGGTTGATAACGCATTATTACGGAAGGGAAGACTGATTGCCCGGTATGAGTTTGGAAAACTCAGCATCGGTAAATCACAGCGGTTGAGCAAACGCCTGGGATTTGAACAAGTGATCACGGAGCCGATGACGATCGCGGAAATTGCCAATCCGCATGAAAGTAACAATGTGGTGAAGCCGGTTGAAGTAATGGGATTCAGATTGGCGGAAACACTGATGAATTAAATGCTTAATAACAGTTTGAGGATGACAAACTGTGAATAAAAAGCTTGCCTCACGGCAAGATGGTATATGCCGGTCTGTGCAACCCGGGCGCATGTTTCACCGCATCGCAGTGCAGGCACCGTAGTGACCTGTATGCTGTTGCATAACCTGACACATATATCACCATTCGCTTGTGTTATGGGTTCAACTCCCATTCCCCTGAAACGGGGATAGCTCAACGGAAGAGCAAAGCAAAAGCGCAGGTTCGAATCCTGCTCCGTCTGATAAACGGATAGCTCAGTGGATAGAGCACTACACGTATAATGTAGCCACAGAAGGAGTCGGCCGCTTCTTTAACAAATGGCATGAAATGAAGTCCGGCATAAGCAATGATGGAAGAAAAGTCAGAGGGTATATTGAAAAATAACTGCAGGCTTTTCTCCCGGAAAGCCGGTGAACAGCCTGCAGGATGACTTATCCTGCTGCATAAGAACTGAAGACAGATACGCAACAAATGTATTGTCTATCCAAATTCAGTCCGCGGCAGCAGTACAGTCAGACTCCGCTATAAACAGGTGTTGGTATAACCGGACTTTATTATTAATTAATTAACCGGCTGCATGGATATATCCTTCATCAGGATTATCCCTGCAGAAAATGAAAAAGAATATGAGAAAAGTAAAATTGAATGCCTGGCAGGTAGCCCTGGTATTTAAAAACGGAGCCTACCAACGGTGCCTGACAGAGGGAACCTACTGGTTCTGGGGCACTGAAAAAGTATATGTCTACGAAATGACAGTGCCTTTCCAGGCACCGGCGGAACTGAACATCCTGTTACAGGATGCAAAGCTGGCGGGGTTGCTGGAAGTGGTTGAAGTGAAAGAACATGAACTGGTATTGCAATACGAGAACGGTTTGCTGAAAGCAGTCCTGACTGCCGGCCGGTATACATTCTGGAAATCGGTGCTGAGGTATGAGTTTGTCAGGGTGGATACTTCTGTTACGGAGATCGATGCTTCCATCAACAAGGCATTGTTTACCAGGGCGCCCCTAAGTGCCTGGGTAAGGAATATCGAAGTACTGGGGTATGAAAATGGCCTGTTGTATATCGATGGTAAATACAAAGGGAAGCTCGGTCCCGGTATTTATTACTGGTGGAAGAACAGTACTCCTGTTCAGGTATACCGGGCCGATATGCGGCAATTGCAACTGGAGATCAGTGGCCAGGAGATCCTGACCCGGGATAAAGCGGCACTGCGGATCAATGCCTGGGCCCGGTACCGGTTAAAGGATATTGAAACCGCCCTGGTTCAAACCAAGGACTATGAAAAGCAATTGTATGTGGCTTTGCAACTGGTCCTGCGGGAATATATCGGAGCCTTTGGCATCGATGAGTTGCTGGAAAAGAAAGAAGGACTGGGTGCTTCCATTCTGGAACTCGTGAAAGAGAAAGCCGCTGAATTAGGGGTGCAGGTCACTGATTTCGGTATCCGGGATATCATCCTGCCGGGTGATATGAAGGAGATCATGAACCAGGTACTGATTGCCGATAAAAAAGCACAGGCCAACTCGATCATGCGGAGGGAGGAAACCGCCAGCACCCGGAGCCTCCTGAACACGGCCAAACTGATGGAAGATAACGCGATGCTCTGGAAACTGAAGGAGATGGAATACGTGGAAAAGATCGCGGAGAAGATCAGCACGATCAGTGTGTCAGGTAACGGGATGTTGCTGGATCAGCTGAAACAGCTTTTTGTATCAGGCAATACTGTAAAGTAAAAACAGAATAAGCATGGTTACCTGTAGTAATAAAATACACAGGTAACCATTTTAAAAGATCCGGAAAGAACGGATTAAATTGGAGGAAGAAATCATGAGTAAATTAAAATTAGCCGGAAAGCAAATCCGCGCTATCGGGTATCCCGAAGGGCCGGTGATCAGTGTGGCCATGCAGGTGATGAACAGTGCGTTTAAACACAGCACGGAAAAAGATGCACTGGAGATACTGAAACAGGTATTGGATGCGCCGGAGGACTACCTGGAAGATGAAAAACTGAAAGGCATTGCAGAAAAACTGATGCCGGCCCCTTTAACTGATGGGGCAGAGATTTCGTTGAATCATTCAGGGATTGCATTTAATATTTTCGGGGCTGAACATATTGAAGAAGGCGCCCTGCACCAGATGTACCAGGCGGCGAAACTGCCGGTAAGTGTAGCCGGGGCCCTGATGCCTGATGCCCATAGCGGGTATGGATTGCCGATTGGGGGTGTACTGGCTACTGACAATGCCATTATTCCTTATGGAGTGGGCGTGGATATTGGTTGCCGGATGTGCCTGAGTGTATTTGATATGGCGCCAAAGGAACTGGTAAGCCGTGAAGCTTTTTTTACCCGTGAACTGGGTGAAGCCACCTTGTTTGGAAGCGGAGCGCAGTTTGATCGGGCCGCTGATCATGAAGTCATGGAACATGAATTGTTTTATGAACTTCCCTTACTGAAACAGTTGCACGGAAGGGCCTGGAAACAACTCGGGAGCTCCGGTAGTGGTAATCACTTCGCTGAATTCGGAATTGTGGAGATCGCGGAGAAAGATGAAGTGCTTGGTATCGAAGCCGGCAGCTATATCGGGTTGCTGACCCATTCCGGATCCAGGGCACTTGGTGCATTGATCGCCAACCATTACACCAAACTGGCGATCAGTAAAAGACGCCTGCCACAGGAAGCAAAGAACCTGGCCTGGCTGGATATGAATGAAGAAGAAGGGATCGAATACTGGCTGGCGATGAACCTGGCGGGTGACTATGCCAGTGCCTGTCATCATATCATTCATGATAAGATTGCAAAGCAGCTTGGGCAAAAACCCCTGAAACGGGTGGAGAACCATCACAATTTTGCCTGGAAGGAAAAATGGGAAGGCCGTGAAGTGATCGTTCACCGTAAAGGAGCCACTCCGGCAGGTAAAGATGTCCTTGGAATTATCCCGGGCTCAATGACGGCTGATGGTTTTATTGTAAAAGGAAAAGGAGAAATGGCTGCAGTGAACTCTGCCTCCCATGGGGCAGGGCGAAAGATGAGTCGTTCCAAAGCTATGGCTTCTGTTACCGATAAACAGTTCAAAGATGAATTGAAAAAATTCGGGGTGAAGTTACTGGGTGGCGGACTGGATGAATCACCCTTTGCTTATAAAGATATCCATACCGTCATGCAATCCCAGAAAGCCCTGGTCGATGTTGTTGGTCGATTCACTCCGAAAATCGTTAAGATGGATGGAGCAAAGCACCGCAGCTGGGGAAAAAAAGGGCAATCCGAAATCGCCGGTGAATGACCCAGTTAATGAACATTGATAATTGTGTACCTGCCTGCCTGCAGGCAGGTATTCAATTATCATTCATACTGCCAAACTCCAGAACCAGCTGTTCCCCCTGGTACAGCAACAGGCTGTTGCCTTTGATCTCATACCGGGTGACTTTTGAAAGTGCGGCAAAGAAATCGGTTTCAATTTTCTGCGCCTGCTCACAATACATACGGGTGGAGAATAATTGTCCAAAGCGTATAAAATTATCTTTTACTTCCAGGCTGCCGCCAAACGTATTGCAACTTCCGTTACCACTGATTCTTTTTTTTGTCTCATCAAAACTGACAAAGGCATTTGTATAGATATAGGATACCTCATCCTTGTGGTGAATACTTTTAAGTTGCCACTTTACATTGTATAGATCCACGCTGTCAATTGTAGCTGTTCGAAAGGAGGTAAGGGCAATTAATAAGGCGGTAATAACGGCTAGCTGCTTCATATTTACTGATTATATGAAACAGATGCAGGCCGGGAGGGGATTACACAAGTGCCGGAATCAGTGGGTATTAAAAAAATGTTAAGGAGTCAGGCGGCAGTTGGCAGTCAACAGCCCTTTCTAAACCTTCTAAACACTTTTTTAATTCTCTATCTTCTTAAGTACATTCTAAACGCTCCTTTAAATATCTAACTTCTTTAGTCCTCCTAAACCCTTCTATCAATCTCATTCTGCTATAAGACCCTCTAAACCGATCTTTCAATCTCTTTCTTCTGTAAATCTCTCTAAACCCTTCTTTCATCCTCTTTCTCCTATAAGTCTCTCTAAACTTTCACATATATCTTCTTCTTATCCATCCACCAGCAAATCGCCCACATAAACGTAATCACACAAAGCGCATACAACAGCGATCCGTTTTCTTTCGCGCCGGGGGTGTAAATAAGCACTTTCTTATACAGCCAGTTCCAGGGATTCACGCCATCACCCAGTTTGATCAGCGCAAGTCCTTTCGGGAGGAAGGCACTGAGTGCAAAAACAAACAAGGCGTTTTTGCCGAATACATCAAAGAAGCGGGCGAGACCGCCGCGGATCTTGTTTATTTCGATCATATAGATCATGGTGCCAATCGTCAGGATGGCAAGACCGGTGGTATAGATCACATAGGAGCTGGTCCATATTTTTTTATTAATGGGGAATACCATATCCCAGCAAAAACCGGTGACGATCATGGCAATGCCGATCACAAATAAACCGGTGAGCATTTCATACATCCCACCAGAAGTAATACCTCCCTGTTCTGAAACCGGTACCGGCTTGCTTTTCTTCTGGATATAATCACCCACGAGATAACCGAAGATCACCTGTACAATCGCAGGCAATGTACTCATCAGTCCTTCAGGATCGAAGGGGATGCCTTCTCCCTTGTACATATGTGTTTCACCCAGGATGAGTTTGTCGATGCCGGTTCCGAACCAGCCCTTCAGGCTATAAGGATCAGCCGGGTTGCCCACATAACAGAGCATCCAGTAGATCAGGAGGAAAATAAGTCCCGCCAGGAAAACTCTCCGGGCTTTCAGGTAATATACGAGTATGGAGGCAAAGAAATAGGCGAGGGCGATGCGCTGTAATACTCCGAGGATTCTTACCCCTTTAATGGTTTCAACCAGGTTACCCGCTTTATCCCGGCTGTAATCAATCCAGGTAAAACCTTTGAAAATGGTTTCTTTCTGGAATTCAGTACTGCCTTCCACCAGTCGGTTTACTTCAGTGACAAAGGGCCACCAGTTCAGGAACAGGCCGATCAGGAAGATCAGTGCTGATCTTTTCAGCACTTTTTTCCAGAAAATCGCATCACCTCCTGCTTCCAGCCGGGGCATTACAAAGGACATGGCATTCCCAACAGCAAATAGAAAGAAGGGAAAAACGAGATCAGTCGGGGTAAGTCCATGCCAGGGTGCGTGTTCAAGGGGAGCATATATAAAACTCCAGGAACCAGGGTTATTGACGAGTATCATCAGGCAAACAGTGGCTCCGCGGAAGACATCGAGTGAGTAAAAACGTTGATTCACAGCAAAAGTTTTGGTCACTGAAGGTAGTTGAAAGTTCAGATTTCTGACGATTACGGGTCTCTTTACCGGGACCGGAATTTGCCCCGGAAAAGGGATCTATGAAATATATACCCAAAGAGCTCGTAGTTCTACGAATAGTTATCAACTTATGGGGGTAAATCCTTCAAAATCCGGTGCTTTTATTCATTGCCCACTCACATCTTGGCCTATATTTGCCTCCAAATTGGGGTATGCTGTGCTACAGCGCCCTGATTTTACATATAAATATTTCAGTATCAATCATGTATAAAAAAAATATGTGATTGAAGTGGCGAAGCCATGAATAAAATTATTTGAGTTTTGTCAAAGAAGTGGTTGGCGATTTATACGAGGCCCAGGTGGGAAAAGAAAGTGAACCAGCTCTTAACAGAGAAAGGATTCGAAAGCTATTGTCCCCTCAATAAAGTAAAACGGAAATGGAGTGACCGGATCAAAGTAGTGGAAGAGCCATTATTTAAATCCTATGTCTTTGTAAAAGTGGCCGAAGAAGACCGCAGCGAAGTACGTATGACCAGCGGGGCCATCAATTTTGTCTACTGGAATGGCAAACCGGCAGTGATTAAAGAAAAAGAGATCGCCGCAATCAGGCGCTTCCTGAATGAATATGAAAATGTGGAGGCACGCCCCATGGATGTGAAAATCAATCAACGTGTCCGCATCATTAACGGAACTTTTATGGACCAGGAAGGAAAAGTACTGGAACTCAGGCATAAAACAGCCAAAGTTGCCATTGACAGTCTGGGCTATATTTTAGTCGCCCATATTGAAAGAACTAAGCTAACTTCGGCGCTGCCCGATTGATAAACAAACCTTATATTTTTTGCAGTACGCTGCTTTCATTAAAAGATACCTGTAATGAAATTCACCCGGTTCTTATTACTGCTTGCATTACCCCTTTATTTTATTTCCTGTAAGCCGCTACAAAAAATACCCAATTACCTGGAGAACGTGAATGATTCTACCGGAAAAGGGGTGGTTAAAGTGGCTGACCTGAAAATCCAGAAGAATGATATCCTGTCCATCCAGATTTATAGCCTGAGCACACAGCCCGATCGCTCCGATGTTATCTACAACCAGCCCGCCGTTGGCGGTACAGCTGGTGGCGCTCCTGGTTACCTGGTGGACAATAACGGGAATATAGAACATCACCGCCTCGGACTGATTCATGCGGAAGGATTAACCAAACAGGAACTGGCCACTGAAGTGAAAAGAAGGTTAAAAGAACCCGTGGAAGTGCTGGCCGATCCGACCGTGATAGTACGGTTCATGAATCTGAAAGTGACCGTGCTGGGCATGGTGGGACAGGAAGGACCAATCTCGGTGCCCGGTGAAAAGCTGAATATTTTTGAAGCTGTGGGTCTGGCCGGGGGTATTAATGACTATGGTAAGAAAAGCACCGTAAAAATTATCCGGGAAACCGACGGGCAACGCGAAATCGGCATACTCGACCTGACTTCAAAGTCTGTATTTGAATCACCCTATTATAACCTGGTGCAGAATGACCTCGTGATCGTGGAAGCCACCAGCCAGAAACAATCCGAACAGCAGCAGACAAAAGTGATGCAGAAGATCACCTTTGCTTTTACCATTGTTACAGCGGTGGCCGCGCTTTCAAATATTTTTATCAGGAACTAATCCTTAATACGAATTCTTATTCCTTATCATGGAAGAAAGTCACATCAATCCGAACTTTAATCCCAATAAAAGCGATCTCTCGAGCCTGAGTTTCAGGGATCTCTTTTATAAATATGTCCGGTTTCTCCCTGTCTTTATCTTATCCGTGGCACTGATGCTGCTGGGCGCTTATTTATACCTGCGCTGGACCGTGCCGGTGTATTCAGCTTCCGGTAGCATGATCATTAAAGATGAATCCAAGAACAGGGGCGCCGGGGATAAAGTGGAAGAATTGTTCAGCAGCAGCAAGGCCCAGAATATCCAGAGCGAGATCGAGATCCTGAAATCAAGGCCGCTGATGCAACGGGTGGTGATGAAACTGAACCTGCAGTTCAGCTATTATGCGATTGGTAAAGTCAAAACAATCAACGTATATAACCAGGGGCCCTTCCTGATCAGGGCATTAAGCATAGCAGACTCATCGATTGGTTTTACATTTAAAATACGGTTTGTCAATGATACCGACTTCCGGATCAACGATGAAGCGACGGTTTACCATTTCGGACAGGAGATCACTAATCGTTACGGACAGTTTGTGTTTATAAAGAATGTGGGTCTTCCGGCATCCAACACCTACAGTGTTCAATGGACCCCGACCTTCCTCGCCGCTGGCAGCTATGCGTCGACCCTGCAGATCATGCCCAAAACTATCGGAACCGGTATCCTGAACATCAGCATGCGTTGCCCGAATCCGCACCTGGGATCGGCCATTATCAATGAACTGATGGAAGAATACGGGGCTTACAGCCTGGAGCAAAAGAAACTTTCGTCCGACCAGATACTGGCCTTTATCGGCGGCCGGCTCGTGGATATCGGCACCAAGCTGGACAGTGTGCAGAAAATGTACCTGGATTACCAGACCCGTTACAACATGAT
>CAZFLL010000100.1:4811-14300 GCA_964519865.1 uncultured Chitinophaga sp. | reverse complement strand
CCCGCACACATTACCGCAAAGATGGTCATCGCTTCCGCCGCACGGTTCACCCCGGTTCTCCAACCCTGGCGGAACAGCAACAGGATCGCGGAGATCAGGGTTCCGGCGTGACCGATACCCACCCACCATACGAAGTTGGTGATATCCCATCCCCAACCGATTGTCTTGTTCAGGTTCCACTGACCGGTACCGTACATCACCTCCATCGTAACGGAGACGATACCAAAGATGAGTAACGCTACGGAGATCAAAAATCCTACCCACCAAAGTTTTGACGGACTGGCTTCCACCGGGCGGCAAATATCTTCCGTTACCTGGTGATAATCTTTGGTGCCATCCACTAATGGTGCTCTTACCTGTGATTCGTATCTGAGTAATGCCATATTCTGGTTGTTTGTCCTTCCCCCTTCAGGTTCAGGATATAGTTAGTCAACTTTCTTCCTGGTTAATGTTGTGCTTCAGCTGCTTTTTTCTCTGCAGCGGGAGCATGTTCTCCTTCTTTGCCTTCAGCCGGTGCTTCATGATGTTCCGGAGTGATCACTTCGTCTGTATTGCGCACTTTGGCCAGGTAGCTTACATTGGGCAGTACGTGGAGCTGTTCCAGTACATAGAAACTACGGCTGGGGTTTTCCTGGCGCACTTTCGTGATCGCACTTTCTTTATCATGCACATTACCAAACACAATGGCATTGGCGGCACAGGCTGTCTGGCAGGCCGTTTTAGCATCGCCGTCTTTCAGCGGACGATCCTGTTTCTTGGCATCCAGTTTGGCCGCCTGCAAGCGTTGGAAGCAGAAGGAACATTTTTCGATGACCCCGCGCGAACGAACCGTAACATCCGGATTCAGTACCATGCGGGTCAGGTCATCGTTCATCTGGAATACAGCAGGATCCAGTTTACCCACCAGTTGCTGATCCTGGTTATTCGGGAAGCTGTCGGCCCCGGTATAATCCGCCCAGTTAAAGCGGCGTACCTTGAAGGGACAGTTATTCGCACAATAACGGGTACCGATACAACGGTTATAGGTCATCTGGTTAATCCCTTCCTGGCTGTGGTTGGTGGCGGCTACGGGACAAACATTCTCACAAGGAGCGTTATCACAGTGCTGACACATCATCGGCTGGAATACCACGCCTTTCAGTTCGTCAGGATTATTTTCATTGCTTACAAAATAACGGTCGATCCGCAGCCAGTGCATATCATGGTAACGGAGGACTTCACTCTTACCCACCACCGGTACGTTGTTCTCTGCATGACAGGCCACCACGCAGGCGCCGCAGCCATAGCAGGCATTCATATCGATGTTCATGCCCCATTTGATACCGGGCTGATCGTGAGTCGGATAAAGGGTGGCTTCTTTGCGGAAGTCGGTAGTCAGACCATCTTTGCTCTTTCCAAAATCCTCTTCCAGGTGATGGCGGTAATCCGGAATCACGGTCGGGAATTTTTTCAGGGTGGCCAGGGTTGTTTCCCTTACCACTTCCACGCGGTCTTCGTATGAGTTGTGAATCTGTGTCTGGGCGATTTTTTCTTTCTTGCCGGCATCTGCAGCAGTTACATCTGCATGATACGCAACAGTAGTCCCGTTATAAGAAGTAAAGGGATAAACATTCTTACCCACACCGGAAGCGGTTTTACCCATATTTACACTGCGGCCGTAACCCAGCGCCACAGCGATGGTGTTGGCATCCATACCGGGAATAACCAGTACAGGCAGTTCAATTTCTTTTTTACCCACGGTCAGTTTGATCACGGGCTTCTGCGGGAAATATTCGTAGTTGTTGCTTTCTTTCTCCGATCCATCGATCAGGTTCAGACCCAGCAGTGATTTAGCCATAGTCAGGCTGATCAGCGCGTAGTTGTCCCAGGTGGCTTTAGAGATCGCATCCGGCAACTCCTGTAACCAGGGATTGGTGGCACCGGTTCCGGTTCCGATGGATGTTTTCTGGTAAAGCACCACTTCGGTACCTGTTCCTTTTTTAGCAGCGGATACAGCAGCCGTTGCTTCAGCCACAGCGGCTCCGCTATAGGAACCTGCACCGGCTGCCACAGCAGCGTCTTCCTTAATACCATCCTGCAGTACTTTATTCAGGGCATCTTCGCTGCCGAGTTTAGTACTCCAGTAATTTTTGAAATACGTATCGTAATCAGTGGCATTACCGGACCATTTCAGCAATGAAGTCTGGTAAGGACGTGTTTTAAATAACGGATAGATCGTGGGTTGTAAGAAACTAACCGCACCGGCTTTGGGTTCTGCATCCCCCCAGCTTTCGAGGTAGTGGTGGGTGGGCAGGATAAAATCGCAGAGTTCAGTGGTTTCATCCATTCTTTCGCTGAAGGATACTTTCACTTTCACTTTAGCTAAAGCAGCCGTAAATCGGGCCGCATCATAAGAGTGATAAGCCGGGTTAGCGCCATAAACCAGCAAGGTGCCTACTGTACCGGCTTCCATATCAGCCAGCAACTGGGCAAAATCGCTATCGATACCCTGGCGGTAATTCACGGGTTTGTTCCAGTCAATGGTCTTGCCATAAGCACCGATCGCATTGTTGATCGCGTTTACGATCACCTGCACATTTTTATCATTGCTGCCGCTTACGACTAAGGCGGCACCATTATTTGCTTTCAGGTCTTCTGCTACTTTTTTGATTCCAGGTCTTGTGCTTTCGCCTGTACCGGTAACCGCATTCAGCAGTTCCAGTGCCACAGCACCTGCTTCTGAAGGGCGGTGGGTAAAACGCTCATCGGCACTGGCGCCGGTGAGGCTCAGGTAGCTTTCAAACTGGTAGTGTTTGCTCATGGAAATGTTCTTCTCATCGATCTTACGACCTTTGGCATATCCTTTTGCATTTTCTACCGGGCTCAGCCAGGTTCCAAGGAAATCAGCACCCAGGCTCACAATCACTTTGGCCGCACCGAAATCGTAGGTAGGCAGTTTACGGCCGAATCCGCTGGCTTCGTTGGCCAGCAGCATACCGCTGTAAGAAACCGCATCCACCTGTATATGTTTCAGGCCGGGATAGCTGGCGATGATTTCTTTGGTAGAGGGGGAAACGATCGTGCTGGTCAGTAACACGGTACTGCCGCCGGCATTTTTGATCGCATCGCCTACCAGTTTATCGAACTGTTCGAACGTAGGAACTTCATTGTATTTGGCTGCTTCCCCGCTTCCGGTTTTCTGGATCGGGAAACGCAGGCGGCTGGTATCGTATAAATCCAGCACGGAAGCCTGTGTGCGGGCAGAGGTACCACCACCGGTGAAGGAACAAAGTTCATTTCCTTCGATCTTGATGGGGCGGCCGTCCCTTACTTTGGCCAGTACAGGCACCACATCTCCATCCTGTACATAGGTCGTTGCATAGTATTTGGGTACTCCGGGAATCAGGTTCTCCGGTTTGTTGGCATAAGGAATTGCTTTCCTTACCGGGACCTTACAACTGGCAGCCAGGGTGGCGGCAGCTGTACTGAAACCCAGGTACTTTAAGAAATCCCTGCGGGGGGCTTTGGCATCTACCAGTCCTTTGTCATCAAAACCTTCAAAAGGTAATTCCTCACGAAACTCGTCCTGCTGCTTTTTCTGAAAGTTTTCGCTGTCATTCACCTCTCCGAAACTTTGCCAGTACTTTTTTTGGCTCATGAATATCAGTTTGATAATTCGTTAATGTGCTGAATACAATAGTTGACGATACGTACCTGCTTAGTAGTGACATTTCTGACACTCCAGTCCACCGATATCTTTCACTTTCACGCTGTCCATTTTACCGGCTTTGATATCATTGTGAAACTTCTCGTAAATGCTGTAAAACTTGTTGCCCTTGGTGCTGTCGTAGTTGAAGTTCACATTGGTCTGGCGGTGACAGTTGATACACCATCCCATGCTCAGTTCGGCCACTTGTTTTACTTCATCCATGGCAGTGATCTCACCGTGACAGCTCTGGCACTGTACATTACCGGCGCGGATGTGCTGGGAGTGGTTGAAATACACGTGGTCAGGCAGGTTGTGGATCTTGGTCCATTCGATGGACTTTGCTTTGGAAGGATCCCATTTGGAAGGATTGTTGGGATCGAAACCAGCGAACTGGTAAAGTTTGGCGATCTCGGCAGTTCCGTTCACTTCATCGCCATTATCCTTGTAGAGTTTAGGTCCTTTTTCGTAGGTGTTAATCGCCTTGTGGCAGTTCATACACACATTCACAGAAGGAATGGCGGCATGTTTGCTTTCCCAGGCATTACCATGGCAGTAAAGACAACTGATCTGATTAATACCGGCGTGTACTTTATGGGAATAGAAGATCGGCTGTTCCGGCTGGTAGTCTTTCTGACGACCGAGGCCGATAGCCCCTTTGGCCACCATATAACCACCAAATACAAAGAATATGATGGAGGCCATGGCGATATAGGTCTTATTGCGGTAGAAGGCCACCGGTTCGGGGCGAACGATCCCTTCTGAGTCATCCGACATTTTCTTCAGGTTGCTGTTCACCTGCATCAGGATCAGGGCAACGATACCCAGTACCAGGGAGATGATGCCGAAGATCAGGGCATTCTGATTAGAGGTATCCGCCTCCACCACCACTGGTCCTTTTTCACCGCCGGCTTTTTGCTTGGCCACTTCATCATTGATATAGGCCACGATATCGTCTACATCCTTGATTTTCAAATCAGGAAAAGCGGTCATCTCTGCACCATAGGTTGCCTTTAATCCGGCTGTATAGGGATCCTTGGCCATATAAGCCGCCGGGTTATTTACCCAGGCCAGCAATTCCTTGTGGTCGGCCCATTTTCCCCTTTCTTCCAACCCTCCCAGGGCGGGACCGGTCAGTTTTTTAAACACATTATGACAGGCAGCACATTTGGCACCGAAAAGTGCCTTCCCTGCAGCGACATCCTGTGCGGAAACATTTACTATTGAAATAACAAATAGAGATAGAAATAGTACAGTCAGTCTCTGGCCGATTGGTTTACAAAGAATCATAGATGCAATTGATCTGAAAAATGTGGATAAATAGCTCTAATCAGGCGCAAAAATAAGTCAGGAACACTATAAAAAGCCAATAGCTTTAACTTTTTTTTGATCCGCTACCAGCCTGCGTTTCAGCCGATTTTGGGGTAATTTTTAAAGTGGCTAAAATCTGTTTGTCATAAATCAGTAAAGCCTGCCTTAAAGTTCAACATATGTGGAATCAGGAGCTTTAATTGATTCTTTTTTGTCGACTTTTGCGACGCATTATTCAAAAGCAAGCGAATGTTTGAAGGATTACAACAGAAATGGAAGGTTAAAAGCGGACAACTGATCCTGATCCTTTGCACATTTGCCATCGGCGGAAGTGCAACCGGATGGGTGGCTAAAAAGATCATGAATGCCCTGGGCATCAGCCAGGACTGGCTCTGGGTGTTAATATATATAGCACTCATTACTATTTGCTGGCCCCTGATGGTGATCCTGATCAGCGTCCCTTTTGGCCAGTACCCGTTTTTCTCCCGTTATATCAAAAAACTGGGTGCCCGGATCGGTCTGGTAAAATCAAAGACCCCCGATATTAATGAATAAAGCCCCCTCTCATATCGCCATTTTTGCTTCCGGGGCCGGCAGTAATGCGCTGCAGATTATCCGCCATTTTGCCCAATCAGACAAAGCCAGGATCAGCCTGATCGTATGCAATAAGCCCGGGGCAGGAATTTTACAAATAGCTGATAAAGAACATATTCCGACATTAATATTGGAAAAAGAGGCCTTTTTCCAGGGCGATGCCTATGTACCTGAACTGAAGGCAAAAAACATCGACCTGATCATATTGGCCGGATTTCTATGGAAGATTCCCCCCGCCCTGATCCGGGCCTACCCGGACCGGATCGTCAATATCCACCCGGCCCTTCTCCCCAGGTATGGAGGTAAAGGCATGTATGGCCGGCATGTGCACCAGGCCGTGATCGATCATAAAGAAAAGGAAAGCGGGATCAGTATTCATTTTGTAGATGAGTACTATGACCATGGATCGGTTATTTTCCAGGCCCGCTGCCCGGTACTGACCGATGATACCCCTGAAACCCTGGCTAAAAGAGTGCAGACTCTTGAACATGCCCATTTCCCGAAAGTGATCGAAGGCCTTCTTTAAAATACCTTCAGCGGGGTATAGGTCATTCCTTTATTTTATTACACCTTTATCGTTCATTAAATAACCATTATGAAAAGACTTACCCTGCTAACCCTGTTCGTATCCGTTTTCTTTACCGCCATTGCACAAACCAAACCCATCGTGATCACCCCGGGCGTTGGTGTCAACAATATAAAACTGGGTATGTCGGAGAAACAGGTTACGGCCATCCTGAAAGGTGACCCCCGGGGTTATACCTATGATGAGCAACTGGAAGCATTCAGTGGTTATGACACCCGGATCGACAGCGTCATGCAGTTTGTGCTGGGTTTTGACAGTTGTATCCGTTATGATGGTGATCTCCCGGTAAGTATGCCTGTATTCGGCTTATATTTCAAAAAACATAAACTCAATTTTATTACGGTTACCTCCTACTCTGCTTCTGATAAACAACTGGAACTGGTAAAAATCAACAACGGTATCAGGTTCCATGACGGGATGGAGGATTGTGGCCAAAAACTGGCTAAATACCCCTACCAGTCGCTTGGTTATGGTGATTATTCCGGCGACCATTATTATTACACGCTCGGACTGGAGATGGTGTATGATGAAAATAAACTCACCGCGATCGGGATTTACCCCATCATCAAAGATTTTAAGGCGCAAATTGCCGCTAAAAGTGAAAAACTGCTGGAAGAAGCGGCCAGTTATAAGAAAGAATCAGAAAATAATCAATAAGCGGCTATACTTTAGAATAGCTTTTGCACTTTCTTTCGTTACTTGCTGCCGGATTTGAAACGGCTATCTCCTTATATCATTACCTGCCTGCTCCTTTTAGGAGCAGTTTTTAGCAGCCAGGCACAGACCTACCGCATCCGTGGATATGTGTATGACAGTTCCCGTAACTACCCGATGGAACTGGTCAGTGTTATGTCCACTTCCGGTACAGGCACCGTGACCAATGCAGAGGGTTATTATGATATTGAAGTGACTGAAAGGGACTCGATCTGGTTCAGTTACCTCAACAAAGCCACGGTGAAGTTTCCCGTAATCAAGATCGGCAATCCCATGCAGTTTGACATATCCCTGCAGGTAAATGTGCCGGTGCTGAAGGAGGTGAAAATATTACCCCGTAATTACCGGCAGGATTCCCTGCAAAACCGCCTGGATTATGCCAAAGTTTTCGGGTACCAGAAACCGAGACTGAAAACCGTAACGCCTCAATATGGCGCCGGTGTGGGTTTTGACCTGGATGAGATCATCAATATGTTCCGCTTCAAACGCAACCGCAGTATGATTTCCTTCCAGCAGCGGTTGCTGATGGAAGAACAGGATAAGTTTGTGGACTTTCGTTTTAATAAGGCCCTGGTACGCCGTCTCACCCTCCTTGATGGCAATGAACTGGATAGTTTTATGCGGGTTTTCCGGCCCTCATTTGCCTTTACCAAACTGGCCGGTGATTATGATTTCCGCCTGTATATCAAGCAGGCCCTGTATCGCTTCAAACACGGATTGCATCCCGAAGCCTGGGTAAAGGAAGAAGAAACCGAACAGGAATAAACTTCATTTTTTTATAGGGAAAAAACGGACTATTTTAATTGCCTGAACCAACGATATGGGCAATAAACTCCACAATGAGCTGAAAAAAGAATTTCAGCTGGAAAGACTGATTCTCTTCAGCGATGCAGTTTTCGCCATCGCCATCACCCTGCTGGTAATTGAAATCAAAGTCCCGGAACTACCGCATGATACGGTAACCGATGCAGGCCTGTTAGAAGCACTCAGGCTCCTGATTCCGAAGTTTATCGGTTTCCTGGTCAGTTTCCTGCTGATCGGACAGTACTGGATCGTTCATCACCGCCTCTTTGGCTATGTGGTTAATTTTAATGAACGGCTGATCTGGCTGAATATATTTTTCCTGCTGGCGGTGGCCATGATGCCTTTCAGTACCGGATTTTACAGTGAATTTGTATTATCCCACACGTTCACCCCGGTAATTTTTTACACGGCGAATATTGCCATGCTGGGGTTTATTAATTTTTATATGTGGCGTTATGTCAGTAACCCCCGTCATCGCCTGAGCGAAAACCTGCTACAGCCGGTAGCCCGCTTTTTCTCCGCACGGGCATTAGCTGTACCCGTCATATTTATCATCTTCTCCTTTGTATACCTGTATTTCCCAAAAATCGCTTTCTGGATTCCACCATTGATTCCATTAATCCTGAAACTGCTGTTTAGTGGGATGAAGAAGAAAGCACTGGCAGCCCAGGAAGCACAAACCGGAGAATAATTCCTGCTGGTTTCTGGTCAGTCATTCAGGTCATTGCTCCGGAGTGAACGGTATTTCTTGGGTGACATGCCGATATTTTTCCGGAAGCGTTTGGAGAAATAATAAGGATCATCAAAGCCCAGACCGAAAGCGATATCCTTAATGGACCGGTTGCTGAAGTTCAGTTGCTGACAGGCTTTCTGCATTTTCATCTGCAGGAAATAATCGATGGGGGCATAGCCTGTTTTATGTTTGAACAGGTTGGAGAACCGGGAGATGGAATAATTGTATTTACTGCTGAGATCATTCAGCGAGATATTATCATTGATCTTTTCCTGCATAAAGAGAATGGCGCTGTCCACACAGTCGAGCATATCGCCTGAACTGGCGGTATAATGACGTCCGTTATAGACAAAGAGGGTCAGGAAATGCGAGAGACACATATTGGCAAATAACAGGTTGTCCACGCTGTATCCCAGTTCCAGTGTTTTATAGATCTTGGAAAAGATCGGGATGATCTCCCCGTTGTTTTTTATATATACGGGTTTGAAGTGTTTCTGTACTTCCTGCACTTCATTGAACTGGGGCAATGCTTCTCCTCCGAAATGGATCCAGTAGATGGTCCAGGGGTGATCAGTACTGCTGCCATAAGAGTGCTCGATGTTTTGCGGCAGAATAAAAAATTCATTGGGACCTACTTCATAACGCTGTTTGCCGATCTGGAACCAGCCATTGCCATCCACACAGTAAAAGAGGAAGTTTTCCGGCAATCCCTTTTTCCGGTAAGTATAATGATCCTTTGCCTTGGGGTAATAACCGATCGAACAGATATGCAGGTGACGCAGCATGGAATTGCTGTTCACCCTTGACTTCAGGATGGTCTTTGGTATCTCAATACGTTGCCGGCCGGCCCCGTACCAGATATTCTTGTGCGAACCTTCTTTGTTGTCTTTGTCCTTGAGCATAAGTGGCGAATCGGGAGCTAAAATAAGCAAAATGAACGGAGAGAGGAGAGAGGAAAGAGGAAAGTGGGCGTAACTCGGGGAGAGCTCTTAAAAACTGATACAGGTTGACAAATGAATGAGTAACTCTGCAATTTTCAGACTCCCCTCTCCTCTTTCCTCT
>CAZFLL010000100.1:0-4711 GCA_964519865.1 uncultured Chitinophaga sp. | reverse complement strand
CTCTCCGCTCTCTCCGTCCCCATGACGCATTTCCCCCCTAAAATTCCTACATTCGGTCCACTTTAAATTCCATTCAAGATGAAACGGTTCTTACTTGCCTCCCTTTTCATTGCGTTTGTATTTTCCGCAGGAGCCAAAATCCGGCTGCCCTGGTTTATTTCTGATGGTATGGTTTTGCAACAGGATACAGACGCGGCTTTATGGGGCTGGGCAAAGGCCGGTGCCATGGTAAAAGTGAGTACGTCATGGAATAAGGCTGTTTACTCAGTAAAAGCGGATGAAAATGGCAACTGGAAACTGAAAGTAAAGACCCCGGCCATTAGCGCCCTGCCTCCGGTTGACTGGACCATTACCGAAGCCGGTGCTCCTGAAGTGGTGAAATCGGCCATCGGCCCGCATACCATCACGATCAGCGATGGCAGTCCTGTTACCATAAACAATGTACTCATCGGTGAGGTATGGCTGTGCAGCGGGCAGAGCAATATGGAAATGGCGATGAAAGGGTTCAAAGACCAGCCGATCACCGGCAGCAACGATGCCATCTTCAACTCCACGGATGACCTGATCCGTCTCTATACTGTTCCCCGCTCGGTCCAACGTCTGCCCCAGGATACCAGCAAGCAATCCGCCTGGAAAAGCGCGGACCCTGAATCTGTGAGTAATTTCAGCGCCACCGCTTATTATTTCGGGAAGATGCTGCATGACCGGCTGCGGGTACCGGTGGCATTGGTCAATATCAGTTATGGTGGTTCACCGGTGGAAGCGTTTATGGATGCGGAAACGCTGAAGGCATTTCCGGATATTAAAGTGCCGGCCCCCGCTGATACCGGCAAACTGAATAACAGGAATGCCACTGTATTATATAATGGTATGCTGCGTCCTTTCCTGGGGTATACGATCAAGGGTTGTATCTGGTACCAGGGAGAAAGCAATAATGACCGGGCAAAGCAGTATGAAACACTATTCCCGGCTTTTGTAAAACAGATCCGTGAACAGAGCGGACAGGGTGATTTCCCCTTTTTCTATGCGCAGATCGCTCCTTATAATTATATGAATTATGCGGCTGTGGGGGCAACGGCTTATAACTCGGCTTACCTGCGGGACGCACAGCGGAAAGCATTAACTGTAATACCCAACAGCGGCATGGCTGTACTGATGGATATTGGTGAGGAGTTCAATATTCACCCGATGGATAAGGTGACCGGGGCGAAGAGACTGGCCTACCTGGCACTCGGTAAAACATACGGTCTGAAAGGATTTGGTTATGAGAGTCCGGCTTATGAAGCCATTGCAATCACCGGAAGCATTGTAACGGTGAAATTTAAAAACGCTCCCAATGGCTTATCCGCCTTCGGCAAAGAACTGAAGTATTTTGAAGTAGCGGGAGCGAATAAAGTATTCCGCCCGGCGAAAGCGATCGTAAGCGGCGGAGCCGTACTGGTATCTGCCCCCGATGTAAAAGAACCAGTGGCGGTGCGTTATGCGTTTAAGGATTTTGTAGTGGGGGATCTGTTTAGTACGGAGGGGTTTCCAGTGAGTAGTTTCAGGACAGACGACTGGTGAGAAGAAATAAAACCGCAGAGAGCGCGGAGAACGCAGAGGGGATAATCTTGTATTTCTCTGCGCTCTCTGCGTCCTCCGCGGTTAAAAATTGCCTGCAAAACAACTTATCTCGAATATCCTGTAAAGATGCCGCTCCCCGGTGCATTCGCATCATTCAGCCACAGCACCCTTCCCCCCTTGATAGCCGTAAAATAGGCATCATAGGTTTTGGCTTTACGCTCTATGTCAGAAAAATGCAGTTGCCAGTCATTAGCTGATTTAAAAGTACCGTCAGATTTGGTTTGCGCCACATTGGTTTGCCCGTTAAAAGTATTGGCGGCCACCAGTTCCCAATGATACTGCTGGCCTGATTTAAAATCAAACCATTGTGAAGAAGTGTAGGTGTTCATCCCCGCATTGGCGCCTGTATAATAATTGACATAATACGTATTACTGGAGAAAGTGGCATTCCATTTACCCGTACCGGCAAGATCTGAAGCAGCCACGGCAAACTTGTTATAGTTCACCATTTTATCCAGTTTATCAAAAACCACCGGATCAGCATTAATCGTATTGCCCGCACTGTTGGTAACCACCCAGCCACCCATATATTCAGTCAGCTTTCCCCAAACAATCGATTCAGGATTGAAGCCGAATTCCCTGGTGAAGCTGGCGTTATCCGGTGTCACGACTTCAATCCAGCCACCACCTCTGCGGAACAACACGATAAATACAGATTTTCCTGTACTGTTCTCCGTAGCATAGCCTGTTCCAAAATAGGGACGGTTATAAGTTTCAATATATCGGGCGTTAAAATTGCTCAGGTTGCTGTACCGGGGTGCCACCAGGATATTCCAGGCTGCTTTAATCAGGGGTTCAGGATCTGCAGGGAAAATAGTACCCTCCCTGGGATAATGAATAATTGTTTTAATCGTCCCTTTTTCGACCTGCACCCAGTCTTCCTGGATAGTACTGGTCCAGCCATCATCAAAATTGGTGGTATTGAATTTAAATCCGGTTGCAATGGGTTGTGTATTGTTGCCTGCCTGGTTATCGGTTGTAATGGTAGTATTGACCGGCTCACTGACAGTTTCCTGTTTGCCTTGCTGTAACTGAACTGAAGCCAGCAACTGATTGCAGGCCTGAACAAATTTCTGATCCGTTACACTGAAAACAAAACTGATACAGGCGCCATAACCGGTGTAAGTAGTTACCGTGGTGGTAACAGGCTTACCATTAAACAACCATTTCCCGGTGCCACTTATTTTCTTCCAATCTCCCATGGCCGGTTCCACCGCTGATTTAACAGGGGCGTCTGTAATTTTATATACCGAAGCAGCCAGTTTTTCCCATTCGCTGTCGAAATCAGCCTCAGGACTCCCCAGTGAGGTGGTGTTCTTATAAATAGCCACCTGGGCCCATTTTGTACCTTCTTTTTTCAGGTATTGTACAGCGCTGTTGTTTTCCTCTCCTTTAGTCCAGCCTTTTGGCAGGTTAAAGCTGGCGATATCAAATTTCTGTTCCTGGGCTGAAAGGGAGGCAGAGGAAAGCAGGAGGGCTATGAACAAGAATTTCATGTTGGGGTGTTTTACCTTTCAAAGATGGTCTGATACCGGGAGCTGTGGTATCCTGTAAAAGTGGGATTTTTGGAGGAGATGACCGGTTGAAAGGTTTAAAGGTTAACAGGTTGATAAGGCAACCTGCTAAGAACACTCCTTGTCAACCTGTTAACTTGCTAATTTGCCAACTTTCCCCAATACTCCCTAGTCAAAATCCCCACATAATATCTGCCTGACAGCAGGAGGTGAAGTATAAAGTATAAAAGATATTTCAGATCACCGTGAGATTGAATCGTGGCTTTGGAATCGGATAGCTTTAATCCGAATGTCCATACTCTAAGACCTTCTGTATAGGAGAAGAGTCCGAAAACAGCCAGCAAAAGCACCAGTCCGGTCAGCAACACGCCGGCTTTGTGCTTTTTGAACAGCAGGTACAACAGTACTGGCAGTACCAGCAGACCGGTAATATTATTCCACTCAATATTGATTGCAGTTGTGGACAATGTATAGATCAGACCTACCGAATAGACAAGCAATATGATCACCGGAATAAAATCGAGCCAGTAACGGATGCGTTCTTTGTTCATTGGGATTAAATTCCTGGTGTGAAAGTAATTTTTTTAAATTACGAATAGTGCTTTATGCAGGTTTGGAATTAGTATTCCGTCTGCCGATAACCGCTGCTGATTGCTATTCTTCTGCTGAAACTGAAGCTCAGATTTGCAAATAGCTAATGTTACAAGTTCAAGCCCAACTTGCATAAAACCCATTGTTAGCCGTAGTCATGTCTCAGTTTTTTTCGTCTGTAAAAGAAGAAAAAAACACCTGCCAAAATAAATAGAGGTCCAATTATATATTGTAGAGTGTTGTTTTCTTGTTTAATTGTCAAACTACTTTTTAAGTATGATGCGTGGTCATTATGTAGTTCATATATACGAATCCTATCATTAATTTTTGTCAAACTTGCTTTGTCAGACCTGGAAATTCCGACATATATTTTTTGTCCTGCATTAATTGTTTTTTCAAATTTGTCTTTTTCAAAAAAGTTCAAAAAATCAGCAGGTATTTGAAAAGTCGCTTCATGTTGTGTCAACCAGATGTAATACTTCTTTGTCCCCCTTTCCCCGTCAACAAAAGAGTATTTTGATAATATTCCTTCAACCGTAATTAAGTCGGAAATTGAAGATACTTTATGAGTTGTAATTGAAGAGAATGAAAGCCAAAGTCCAATGAGTATTGAAAACGTTACAAAAGCATATTGTCGTCTATCAATCCAGGGTTCTATATAATTCCACATTTTATTAAAGTAGGTCAATTGATTACCCTTAACGATTGTATTATCGCAATTAAACGAATCTACAAAAATCCCAACTTCTTTAAAATGATTCGAAAGTATTTCCTCCGATATAACGCCAATGCCCAGTAACAAACATTTCTCCCTGTCTATATCCGGCTCATAAATATTTTACCGGTTATATAGATCCTCACACTACAGTTTTTGGCCCAAAACTCGGGTCAGGATGCAGGGAGTAATATGAGGGACTGGGAAGTGGCAAGTGTTCATTGCTGAGTGATTAATCATCCTGCCTTTCTCCGGGTTTTCTTCCTGC
>CAZFLL010000099.1:5276-14332 GCA_964519865.1 uncultured Chitinophaga sp. | reverse complement strand
CTTCTAAGAAAACCACCTAAACAACTAAACACTTCTTAAATCCTCCTTCTGCTTTCAGGTTCCTAAACAACCAACCTTTCGGGTGTCAGTTGCCGGATGCCAGGAAACAGCCCATTCTTTTGATGTGCGCTTTGGAAAGAGGTCTTCTTGTCACCCTGAGTAGTCCCGGAAAAGTAACACTACCGGGTACGTTGGCGGGACATATCGAAGGTTCGTGCTTTTTCAGTCGTTTATTAATAATCAAACCAGGTGGCCGGTAATTGAATGACTTTAGCATTGTAATTCCCATCGTGCCGGTAGACGATGAGGAACCGGCCGTCCAGTGTGGCGGTGGTGCCTTTCAGGAAATAAATGGCATCGTAGTCTACCGGACTGGTACGGGTGGAATAATCCAGGACTTCAATATGTGCTTCTTCTGCAAAATAAATGGAGGACTCGCGGCCCGGTTTATAGACAAAATCAACACTGCCGAAGGAGCGGTTGTCTTTAAATGATTCCAATGATTCAACACCGGTGTCCGGATTAACGATCAGCTGGTTGTACAACTGACCGGAATAAACATTTCCATTTTTCCTGCTTGGCGTATTAAAAACACCACGGGTGGTGCGGGTGGGCCTGTATTTTGTAAACTGCATGGTTTCCGGGTCAAAACGACCGATTGTGGGATCATCGTTCATATAGGTAAGTACCAGTTTTGACTTATCAAAGTTGGTACTGACATCATTATAATTGACTTCTTCCCCGGGAAGCGATTGATACCAGATCCGGTGATTGTCGGCTGCATCAATAAACCAGAATCCATTATAACCATAATAGGTGTTCGTCAGCCAGATCATTCCTTTTCCATTCCGGGTAAAGGCCAGCTGTATCGGGTAGATCCGCGGCCCGTCAGATTCATACTGTGTCCGGCTGGTATCATGTACTATATTGATCACTTCATTGGTTGTTCCATCCTGGTTCAGTATATACAGTTTTGGCACCTGCCGGTAAGCCAGGTATATTTTATTGTTATAAGGGTTCACTGTAAACATCACCGGTTCATACGGCAGGTCATAGCGGTGCAGTATGTCAAAACTGGTCATGTCAATTTTATACAGGGCATTGGGGTGATCGGTTAAAATCCAATAGCTGTTGTCCGCATCGTTTACAAAATACCGGGAAATGGTACCGGTCAGGTTGATACACTTGTTGTAAAAACCAACGGAAAAGGTAAATGTATACTGATCACCACGGCTGTTGCGGGTGGCAATGGTAAAAGGATAATCACCTCCGAGTGAGCCGCAGGCATAACTGAAAGTTATTTTATTGCCGGTATAGGTAAACTGTATATCAGACTGGCAGAACATATTTCCGGGAATGATGGAGGTAACCGTTACCGGTTGATTGAAAAACAAAATCACCGAATCTTTGGTGGAAGTCGCCAGGTTACCCGGCTTCGGTAATGATTGCAACAGTTTTACATGCGCCACCTGCTGCACCACGATTCTCTTTACCAGTGAACCGGCCTGTACCTGCAGGAGGGCCTGCCGGGTGGTATCATCTGTAGAATTTGTAAGACGTACCACTACTGAATCATCCCCGTTGCTGTTTGTTTTGGAGGGGGTAAGCCAGCTGCTGGAATTATTCAGTACCCAGCTGCTGTTGCTTGACACGCGGATAACAAAACTGCCCTCAAACCCACCGGCAACAACAAGGGTGTCTGAAAGCAGGTTCAGGTAGGCGGTACCGGGAGTAAGCGTAAAGTCTTTGGTAGTTGTATCCCCGGCCCGGATATTAATGGCTGAGGAGGCGTCCATGTATCCTTCTTTACTCACTGAAACGGTATAGGATCCCGGAACGAGGTTTGAAAAAAAATAATTTCCGGCATTCGTGGTCCCGGATATCGTGCTGCTGTTACGCTGCACCGTGATCCGGGCCCCGGACAGGAGTTGATTATAGCTGTTGTACACAGCTCCTTTTACAGCCCCGGTACGGGTGTCGGCAGGAGCGGGCTGATCACTTTTATTGCAGGTTATCATTACTGCAGCAAGCAGCAGAAACAGGATAACAGACAGGGACCGTTTCATGATTTTCCCGGATTTATTTAGGATTACCAGCATCATTCAGTTGCAACAGGAGAGTAACTGTATATACATTATACCCGGAACTGGTATTGTTTACCCGGTAGCCGGTCGTTATCACGCCACCGTTTTTCAGACGGCTGATAGTAGCAGGCCTGCTGCTGGAGCAGCAACTATAACTGTTACTCATTAATTGTCTCCCATCCGGACTGGCCGTCCAGAGTACTGAACCCTCCGTTGTCATTTTTATGATCCGCATGGTGAATCCGTTACCCCCTTCTGTTTGAGTAAGTATGAGGTTACCATCCGGCGTGCCGGTAATGCTGTTTACCTGGCCGTTGGTGACCCGCCGGTCAAGGAATACGCCCGTGGGGGAGAAAAAGAAAATTCCACGGGTATATTCATTGTGCACGGTATAATTCCCGTTATCCAGTTTTGCGATCCGGGTATCCCACCAGTTGCTGGTATTGAGTCCCCAGAGCACGGAGGTTTTCCAGCTGACTGAACCTGATGTATTGACTTTCAGGATCAGCAACGAATCACAGTCACTGCAGGGGGATCCGGCATTTCTTTTAACTCCAGCCAAAACATAACCGTCGGATTCAACGATGCCTTCCTTGTTGAAAGTCATGCCCTCGTTGTCCAGTAATTTTTCCCATTGTGTATTTCCGGAATTATCAGTCTTGACGAGGACTGCATAATTTATGGTATTGCCATAAGGACCGGCGATAGGCCTGGTACCCACCACGGCAAACCCGCCGTCCGGAGTCTGGGCTGCCCAGGTATAAGAATCACCCGGAGGCCCGGCTTTTTTCCAGAGCTCGGAACCATCCGCTTTTAATTTAACCAGTTCATTGTAATAGGTGGCATTCGCCGTGGTACCGGTGAGTATATAATTGTTATCAGAGCAGCGGTTTACCGAACTGTATTTATGGCTGGCCGGGAAAGAGTACATGCCCGTTTTCGCCATCAGGCTATCCAGCAGGATCAGCTGGTAATTACTGCTATAACCGGTATTGTTCAGCAGTAAAAAACTGCCGTCCGGATTTTCCACAATTCCTATGGGGCGGGAGCTGGTGGTTTCCCCGAATGATACATGCTGCTGTCCAAGTATAACATTATGCATTTTGCTGATCGTATCAAAGGCCCGGTTATCACGGGATACGATCAGGGTAACCGGGTATTGGCCCCGCCTGGGATACCGGTGTACCGGGTTTTTTTCAGTGGAAGTAGCGCCATCCCCGAAATCCCAGCGATAACTGATTCCGCTTCCTGAATCCGAGCAATTGATAAAACGGAAAGAGGAGTCAATCAGGGCCGTGGTATTTGTTACAGCCGTTCCGTTGTATGGATCAAACACTGTTGAACTGAAGCAGGCTTTAGGCTGGTCGAGCGTAATCGTTTCTGTTTTCTGGCATCCTGCAGTCAATAGCCAACAGACCAGGAAGAGCAGGGATTGAGGGAGAAGAATTTTCATAATAATCAAAGGTTTACTCTTTCAATCAGCAGGTAAGTGAGTTGGTAATTATAGGTTTTACTGATACAAAGGAGGGTCGTATTGTCCCGGAATATTTTATAGGGATACCATTGCAGCGGGTAACTGGTTACCAGGGTGGTGGACGGGTAGGCGATGACATCAATTTTTTTCAGAACCCGGTCTGCTGAGTAAATGCGGGTGGCATCATCATTGAATGCAAAATCTGCATAATTGCCATTGGGCTTCAGGTATCGGTCAAACACGAGTGATTTATTAAAGACGGTGCCATAACCGGACGTAATAAACCGGCTGCCATCGGGGAAGGAGCGGAATACCGAAACGTCCATCTGGTAATCACTGTGGTAAGAATCATTCAGCCGGAAAACCGGGACACCGTTTGCGTCGAATTGATAATAGGAAAGATCCACGGGCATCAGGTTGATAGAGAGGTCCACCAGTTCAATGGTAGTGCCGGTAAGGTGCATCAGCCTCGTGGCATCCCAGTACCCGGTACGGCCCAGCATCGCTTTGCTTCCCCGGTCATAGGATTTCACACAGTTTGCATAAGTGCCCGATGTCATATCACTGGAGCCGACAAATAGCTTATCATTTACAGAGACAACAGAGCCGATCCGGTAGCCGGCCACATAGATCCTGTCCTTCTGTTCAAGGGTGGCCGCATTTAATATATACAGCCAGCCGTCGTAGGAGGGTACATATAGCTCATCGCTGCCGTTATATTTGCCCAGGCTGCAATAGCCGATACCCATGGGAAATTCTTTTACCAGCCGGATCCGGTTTGAATTATAATCCACCACCGAAACTTTATTTTCCTCCGTGATGTACAGCCAATGATGGTCTTTATCAAAAAGGATGTCTTTGGGTTGTCCGAAAAAAAGGCCCCGTGGAAGCGGGTAGTTTAAATAAGCAGATGCCACGATACGGCCGGAATCATTATAGGCGTGAAGGTAGTAAGCAGCATTATTGGTGAGCGGTATATTCTGATCTGTATAGGTTAAATGGTTTGGATCGGTATTGGTGTCAAGGGTATCCCAGTGATTTCCAAACACCCCGTTTCGCATGTATGTTGAATACCGGATAAGCCGGTATTTACTGAAACGCTCATTGTTATATTTGTTCCATTTCAGAACAATACCAGAGTCATTGAGCACCTGGTCTACCGAAAGTTGCATGGAGGAGTCGTTGGGAATGACCACGATCACTTCTTCTTTTTTACAGGACAGGTAAACCAGCGCGAGCAGCAGGCTGATGATGATCTTTTTCATAATAGGGGGTACAAAGTACATATTATTGGCAGGCTGCCAAATGATTTTGATTAGCAGGAAAGGCTGGAGACGGACCGGAAAACAAATTATTATTACAGGCAACTGACCTTATGCCGGCAGGTGGTGAAAGAATAATTGCTTGTTTTTCAATAAAATAATAACAGTACCCTGCACCGGATATCCCGGTATAGCATAAGCTAAACTTTTAGTGTGAGGGTGATCAGTTAAACATCTTTCGGGGGTTGATCGCTGTTAGACTTTAACAAAAACGATGATTTTTCCAATTCAGCATGAAGTCCCTTCTGTAAAACAGAGGCATTCATATTCCGCGAAATTAATATGTATACCGGTTATTGTTTTGTCTCTGCGGGGGCTACGCCGGATGCTGTTAAGGTCTTAGGCAGCGGGTAGGTATTCACGGAGATGACTTTCCCTTGCAGATTATATTCGGTCACTGTCCGTTTCCGGTCCTTTATCAGTTCTGTTTTGCTGATTTTTTTTCCATCAGAATAGTGATACACCATCACTTCATCCCGCAGGCCGATATCATTAAACTGAACAATGCCATTGGGATCCCAGGTTGCAGCAGAATTTTTCAAGATGGTTTTCTTTTTCAGGATTCCTTTTTCAAATTCGCTGGTTTCAATCTGCTTCAGGGTCCAGTTGTATTGCACCAGCCGGTATACTTTCCCGGAAGGGTCCATTTCCTTCTCCTGGTAAAAGGGTGTTTTTTCCATGATCAGGATACCCTGTTTATACCGGAATACGGTATAGGCGTAATATGGACCTTTCAGATACCGGCAGGTAGAGATATTTCCACGCATGTCATACTCCTTTTCAACGTTCACTGATTTCAGCTGCGGCTCCCAGCGGTTCTGCCTGCTGTTATAGAGGAGAACAGATACAGTGGAATCAAATGACTCTGACACTAATCTATTCCCCAGTTTATAATATTCCCTTATCAGCAGGCCCTTGTCGTAGATTTTTTCCCGGTAATCTGATGCGGTGTAAAAATCCTTAAAGGAGCCATGCAGGTAACCGGAATCATTGACTGCAAAGACCCGGTACCGGTCACCGGCTACTGTTTTATACTGGCCCGCAGTCAATCGCGTACTGTCCGATTTCCGCATTACCCTGGCCCTGTCGGTCTGGCCACCCCACCCGGTAAAATAAATGCTGCTGTCTTTCAGTTCAGTGATTGACTGGGCGGAAGCGTGCATACAGGAAATAAGAAGAAAAATAAACAGGACAGGTTTCATATGAGAAAATTAAATGGAAAGATACGATTGGTATTCTTAAAAATGTTTGTCGTTTAGGAGCCTGATAGCAGAAAGATTACTAAGAAAGCGTTTAGTCGTTTAGAAAGTTTCCTTACGGGAGGCTCCCAGCTTCGCTTCGCTACGGCCTGCAGGCAGGGTGACAAAAGGCTAACACCTACACAATCGCTTTCTTAAGCTTAATAAATCGCACTCCCACTACAATCAACCATATTAACCAAAGCGTGCTTCCAATAAATCCCGCCATATCCCATACCGGGAACCCGGGCATGACGGTGGCAAATAAATCGGCTTGTGCTAACAGGTAGATGGCAGCGCTGATGATACCGAATACAGAAACCCATTTAGGAAATAATTTTAAACGGAAAAAGGTAATGGAGATGATGATCGTCCAGGCAATAGTGAAGAGCTGTCCCAGGTGTTCGCCCAGCAGCACACCGCCAAACTGGTGAATAGTTTTGAAGGAACTGATGGCAGCGGCTTTGCCGGCGGCATCGGTGGCGGTTACAAAATCAGTGGCCAGCACCGGAACCACAAAGGTCCAGCGCAGTAAACCGATCATCTGAACAATCAGCCCGATCAGGCCGAGATTGGTGGCCACACGGGCCCATGGATTGTACAGTTCCAGTTTTTCACCGATAAGTATATAAGCAGGAATCAGGGGCAGACCGGTGATGGCAAAGGCAAACCAGGTCCATATTAAACGGTTACCACCTTCATGGAATTTGGTCAGTATGTTGCCGGTATCCTCGCGGAGAATATCAGGATACTGGAAAATAATAGTGAGGATGGTATAAGGGATCAGTACAGCGATAGCGCCGGTGATCAGTAAGCGGCCGATGGTTTTGTTTGATTTCATGATTTGGTGGTTTAAAAGAAGAAGGAATAACTGAGTCCGGGAGTCGGGTTGATCTTTGTCTTGTGGTCTTTGGCCATGAGGGCAATGGCCCCGATCCGGAAATTGAGTCCCTTGTAGATCATCCAACGGTAACCGGCTTCCAGTCCCATGGCGTTTTGTTTTTTGTAATTCAGGTTCAGTCCCCGCAGGTAAGAAGCGCCTGCATAGAAGGAAGAGGGATTTTCTTTTTTACCGGTAGGTAAGAACCATACGGTTAGGCCTGATTTGATGAATTTGGTGGTAATACCGGCTTCCAGGGCGGTGATATAGTAACCGCTGTGCAGGGAAATCGCTTTGTGGCGGTATTCCACGCCGATAGAAGGGTTCCGGAATCCGTTTACACTGAATTCATTCTTAGAAAGTTGCTGGGCTTGTGCCCCTGCTGTCCAAAGCAGGAGGACGGCGAGTAAAAGCTGTTTTTGTTTTTGCATGTCGTTTGTTTTTGTTTGACAATGCAAAAATGTAAAACCGACGGAGCCCGGCACCGGACATTTGTCCAAAAAGAAAATCAGCGGATATTATTCCGTATCCGGCTCAGGTGACGGGCTGTGATACCCAGCATGGAAGCGAGGTGTTGTAAGGGTATATGTTGTAAGAGTTGTGGTTGTTTCCGCAGCATTTTTTCATAGCGTTGTTCCGCATTCAGTACGATCAGGTCATGTCTTGATTCATCAATACCGCAGACTGCGAATTCAAGCAGGTTGATATAGAAATTTTTAAAAGAAGGAATTTCCTCCACCAGTCTTTTCAGGTTGGCACGGCTGATCAGGCTAATACAACCATCAGTGAGGGCCCGTATATTTTCAAGGGCCGGTGTTTCGCTCACAAAACTCATGACCGAAGCGAGAAAGGTATTTTCAATATTGACATAAGTGGTTTTCTCTTCCCCATCGAGGATGACATAATACTGGAACACGCCCGATTCCACAAAACCCAGGTGACGGCTGGTCTTGCCCTCCTGCACCACGTAATCATATTTTTTATAGGTTTTTACTTCAATGGCTTCGCTGATTTTATGGAGCGGCTCTCCTGAGAAGCCAATGGATTCAAAGTAGGCAGTCAGCTTATTCATGGTAGCAGGCGGTTGATAATTGTTCCAGGGATAGAGGCCGGTGAGGCCATTCCCTGTATCAATTTACTGAATAAAAGGGAAAACAGCTGCCGGACTAGTGCCGGCTTTTTTTCTCCTTGCTGTCGTTCAGCAAATCCTCCCAGCAATCCTTTTCCATTTGTATCATTTCGGTATTCAGAAAGAGTTGTTTATCCGCCGGTGCATATTGATTCAGGAGGGCCATTATTTTCAGGGCCGTGGTATCAGCACTGTTGTGCAAACGGAAATGAACCGTATCAGGTCCGTTACCTATTGTAAGGTATTGCACCCCGCCACTCATGATACAGGGATTGATCCGGCTGATCGTGGTGTCTTTCAGCGGCTTCAGTATTTCCAGAATGGAATCAATTGAAGATTGCCGGAAAGGCAGGATACAGACCGTATCCGGCTTTTTTGTTTTTTCACCGTAATAACTGTTTTGTTCCCAGGTATAAACAAAGCGCTGGTTGACTATATGAATAGTGGGCTGCATGCTGCCCATACCTGAACCGAGTCCGGCAGAAAGATAGTTCAGGGAGAAAGCGGTATTTATCTTTTCCGTTTCCTTTACGGGATGCTGACAGGAACAGAAGCCAGTGAGTAAACAGAATGATATGGCGGCATTACATTTCACTTGAAGTAAAGCTACAATATTAGGAGATACATTGTCAGAGAGCTGAGGTTGGGAAGTTTAGTTGTTTAGGAGTCTGATAGCAGAAAGAGGGTTAAAGAAGGGTTTAGTTGTTTGGATGGTTTTCTTAGGAGGGATTGTTGACCTGCCGTTGCAGGTAGCTCTCATTTCGAGCGTCCCTCCTTCGTTTCACTACGGAGGGCAAGGAGCGAGAAATCTTCCCTCCTCTCTCACCCTTTTGCCCCGTCATTCCGAGCGCAGCGAGGAACCTTGTATTTACAGTGTTACCAGCGCAGCGGGGAAGCTTGTATTAGTTGCTCTGTGGCCGACAGGTATA
>CAZFLL010000099.1:0-5176 GCA_964519865.1 uncultured Chitinophaga sp. | reverse complement strand
GGAAGCTTGTATTAGTTGCTCTGTGGCCGACAGGTATACCAGCGCAGCGGGGAGCTTTGTATTTGAGAGAGGAGGTTTGTAAAATAACCGAAACAAAACATCTTTCTAAGGAGAAGTTTCCTCGCTTCGCTCGGAATGACGGCAAGTGGGGGGGGGGGGTAGAGAAAGAAATACAAGATTTCTCGCTGCGCTCGAAATTGAAAGATCTAGAAGTATTTTCTTAGCAATGACTCCCTTCAGCAGCCCGGCTCAGAGTGATAAATACTACTCTCTTAGAAGGGCCTTCTAGCTTCTAGCTTCTCGCTTCTCGCCTCTCTCCAGCCTCTCTAAATACTGCGTCCATGCTCCCGAACATCCCCCATAACATTCAAAATGCGGAACCAGGCCTTCGTGCGTGAAGATGACTTTTGTTTTTCCGTTTTCTGTTTCGAGGTCAAAACAGATTTTGGTACCGGCCCATTCATTGGTATTTGTAAGGAACGAGAGGTTGCTTTCGGTCACCAGCCAGGCGATGCGTTTGCCAGGTACAAGTTCTGTTAATTTTTGCCGGGAGTAATGCAGGCCATCGCCGGCGCTGAAAGAAAACTCATCATTAATGGCCTGGCTTTTTCCTTCAATGATCTCAGAAAACAAACCCACCCACCAGTTTTTGGGATCCAGCAAAAACGGAAATATTTCGGTTGGACTTTTGGAGCTGGTAAAACTGTATTGAAAATTCCGATTACTCATTGGGGGTGTTATTTAAGTAAAGCGATCTGACCGGTATGGTATTGCAGATGGGAGGTCCGGCTGATGACAATATTCAGTTTGTTGCGGTGTGGCTCTTTAGTAAAATCTTCCGCGGAAACGGCGGTATGTTTTTCAAACCATTGTTCCGTTGTCAGCTGGTCAAACTTTGTCCGGAGTGCGGCGCATTGTTTGGTCCAGTAGTCCCGCAGTACAGCAACTGTGGGAAGATCTTTGACCACTTTATCAGCTTGTTTAATAAAGGGCTCTGTCAGCTCCGGGTATTGTTTTTCCCCCAGGTCCATCAGGATCAGCATGTCGTCGTGTACGGCGATGAGGTGTCCCAGTAAATAGATGCCCCTGTTTTTGCCGGGGGCAACTTCTTTTTGCAGTTGTTCATCGGAAATGGCGTTCAGGAATTTGTCGAGGCTGGCAATGGAACCGTACCAGCGGTCCAGGGTCATTTTAATGGCTGTTTCAATGTGACTCATAGTTGTAAGCGTTTAGACTGTAAAGCTAATGTCTGAAAGGTAACATTCAGTGGTGCCATTCAGACAATCTAAGGGGTTGATTTGGACAGGGAATGCTGATATCTTTACAAAAACTGGTATATGAAGCACCTCAGCATCCTGGTCCCGGACGACCAGACCACCATGAGTACCATTGCCTGTATCATCGGGTCTTACCAGGTGTTCACGGAGGCGAATAATTACCGGGTAAGAAAAGGAGAGGCCGCCCGCTTTACGGTGGCCCTGGTGGGTGCTACCAGCCAGGATTATTTAAACAATACTATACTTTCCATAAAGCACCATGCCGCCATTGATGAGGTGGATCATTCGGACCTGATCATCATTCCGGCCTCGGGGATCCGCAGTTATGAAACCGCCACAGTCAATAACCGGAAGCTGATCGACTGGGTAAGGCAGCAATACAAGCAGGGGGCGGAAGTGGCCAGTATGTGTGCGGGGAGTTTTATGCTGGCCTCCACCGGTTTGCTGGAGGGCAGGACCTGTTCCACCCACTGGGCCATGGCAGAGCAGTTCAGGGAACTCTATCCCGGGGTGAACCTGCAAACGGACAAACTGATCACGGATGAAAACGGGATTTATACCAATGGCGGTGCTTATTCCTTTCTGCATTTACTCATGTACCTGGTGGAGAAGTTCTACGACCGGTCTACGGCCATACATTGTGCCAAGTATTTCCAGGTCGACCTCGACCGGCAACTGCAGGCCGGCTTTTCCATCTTCAGCGGGCATAAAAAGCACAGTGATGAAGCGGTGTTAAATGCCCAACAGTTTATTGAAGAAAATTACCGGGAAAAGATATCCATTGAAAAGCTGTCTTCCGGTTTAGGCGTCGGGCGAAGAAATTTCGACCGTCGTTTTATCAAAGCCACCGGTCTGACCCCGCTCGATTACCTGCAACGGGTGAAAACCGAAGCCGCCAAAAAGATGTTTGAAACCACCCGCAAGAATGTCAATGAGATCATGTACGAGGTCGGCTACAATGACAGCAAGGCTTTCCGGGAAGTGTTCAGCCGGGTAACGGGGATGACGCCCATTGAGTACAGGATGAAGTTTAGTCGTTTAGAAGTCTGAAAGCAGCGGAAGTACTATAGAAGTGTTTGGTGTTTAGGAGTCTGATAGTAGAAAGAGTATTGAAGAAGCGTTTAGGCGTTTAGATTGTTTTTTTAGGAGGGGCTGTTTCCCTGGCAACTGACACCTGATTTGTTTAGTCGTTTAGAAGTCTGAAAGCAGCGGAAGTACTATAGAAGTGTTTGGTGTTTAGGAGTCTGATAGTAGAAAGAGTATTGAAGAAGCGTTTAGGCGTTTAGATTGTTTTCTTAGTAGGGGCTGTTCTCTTCCAGCTTCTCGCTTATCGCCATTCCAAATACTGAGTCCAGACACCAGTAAAACAACTATAACATTCAATTTGGGGAGTTAAACCAGCCATGATTAGGGAATGGGGCCTGGTTATTTCAATTCAAAAACAAAAGACTCAATCTTACTAAACTGGTCGGTTACCGCCGTTTTCTGAAAGACCAGTTTTTTTAACCACCCGGTGGAGGGGGCAAACTGGTATTCCCGGTGATCTTTAATTTCAATATTGGCCATTAACTCGCCGGCCTTGACAGCCAGGGAATCGTCCTGTATATCCATTTTTTTAAGCATGCCTTTAAGGAAGGAGGTGGCGTTGACCAGGTCAATATCCTGATCGATGCTGAACGATACATTATCTGTTTTCGTGGATAACGACAAGAGTTTTTCTGAAACCACGGCCGGGATAGGTTCGCTGGCAAAGGGATTCGGAAATTGGGCCGGGAATTTGTTTCCCTTCAACGTAAACAGGATGCTGAAGGGAGCATGGTAAAGCTGTATTTCATTGATCAATGCCGATTCTGTCATTTCTTTTGAATTGAACAGGGCATTGCTTTTTTCAATGGCTTTTTTAGTCGAGTCGTCCATATTCCGCGGAAGTGACATCCGCATCATTTTGATATAGGCCTCTTTTACCTCCTGCCAGTTGATCAGTTCTTTAAAGGTCCCGTTCCGGTCAGTTTTGAAAATCATTTTCAGGCCTTCATATACCGGCATCGCCAGTACGATCAGCGGGTTGGCCTTTTTAACTTCCAGAGGTAAATGGAAGACCCATTTAATGGTGTAACCATCTTTGGTGGAATCCTGCACCTGGATGTGTGCTTCGTAGGATAATTCAACTGCAGGATCCGGTTTGCCCGCCCAGCCTTTTTCAACAGTATGCTTTATCAGTATTACCTGTTCATCTCCCTTTTTCCAGCGGGCAATACAGTTGTAGGATGTATCGGGTTGAGTGGATGCAACGTGGTAAAGGAAAAGAAGGATAAGGGTTGCAGCTGATTTCATAATATTCGATGTGTAATTGGTAAGCCGGAACAATTTAAGGAAAAACGCGAAGCTATTTTGTTTGTTATGCTATCAGTAACAGGAATACTGAAACTCCTGCGCTTTTTTCAGGTAAAAATTATCGGCGATCAGTTTATCCAGGTGGTCGATATGCCGGGATATGGCCGCCTTGTTTGTTTCCTTTGAGCGCTGGTCCGGGATTTCATTATCTGTATGGATATGATCTGTAACAACCTGTTTTAAGGAAGCGATATACAGATTTTTTTGTTTTGATATATCCGGTAAGGCGGAATAAAGATCTTTATACTGCAGGTACTGATATACTCCGTATTCGGCATAGCCATTGATCCTGTTGTACTGGTGTCCGAAAAAAGTACCCCCGTGCTGCAGGTATCCGAAAATACTGTTCAGGTCCTGGTAAATAGCAATCAGCGTCTCGCGTCTTGTTGCTGCTTCAGCCCCCTGGTTTTGCTTCTTCAGGAAGTAAGCGTATAGAATATAGTAATTGTCCTGACCGGCCTCACTGCCAAAACTTATATGAGTTTTACTGCTATCCGGCGCTGTGAATTCTTTGAAATACCCGCTTTGCGCGTAAGAAATATCGGGATGGACGGGTATTGGGGAGTACAGGTCGGGGAAGTGGTCAACTATTTCATTAAAATCTTTCTTTGAGTAAACAAGGGTGTCAAAATGAGGTGAGGAGAGAACAATACTGTCAGTAGCGATATAATAGTGTGACCTGTTGTCGGGTAAATGATTCTTCCTGTTAACGGTATCAGTACCGGAAAGCGGACTTGTTTTTGGCTCGTTTTTGCAAGCCAGTGCAAGTACAGCAATAAAGAGAATATGGCGTTTCATCCTTTGGTAAATATAGGCGCTGTTGCTTAATTGAATCATGACATTCCGTAGACCAGAAAAAAGGAAATAAGCAAAGAGATACTGATCGTCCAGATCATCTTATCCTCGGTGATTGTCAGTACTTCCCGGATATTTTTCCGGCACAGCACATAAACTGAACCGCCTAAAAACAGCAGCTGTATAATATAAGTGGTGTAGGAGTGCGTTGGCAGGTAAATGTCCAGGATACCATAACCGGATGAACGATGGGTATATGCCATGAACAGCAGCCAGAGTGTTCCCATTATGGAAAAACAGAGATAAGCGATCAGGAGTATCCAGCCCAGCGGTTTTCTTTTCCACAAGAAAAAGAGTGCAACAGGCAGGAGGAGCAGGAAGAAGAAGGTCACGCCCAGTTCATAAGGATACCGGGGCAGGTCTTTTAAATTGGACAGGTGCAGCTGGTAATTGCTGAACACTTCGTACAGAAAAAGTCCCGCGAAAACAAGGGTGATCAGCCGGATCATTTTTTCGGCAGAAGGGATTTCCTGTTGCAGGGGATTAATGGTATCAAAGAAACTGGTCCCGGCGGCTTTTATTTTCTCCTCCACGGCTTTCAGTTTTTCCCTTTCCACCTCTTTCCGTAGCTGTTTTTCCTTCATGGGTTGCCGGGCTTCCAGGATATCTGCTTCACTCAGCTGCCGCCGTTCCAGTTCGGCTTTAGCCGC
>CAZFLL010000098.1:12370-14492 GCA_964519865.1 uncultured Chitinophaga sp. | reverse complement strand
TTGGAGCATTATTTTTCTAATCCTCTTTCCTATTATTGGTCTTCCTCTCCTCGCTTTCGACAAATCGCAATATCAGAACGGTCAAGAGGATGAAGATAAAGAATCTTCAAAATCTGAGTCAAATTTAAGCCCTCAAAAAGAGATAAGAACACCAGCACAAAGCAACTATATAAGCTTGCCATTCTTTAATACTGGAGCGGTATTTGGACTTGATATCGGCAGTTCAGAGATTCATTCTAACAACAGATGGGACGGAACGGTTTCCGCCACTGCATCTGATTTCTCCAGTATGGACTCTTCACAACTTACCAGGGCCCGCCAGGCCGATGGAAGTCTTCCGGTGATTACTTTCCTCCAGCTGGCGACCGGATCTGATCTGATCAATGCGGGAATGAATGTAGGTTTGCCTTATTCAGGGAGCCTGCCTGACCTCGGTGCTTTTGAATCAGGTCTTGTAACAACTGCCCCGACAAATATGACCCCTACTGCAAATGCAGGTGCCGACAAATCAATCACCCTTCCCACCAATACGGTTACCCTGACTGGTTCAGGAACCGATCCTGACGGAACCATCAGTAGTTATCAGTGGACACAGCAAAGCGGTCCTTCCACTGCAACCATGACCGCTGCCACCACAACAACAATGAATGTTTCCGCACTGGTTGCAGGAACCTATGTATTCCGGCTGAAAGTAACCGACAATGGTGGACTCAGCGGAACTGATGATGTAACCGTTACTGTGACAGGAACAATTAGTACCAATACACCACCGACAGCCAATGCCGGTGCTGATAAGACAATCACCCTTCCCACCAATACCGTCAGCCTGACCGGTTCTGGTACTGATGCCGGTGGATCCATCAGCAGTTATGCCTGGACACAACAGAGCGGTCCTTCCACCGCAACAGTATCCGGGGCAGCTTCTACAGTGCTGACTGCTTCAGGATTGGTGGCAGGAACTTATGTATTCCGTTTGAAAGTGACCGACAATGGTGGCCTGACTGCCACAGATGATGTATCTGTCATCGTACAGAACGCAGCCACACCTACCGGTTCATCCGCTTACGGTGGTACCCCACGCGCTATTCCCGGAACCATCCAGGCAGAAGACTTTGACAATGGCGGTTCTTCAGTTGCCTATAATGATTTATCTGCCGGAAACCTGGGCCAGGAATACCGGGTCAATGAATCAGTGGACATCAGTTATTCCAACAAAGAAGGCAGCAATTTCATCGGCTGGACTCAATCAGGCGAGTGGACCAAGTACAGTGTGAACATCAGCACCACGAAGGCATATACGCTGAAAATGCGGTTCGCTTCTGCCGGTGGAGGAAAAACAGTACGGATTGAAGTTGACGGAGCCACTGTGGCCACGGTTACACTTCCCAATACAGGCAGCACAGATAGCTGGGCCACGGTTAGTTTGACAGGGGTTAACCTTACCGCAGGTCTGAGAACACTTCGTATTTACAATGTAAGTGGCGGACAAAGTATCAACTATATTAAATTCCAATAATTACTGAAAACCAGCATTTAAAACCCTGCCCCGGCAGGGTTTTTTTTTATTTACCCCGCTCCTGTTTTCGCTGTTTTTTTTCTACCTTTCTGTACATATCAAAAACTACAGTATGCCAAATCTCTCCACCAAACCCTCCTCTTTTTTATTATTCCCCTGGGGATTATTATCCATTGTTCTTGTTTTAGGACTGAACCTGGTACTCAACAATGACTGGTTCAGCAGGAACTGGAGCTGGATCGCGCTGGTGCTGATCATACCCGCCGCCATCCTCGAAAATTTTAAAGTGGGTTATTCCACCATGCGGATCATGTTTATGAAAGTAGTCTACTCCCTGATCTCCTTCCTCCTGGTAGGCATGGCTTTCGGATCGGCCCTGAACGGCTGGCATATTGAACGCTTTCAGAAAATCAGCGGTGTCAAATACATCACCCTCCCCTGGTACGTGGTGCTGGCGCTGGCCGTATTACTCCTGATACAAGTGGCCCAGTTATTCAGTATGCTGAAAGCGGTGAAGAGGGAGTTTATGCAGCTCGACCCGGATAATTAAAAGTTAGTAGTTAGTAGTCGGGAGTTAGTAGTCTTAATGTATCAGAAGAAAGTGAG
>CAZFLL010000098.1:2140-12270 GCA_964519865.1 uncultured Chitinophaga sp. | reverse complement strand
GCAGGATGAACTGAACTGTCTTCCCACCCTATAGGGGTGTATTGTTGGTAGCAAATAGTTAGTAGTTAGTAGTCGGGAGTTAGTAGTCTTAATGTATCAGAAGAAAGTGAGGTATTGGCAAGGAAGCAGGATGAACTGAACTGTCTTCCCACCCTATAGGGGTGTATTGTTGGTAGCAAAAACATCAGAGATTACAAATCAACATTTCACTCCGTAGGGGTGCATTGTCCATAGCAAATAGTTAGAAGTTCGTAGTTAGTAGCCTGCCTGCCGGTAGGCAGGTCAACAGCCCTTGCTAAGAAGCAATACTAGTGACTAACGACTATTGACTAACGACTGGACAGCTGCCTTCAGGAACGGCCAGGTGGGTAATGTGGAAATGATTCCCAGTTCTTCCCGTAGCGTGCTTTCGTTGTCTAAAAATTTCAGCACCTGCTGTGGTTTGTTTTTACGGAATAACCGGGTGAAAATATCCCGGCCGGGTAATTTATTATAATAGAGGATATGCAGCAATGTATTATCATAAAAGCGGAAACGCTTTGGAGTATCAGGCAGGATTGAAAGACCAGCACCAGATGGCAGGTACTCCATTATTTTATCTGACTGCTTCTGGATAAACTGAAAGGTATAACCACTGGATGCTTTTGTCTGCCCGCCGGCAGTACCGATATGGAACACGCCGTCCCGGTAATTAGTGAATTTCTCGTTGGTCATCGGGATCACCCCAAATTCCTGTTCTTTTATTGTATAGCTTGTCAGTCCCAGAAACTGACTGATATAATTACGCAGTTCCAGGTCATATTGCTCAGGCTCCAGTAATTGCGGGGTGAAGAGTGTGTATTCCACTAATGCTGACCTGGGACTAAAGGGCAGCACATACGCGAATGTGGTGCCATGCTGCTGATGCACCCTGAAATCCATCAGGGAAGCTTTGCCCGGATCAAATACATCATTTCCCGTTTCGATCACCCAGCCTTTGAAATGCTGCAACAGGCTGATACCTGTATTTTCATTCTTTGTGTAAATGGAATTGAATACGATGGCGTGATCCAGTGTGTAACGGATCTTATTGATTTCAATAAATATGCCCTCCCTGTGCTGGCAGCAACTGCCAATATCGCCATATACCACTTCAATATTGGCTTGTGCACTGATTTCCCGGAAACAATAATTGTAAAAATCAATACCCCTGATCATTTTGTATTCATAGGGGGCAATTTCAAGTGTGGCGCTGTATGCATCGCTCATGAAATCCACCCGGGGCCATTTACGGTAAACGATAGGCTCAAAAAAACCATCCCCGGCTTCCCAGAAACACCAGGTGCGGTCGTTTTTTGTCTTGGGCTCCCGGTCGATCAGGAGAATCTTTTTGTCTTTGAATTTCCCGCTGCGGATCATACGCAACAGCAGGCTGAGCGAAGCACAACCGGCCCCGCAGAAGATGAAATCGTATGATGAGTGTTTGAACAGGCGGGCAATTTAAATCAATCATTCTGATTCCGGCGCATATTCCACCCGGCGGCTTCCGGCCATCAGGCTTTTATCGCGCTGCACTTTCTGCCAGTATTTCCTGGCCACATAGAGAAAGCCAAAGCTCTCACCCCGTTCTTTGTTCAGGTGTTTATGGTGCATTTTGTGAGCCCAGCGGATGGCCCGGACATAGGTATTGTTGCTCCGGCTGAACCACTTGAAACGCTGGTGAATAATTACATCATGGACCAAAAAATAAGCTCCCCCGTAAAGCATGATCCCGAAGCCGATGGATTGCATCCACCACACATGGTCATACGTGCCAAAATAGATCAGGAGGAAACTGGGTACGGCAAAAATGAAGGCAAACAGGTCATTCTTCTCGAAAATACCCGGTCTTACCTGGTGATGGTCCTTATGCAGGTACCAGAGAAAACCATGCATCACATATTTATGCGTGCACCAGGTGATGCCTTCCATCACGATAAAAGTGCCCAGGAGTACGAGGATATAATAAAGGATAATCATGCTGTTGTAAAGTTAATCAGTTATGAACGGCTGCCATATTCCTGCAGCCACCAGCTTTCAATTTTCGGGAAAGCCAGGCGGAACCAGGCTGTATAAAGTCCGGGCCTTGTCTCCAGCGACTCCGCAATGGCGCTCATCGGTTTAAAACAATAGTCCATCACTTCATCCGGGTTGCATTGGATAGCTCCTTCGTATTCCCCGCTGAATACGTGATCAAATTCATGTTCGGTAAGGCCGTTATCAAATTCGGCACGGTAGACAAAGTCAAATAATTTTTTCGCCCTTGTGACAAAACCGAGTTCTTCCTGCAGGCGGCGTTGTACGGCATCGGATGTCGCTTCTCCAAAAGCCGGATGACTGCAGCAGGCATTGGTCCAGAGGCCTCCGCTGTGGTATTTATTCATGGCGCGTTGCTGCAGGAGCATTTCGCCTTTGCTGTTGAAAATAAACACACTGAAGGCACGATGGAGAAGTCCTTTACGGTGAGCTTCCAGTTTTTCACAGGCACCAAGGGCGTTATCCTGTTCATCCACGAGAATTACTTGGGTCAGGTCCATATCAGATCAGTCGGAGCTGGTTTTTAACACCTGCCCTGAATACGATCATCGCTTTCAGGTAATTGGGAATCCGGATGCGGGCATCCATCACACGGGCCGGTTCCAGGCGTTTTATTTTTTTGAATAAAGAGAGGTAATATTTATAAGCCACATATACGCCGAAACGCGCTTTCAGCGGCAGTTTCCGGATACCCTGGTAAGCCTGCCTGAAATCCTGGTGGATATCTGCTTCGATTTCGCGTTTATCTTTCTCTGTAAAATTGGAGAAGTCGCAGCCCGGGAAATACACCCGCGACAGGCCATTGAAATCGGCCTTAATATCGCGCAGGAAATTTACTTTCTGGAAAGCCGCGCCGAGGGCCCTGGCCGGTGCCTCCAGTTTATCATACATCTCCTGTTTGCCTTCACAGAATACATAGAGACACATCAGTCCCACCACTTCCGCTGAACCATAGATATAGTCCTTGTACCCTTCGCTATCGTAACATTTTTTATCCAGGTCCATTTCCATACTGCGGAAAAAAGCTTCCACCAGTTTCAGATCAATATTAAATTCATTGACGGTACGCTGAAAACTGTTGAGTACCGGGTTCAGGCTGATTTTCCGTTCGATGGCCTCAAAGGTTTCTTTTTTAAATTGGGCCAGCAGCATATCCTTATCATAATCATGGAAAGTATCCACGATCTCATCGGCAAATCGGACAAACCCATAGATATTGAAAATGGGTGTGCGCAGGTCACGATGCAGCATCCGGATAGCGGAGGAAAAAGACGTACTGTAATTTTCCGTTACAATGCGGCTGCAGTTTTCACTGGTTGTATGAAAAAGATGTACCATGCTTCAAAATAGGTATTTATTTGATTGTTTTGATCACTTGTTTAGCCACCACCTCCCCGCTGATAAGTGAAGGTGGAACACCGGGACCCGGTACGGTCAGCTGCCCGGTATAAAATAAATTTTTCACTTTCTTACTCTGGCAGGAAGGCCGGAAAACCGCCGTCTGCAGGAGGGTATTGGCCAGTCCGTAGGCATTTCCCCTGAACGAATTATAATCCTTTACAAAATCACTCACCGAAAACGTCTTCTTATACACGACGGCATCCAGGATGGATTCTCCCAGCCGGGCTTCCATCCTCCGTGCTATCACCTGGAAATATTTTTCGCGCAGTTCTTCGGTATCCGCTTCCAGTCCGGAAGCCACCGGGATCAGGAATACAATATTCTCATGACCCGCGGGTGCCACGGCCGGATCGGTAACAGATGAAACACTTACATAGAACAATGGGTCTGTTGGCCATTTGGGGTCCTTGTATATTTCTTCCCCGTGTTGTTCAAAAGGTACATCAAAAAACAGGGCATGATGCACCGGGTTTTTCAATTTCTTATTTAGCCCCACATAATACATGAGGCAGGAAGGTGCCATTACTTTCTTCTCCCAGTATTTATCAGAGTAGGACTGGTAAGCCACAGGCAGTAAATGTTTTTCTGTAAACTGGTAATCAGCTCCGCTGATCACCGCATCCGCAGTATAACCCGCTTTTGAAGTCACCACTTTTTTAGCAGAAGCACGGCTGATTTCGATGGAGGTTACTGCTTCATCAAACTTAAACTTCACGCCCAGTTCAAGGGCCAGTTTATACATGCCTTCCACAATGGCATACATTCCTCCTTCCGGATACCAGGTACCTCCTTTTATATCCGCATAATTCATCAGGCTGTACAGGGCCGGTGTATCCTGGGGCAGGGCACCCAGGAAAAGCACGGGAAACTCCATCAGCTGCCTGAGTTTGGTATGTTTAAAATATTTATGGATATGTTTCTTAATGGAAGTAAACACTTCGAGGCGGAATACACCACTGATTGTTTGCCAGTCCATAAATTCGGCCAGGGAAAGGCCGGGTTTATAGACCAGTTTATTCACGCCCACTTCATATTTATAAGCGGCTTCCTTCAGGTATTTTTCGAGTTTTTCGCCGCTGCCGGGTTCCAGTGCTTCAACTGTTTTTTTGAGTGCTTCAAAATCAGCGGGCATATCGGTAAACCCGTCACTCCAGTATACCCGGTAAGAAGGGTCCAGCCGGGTCAGGGAATAATAATCGGAAACTTTTTTACCAAACTGGTTGAAGTAACGTTCAAACACATCCGGCATCCAGTAAAAACTGGGACCCATATCAAACGTAAATCCTTCTTCTTTCAACTGGCAGGCACGACCGCCCGGGGTACTGTTTTTTTCAATAACAGTAACGTCCCAGCCTTCTTTGGCCATGAAGGATGCAGCGGACAGGCCGGCAAATCCGCTACCGATAACAATGACTGATTTTTTGGACAACAGAATTGTTTTAAAAACGACTGATTTGTTCCTTTAATAATTTACGGGCAAAGTGTATCCTGCTTTTGATCGTTCCCAGCGGCTCATGCAACACATCGGCGATCTCATTGTATTTGTATCCGTCAAAATACAATAAAAAGGGTGTCTTGAAAATTTCGGGTAATTGCTGTATCGCTTTATTGATTTCCTTGACCCGCATTTCACTTTCGGCCATATTGGCCACAGTGGCCTGCTTCTGATTGATCAGGAATTCATTCGGACTGTTATCAAAAATGGTTTTTTGTTTAGCTTTCCGGCGGTAATTATTAATAAAAATATTCCGCATGATCGTAAATAACCAGGCCTTGATATTGGTCCCTACATTATATTTTTCACGATTGGCCAGGGCCTTGTACAATGTTTCCTGGTAGAGGTCATTGGCGGCTTCAGTATCACGGGTGAGATTCACCGCAAAGGGCTTCAGAAAGTCTGCATTCTGAAGCAATAACTGGTTAAATTCTAATCCGGACATACAATTGTGTTTAATTAATATACGGTAAAATTAAACACTCTGGATTGAATTTCGCCAAAATTTTGTTTAATTATTTTGTAAAATAATTAAACATTACTAATCAACCCTTTAGCTCATAATTAAATGGATGAAAGGTATTCCATGACCTCGGAAAGGGACTTTTTAAAAGTAACACCCCCTGGAACCGGCTTTGAATAAGTCTGGGTTTGCTGACCGGAGATCACAGTCGACACGCCGGTAAACTGGGTACTCACCTGGTTCAGGAATTTTTCCAGGTTGAAGCTGGATGAAGTGGCGGTCAGGTGGGTGAAAACAAGGTCCGGCTTTTTCAGATTGACCACATAAGCCACATCTTTTACCGGAACATTAGCCCCCAGGTAGATCGTTTTGAGACCCCGGTTCTTCAACATATAATACATGAATAACAACCCGAGTTCATGATGCTCTCCCTCGGGTAAAAAAAGCAAAACGGTACGATCACGGTCTAAATGGGTGACACAGGTTTCAATAGCCACGATCAGTTTCTGCCGGATAACATTGGTGACCAGGTGTTCCTGTGCCGGGTTGATATGCCCGGTTAACCAGAGGATACCGATCTTTTCCAGGAAGGGGAACAGGATCTGGATCACGGTCCTTTCAATCCCTTTTCCGGCAATATAACCGGCCAGTATTTTTTCAAATTTTTCGATCTCCAGGTCCACCATTTCCTGTACCAGTTCATTCACAATCCGCTCCTGGATCGCCTGTGCGTCACCCAGGGAAAGAATGCGGCTGCGGATCTCATCCGGCTGCATTTTATCAATATGCGAGATCTTAAATCCGTACTTATTCAGCAGGGCAATATTGAGCACGGTCTTCAGTTCATCATTGCTGTAATACCGGATATTGGTACCGGTACGTTGTGGCTTCAGGAAATTATAACGTTGCTCCCAGATACGGATCGTATGGGCCTTAATGCCAGACAGGTTTTCGAGATCTTTGATGGTAAAGGCGTTCATGAATATAGATACAATCGAAGGCCGGGAAATGTTCGAAAGGGAATAGTTTAGTCGTTTAGGTGTTTAGTTGTTTAGAGGGAAATTAGCTGGATAAGCTTACTTAGTAAGGGCTGTTGACTACCGACTACCGACTAGAGCTCCGCGTTTCTGATCTTCCCCGTATCCAGCAACTTCCGCAGCTGCGCCGACAAAGCCGGGCTATGCAGGGCTTCGAGATGACGGAAGTGGTGCAGGTCCGTACCCACCAGGTCGTAGGCGTTTTGCTTCATCAGGTATTGAGCCAGTTCAGTGACCGATTTACCATAATAACCGGTGAGGGAAAGCAGGTTGAGCTGAAAGAGACAACCGACATCTTTTAATTCGTCGTAAAAAGCTTTATTCTGTTCCAGGTAAATATAGCGTTCCGGGTGCGCGATGATAGGCTGGTAGCCCTGCATCTGCATATCAAATAAAATATCCTTCAGGCTATGGGAGGGATAGGCCATGGAAAATTCGACCAATACCATTTTATCTTTTACCGTAAGCAGGGGTTCATTATTGGCGACCAGTCCGGCTACATAATCATCCAGGAAATACTCGGCGGCCGCATGAATTTCCATATCAAGGCCTGCTTCTTTCACAGTGGTTCTCACCCATTCCAGTCTTTCCAGTATGGTTTCGCGGGTATTCTTGTACATATCCCACATGATATGCGGGGTGGTGATGATCTTCCGGTAACCCAGGGCATGCAGTCCGCCGATCAGCTGGAGGGAGGTTTCGATATCAGGGGCCCCGTCATCAATACCGGGGATGAGGTGGGAATGCATATCTGTTTTCAGCATGCCAATCACAGCTTTATCCGCTTCTTTATCCGGCTTTGACCTGGAAAACAGTTTAAACATGGGTAACTACTTTGTATCCGAAATTACAAATCAATTTTATCTTCCTTTCAGAAACTTCTTTTGGGCAGGGAAGGAAACACTTTATACACCAGTTCGCTCTGGTGAAAGACCACATACCAGGCCGTCAGGAAAAGGATCATGAAATCTGTATAAAAATTCTGGTGTTGCTGGTACCAGACTTCCAGCGCGCCTTTATACGGGAGGATCACGTCGCGGTAACACTCGTGCGGCGGCATTTTACTCCGGGTAATGATTAGTTCCTCATCCCGGAATACAATGGAGCCGATCCCGGTAAGTCCCGGCCGGACATTGTACACTTTGGATTTCATTTCCTCCGAATAACGGTCAAACCCGACCTTCATCAGCGGACGTGGTCCTACAAAAGACATATCCCCTATCAGGATATTGATGACCTGGGGCAGTTCATTGATCTTGCTCTGGCGCAGGAAGCGTCCAATCGGCGTGATCCGCGGATCTTTCCGCACCGTTACATCCCCATGGCCCATATTCGGACTGTTCTTCAGCATGGTCGCGAATTTCCAGATCAGGAAAATGGAATTTTTAAATCCCACCCGCTCCTGCTTGAAAAAAACCTCATGTTCCCCGGTGAGCAAAAGCAATAAGATGATGGGGATAAACACGGGCAGCAGGATGATCAGTGCCAGCAAGGAGAATAAAATATCAAAAAAACGTTTAATCAGCTTGTACATACATCTTGGTTAATGCGAAGGGCGTACTACCCGATCGCCGCCTTTATTTCACGGGTTACAATGGCCAGTTCCTCGTCTGTTATATTGGTGGAACTGGGAATACTCAGGCAGGTATTGTAAATATAATCAGAACGGTCCTGCTGATGGATATACACACAATCCTTGTACATCGGAAGTTTGTTCATCGGCATCCAGAACCGGCGGCTCAGGATCTTATTGGCGTTCAGATGATCCAGCAAGGCCTGTTGTTTATCTGTCTGGATGGTAAATAACCAGCCATTGGTATTCACTTCCGGCAGTTCCTGCTGGAAACGGATATCACCCACCCCGCTTAATTCTTTTTTATAAAAAGCAACAACCTGTTTTTTGCGTTCAATAAAGGAGGGCAGCAGCTCCATCTGTCCCACCCCGATTGCCGCCAGTACATTCACCAGCCGGTAATTGTACCCTACTTCATCATGGTAATATTCATCCGCGCTGGCTTTGGCCGTGGTGGTCAGGTGCTTGGCGTGTTTAGCCAGGGACTCATCATCTGTTACGATCACTCCTCCGCCACCGGTAGAAATAATTTTATTGCCATTAAAACTAAAGGCAGCCAGCGGACTGAAGGTGCCGGCGCTCTTTCCTTTATACGTTGTACCCAATGCTTCTGTCGCATCTTCCACAATGGGCAACGGGTATCTTCCCACAATGGATAAGAAGCGATCCATATCGCACATATTACCCAGGATATGTACCGGCATGATGGCCCCGATACGGCGGCCGTCTTTTTTATAGAATAATTCCTTCCCTTTTGTTTCCGTCTGCGTAGCTAAAAAATCCTCCAGCAGGTCCAGGTCCATCTGCCAGAGCAGCGGGTCCGCATCGATGAGGAGGGGTTCTGCTCCCAGGTATTTTATGGAATTGGCTGAAGCTACAAAAGTGAGGTTGGGCAATATCACATAATCCTGTTGCTTCACGCCTGATAATAACAGGGAGATATGCAGGGCAGCAGCTCCGTTAACCGCGGCAATGCCGTATTTCGCCCCGGCAAAATCGGCCACCATCTGTTCAAACTTTGTGACATAGGATCCTACCGAAGAAATCCAGCCGGTATCCAGGCAATCCTTCACATATTTCCACTCATTCCCTGCCATATTGGGCAGGCTCAGGGCTATAAATTTATCATTACTCATACACCAGTTTTCCGGATTCAAGATATTGATTGTACCAGTCCACCGTGATCTTTAATCCTTCCTTCCACATCACTTTAGGTTCGTACCCCAGCTGCACACGGGCCTTGGTGATATCGGGACAACGACGGCTTACAGATCCCGGGTAAGTGGGCGCATTCTCAAACTCGCCGGTAAAGCCCATCAGTTCCCCGGCATAATGGATCAGGTCGCCAATGGAAATCTCCTCCTGGGTACCGATATGATAGGTCTGCCCGTTGGTATTGGGTCTTTCCATGGCGAGTACAGTTCCTTCCACCGCATCACTGATATAACAGAAGGCACGGGTCTGGTCATGCCCGTATACTTTAAACGGATTTTCTCCCTTGCGGTAACGCACCACCAGGTGGGGAATCACGTGTTTGAATCCCATACGGGGACCATACACATTATGGTAACGCACAATCGTGGTTTCAAAACCGAGAATTCGTGCATAGTTCAGGAAACCGGATTCGCCCAGCATCTTGGTGACGGCATAGGTAAAACGGGGATGCCCGATATCCTGGATACAAAGCGGTACTTCTTCGGGGGTGGGGGTGGTATAACCAAAGGCTTCAATGGTACCCGCATAACATTCACTGGTGGAAGTAAAGAGTACTTTACCCACTTTACTGCGGCGTATCCATTCCAGCGTATTAAAAATAAGGGCGGTGTTGATCCGGATAATTTCATGCGGGATGGAATTCGCATTGTCCACGCCCACTACGGAAGCGAGCATATATACCTGGTCGTAATTTTCATCCAGCTCATTGTAGGTGGCCGGATTGGTGAAATCACCGGCCACCACCCGGATAGCATGTTTGTTCACCAGCTCCGTGAAATAATCATCCTGTTTACCACGCGCAAAATTATCCGCAATCGTCAGTTCATAGTCCCGGTTTTCCGCCAGGTATTTAGTGATATTGAATCCGATAAATCCGGCTCCGCCGAGGAG
>CAZFLL010000098.1:0-2040 GCA_964519865.1 uncultured Chitinophaga sp. | reverse complement strand
TCCTGGTTGACCCAGATATCTTTTTCCTCCCAATATTTCACATGGGGATCATGCAGGTGAATCGCACAGCCTTCCATTTCCAGCTGGTCGTAAAAACCTTCCACCGGTGTATAACGGGTATCGCCCACATCATTGAGGTAACTCACTCCCAGCAACAACACTTTTTTGCCTTCCAGTGAATCCTTGTATTGTGATTGGAGGAAGTCAAAGGCATAGACCGGCATCTTATCATTGATATGCACGCCTTTCTCACTTTGCGTCAGCTTCTCTTCACTGCCAAACAGGTTCATCCTGGCCCAGCTGGCCAGTAATGGATCCTTGGTCAGGCAATAGCCACCCACACCCAGTCCAGGCAACATGATGTTTTTATGTGTGGGGCGCATCCGGATCGCATTTACCACTTCATAAATATCCACCCCGGCTTCTTCGGCAAAACGGCTCCACTCCACCATAAAAGCAATATTCATTGCCCGGAATGAATTCTCCAGTACTTTAGCCATTTCGGTGGCATTGGTATTTCCGAGCCTGGTCAGCGGGTATTCATCCGTACGGATCACTGTACGGAGAAAGGTCTCCACTGCCACTGCGCTTTTTTCATCTGTACCGGCAAATACGCGGTAGAAATTCTGAATCGAGTCAATGTATTTAGGACCAGGCATTACCCGTTCGTAGGAGTGACCCACTTTCAGTTTGTCCACCGGTAGCCCTCTTTTTGTAAGTGATTCTTCCAGCAGGGGACGTACAATCTTCTGCGCGGTGCCGGGAGGTACAGTTGTTTCCACCAGTACCAGTACATCTTCCTTACAATGGGCCCCGATCGCCTCAATTGCTTTGCGGAAAGGTGTCAGGTCCACCTCATATCCTTCAAGGTCTTTGTTCTTCGCTGATTTCTTCTGTACATCCAGGTTGATATCCACCACGATCACATCGGCCTTGCTGTAGGCATAGGCGTCAAAACTGGCGTAGTAATTTTTTTTCTGCCGGGCATTCTGGTAATACAGTTCGATCTTGGGATCGCTGGCGATCACCGGGAATATCCCTTCATTGATTGAACGGATCTTCCAGTAAGATCCGGGGGTGGGGAGGTCGATGCCGATCACTGCATACTCTTCAGTCAGTGCATTGGCCACCACCAGCCCCATTACAGAACCCACAAATCCGAGTCCCTGCACCACCACCACTTTCTTGCCAGGGTGGAGGGCGATAAACGCATCAATGCCGTTTTTATCTTCTTTATCAGCAGGAATCTCATAGACCTTGCCTGTAACCGGGCTTTTGGAAACCTGTAAAGTATCAGTTGTCATGTGTTATTTTCTGCTTGTAGTTTAAAGATATGGTCCCCGATCTTTGTAAAAGCCCAGGGTGTTTTATAGGTTGTTGCTTTGATCCGGCGTTCCACTTCTTCCGGACTCATGTCTGGCCGGATATGGCAAAGATCATCGAGTTGTTTTCTCGTGTACGGTTTTCTTTTCCACGCCTCGTTAGTAACCGGCAGGGGTTCCCCGTTGAGTACCAGCTGCATGATTTCATAAAAACTCTCTTCAATCAGGTGGTAGCATCGCTGGGTCACACTGTACACGGTATCATCATCGGCCACCGGGAATCGTTTTACCTGGATAATATGACCGGAATCCACGGCCGCTTTCATGTGGTGGCAGGTGATCCCGTATTCTTTCGCCCCATGATAAACCGCAAAATTCGTACAGCCTGTTCCGGGATATTCGGGGCTGCCGGGATGGAAATTAATGGCGGCATAACGCGCATTTTCCAATAAGGTAGCCGGGTAGATCCAGGAAGAGATAAAGGAGATCATGAGGTCGCCTTTCCAGTTGATTACTTCAGGGGGTAATCTGTCTTTGCGGTGACCTGAAAAAATGGTGGCTTGGGGGTAATGGGAACGGATAAAATCCTCGGCCCGCTGTGCATATTCGTTGTCCTTTTTACGGAGGAATAAGACGCGGTATCCGTTGGTATCCACAGGTTTCAAGAAAAGGGGTTTAAGGCTGTTTTTAAAGGGCAAATGTACTGAGAAAAGTCGAT
>CAZFLL010000097.1:0-14541 GCA_964519865.1 uncultured Chitinophaga sp. | reverse complement strand
TTACTAACGCAAAAACTTAAACCATGTCAGATGTAAAAATTACAGCCTACAATGTAAAAACCAAGGAGAAAGGTGTGGAAATGCTGGATGCCGTTATCACGAAAACTGCTAAAGGCGCCTATATGGCCCAGGGCAATGATGGTAAAGGAAATAAACTGACCACCCTGATGGGCGAAGAAAAAGCACTGGCGGCTATTAAAGCCGGTGTAGCCAAGCAAGGCTGGTAAGAAGCGAAATATCGTATTAAAGAAGTCCTTCCGGAAAGAAGGGCTTTTTTTATGATAAAGAAGTCAGGTAAGCTATGAGTGGCGAGCTGCGAGTTTCGAGACTTACAGTTTAGAAACAGTAGTAAACCTGAAAGGCATAGAAATTCTTTTAATCGAAGCTCTCTACACTTTTAGCCCGGTTCATACATAGAAAATCAGTTATTCACTTCCTGAAAACAAGCTCGTAACTCATAGCTCGCCACTCACAGCTTTTCCTCTCACTGCTTAATCAGTTTAAACACCTCCGTTTTTCCTCCGGCTCCTGTTTCAAGCAAATACATTCCTGCCGGATAGGCCGGACCTTTCAGGTCGATGAATATTCTCTGGGTAAACCCGTTGGCCGGTGTCTCACCCCTGTAGACCAGTCTGCCTTTCGTATCATATACTTTAACAGAGATCCTTTCTCCCGGACTGGCCTGGGCGTTAAGACTGAACTGACCGGAGGAAGGATTGGGGGTTACCACCCATTTTATCTCTTCATTGAAAACCAGCGGGCGGATAGCCGAATACCTGGCACTGCCATCATTGTCAATAATCTTTAAGCGGTAATACCTGACCCCCGATTTGCCGGCTTCCTTGTCTGTAAACTGGTAACGCTGTTCATGGTCTGAATTCCCCTGGCTCAGGATTTCCCCGATTTTTACATACCGCCCTGCCTGGTAATCGGTATTGCCCCGGGCTACTTCTATTTCAAAACGGTTGACATTGTATTCCGAAGCGGTTACCCATTCCACCAATACTTCATTCAGGGGTAGCTTACGGGCGGTGAACCTCTCTAATTGTACGGGCAGGGGCTGACTGCCGGTAAGTCCACCGGTATTGAGCCAGAACTCGGAGAAATTATTCACTTTAAACTCGGCATAATAGCCTTTATCAAACGGCACTTTAGTGGCCCGGGCAGGAATGATAAATGTCCAGCCACCCTGGTTATTGTCTGCGATTGTTCCGTTCTCAAAATTATTATCAGGGTCACTGTACTTGGTTACACCCAGGTCATAAGCCGTGGATGGTTTAGAACAACCACTGCAGCCAGTGGCCGCAATCAGGGTTTCGGTTTCGGTATCCGGGAAATAAACCCGTACCAGGACGGAATCTGTCAGGTTAAGGAATGAATTGGCGGGTTGTATGGTGAAATTCCGGTTATGATAATACTGGTTGCTGCTCCACCTTACTGCCCCGGTATGCAGGTAGGCTTTTACATCCGTGGCTCCCATTTCCTGTCCGCCAGGTTGTATGGAAGCGACCAGTTTACCCCCTTCCAGGAAATTGACCCAGGTATTAGTACCCGTATTGATAGTCTGAGTAACTGGAGCAGCCATCGTTCCTCCATCATACAATCCATAGATATTATCATAGATATGGATATCATCCACGGCTATCCCGTCCTTATCCAGTCCCGCATCGGAATTAAATACAAAGCGGAGTCTTAGTTTATTGTTATTGGTGGTCGGCAATGCCGTGGTGGCCACATGCCAGTTGGTATAATTCTGTTTGCTCCATAACTGGTTACCCGCATAGTTCTTATTGTACCAGTTGGTGCCTTGTCCAACAGCTCCCAGTTTGGTCCAGGTAATGCCATCGGCGGAATACTCCATCCAGGCCGCATCACAAAGCACGGCTCCGCAGTCTTCAATATCCATGGCCACACTGAAACTTAATGTGGGTACTGTCATGGCGGAAAGATCAAAGCAGGGAGAATACAGGTAAGAAAGTTCACTGTCGTTGTAATACCCGGCGATCTTCGTCTTCCAGGCCTTGCTGCCACTGGCGGCGCGGTTAATTTTTGGAGAAATGGGGGTGCCATATTCCCAGGTGGACACTTTTCCTCCCGTATACCAGGATCCGTTACTGGTTTCAAAATTCTGCAGGTATGGGAAGCTGCTGATCAAAGGCAGGTTATTTACCGTGCTACGGACGGTATCATTCTCATTATAGGTGTCTGAAACCAGGGCGGTCCATACTTCAATGGTATGATTTCCGGGCGTGGATAAATTGGCCGTGGCTGTAAACGTATACTGGACCGATGAACTGGCCGGAATCGTGGTGATGGTTTCATTGGAGATCACCACCCCATCGACTTTCAGTGTAATGGGAATATTGTTAATGGCCGTATTGGATGTATTGTGAATGGTTGCTTTAACCGGCACCACGGCACTCAATCCGCAGCTGACCGTATACGGTGTATCAATACTCAACGACTGGATATCATCCACGGCTTTGTAAATCCGGATATCATCAAAAGTATAACCAGCCTGCATAAAATTATCCGCGGCCAGGTATTCGCCCCACTGTCCCCAGCGGACCTGGGTGCTGGTCGAGAAAGTTTGTCCATGCGCGGCCAGTGAATCACTCAGCTCAATACTACCGGCTAATTTATAGGATCCATCAGCTGCATTCTGGTTGGCAAAAAGATCATAGACCAGAATCCAGTTGTCTGTATCGGTTCCCCGGATCCAGACTTTATTGGCGGCATTTGATTTCTGCCCGTGATTCTTATACCTGAAATCGATCCGTATATCATCCGTGGCCGGGTTAAAGGCTGCCAGGTTGAATGTACCTGTCAGAGAGTCAACATTCCCTCCGGAAACAAAACGATCCTGGTCAAGCGTAAGGGCTTTGCTGCCGGAATAAGCCATCCCGGTATTGATCACTGTTTTAGCTTGCCCGTAAACCGTATTATTTATAAAATCATACCGGTCGTTCCCGTTGAGACCCATCTGATCCGCATTCAGCGTTTGCGTAGCTGCTGTTTCAAAATCATCCAGCCAGGGTAATTGAGGATTGGTGATCGCGGCATTACTGAGTTGTTTGTAAACAGTAGTGAGTGAATTATTACCACTTACCGGATCGGTAGCTTTGCTGGCCGTAACCTGCAGGCTATACGTTCCGGCTGCTGAAAGATCAGCCATAGTGGCAAATGTATGTGTGAGTGTTCCTCCTGCTGCGATATCAGCAACGGGCGTGGTAATCACTTCATTCACTGCAGCGCCCCCGTTGATTGAATAACTCACATTGATATTACCGGAAGAAACGGCATCATCCAGGTTTTTAATCCGTATGGTAATGGCATGTGTCGCTGTTAAAGCCGTACTGGTCAGTAAGCGGCCGGAAGTGGCTGGAGACAGAATGGCATCCAGCTTCAGATCATTATCAGAAATCGCCCCGGCGCATGTTCCTGTATTGGGTTGCCTGGAAATGGCATTGGCCCTTCGGCCAGGATTGCCATTGATACGGGGTCTTACGGTGACCCAATAAAGAATATCTTTCGAAAGACCGCTGAAGGTATAGGTCAGCGCATTGGTGGTGGCCACTGAAACCATTTCAGATCCCTGCAACCACATCACCTCATAATCCGTGGCACCGGGCACAGCTGTCCAGTTAATTTTTATATAGCCTTCACATTGCACCGGGTCCAGCGATACAGCACTCATGGTGGTGATGGTGAAAGCGTTACTGGTCTGTGTCAGCAGACTGGTATTATTGGTGATCCGGATCTTTGCCTGGTCGGTGGGTGTATTCGGTACGCCCCAGTTGTAAATGCGGCTGCTGGCCGGAATAGTACTGCTGAGCGTGGACCAGCTGCTGCCGTTATCACTGGAAAACTCAAGTGTATAGGTGCCGCTGCTTCCATAATCATCCCATTGTATGTACACCGTGTCAAAGGCCGTCACGGAAGGGATCAGTTTTTCCCCGCCAACCGGATTGGTGAGTACCAGGCTTTGGGGAATGATATCGTATACCAGGAAATATTCCTGTGAAGGATTCTGCGTAATCGCATTCCCGATCACTTTCAGGTCATAATTACCGGCGGCCGGATTATCGATCACCACCTGTTCAATATTATTGATATGATCGGCCGCGCTGGTGGCCGTATTATTTACATTGGCCGGCAAGGTATCCAGCACGGCGGGTAATACAGTGGCGGAAGAAGGGAGAATCACCTGCAGGTCCACATCATTGACCAGGGTGGAACTGGCCATAACAGAAGCGGCCGGATCCTGCCAGTAGAGTAAAACTTTGAGCCTGGACGTATTTGCCGGAACAGTTATCGAATGTGTATTGGTAACTGTATTTGCCACTGTGGAGTTAAAGTAAGTGCTGTTCTCCATCATGATGTCTGTACGAATGAGATTCATTCTGCCGAAGCCATACTTAAAATCCGGACCCGCATTTCCTTTATCATCTGCTCCATTGCATAAAATAGCTTTGGTTAATCCGTTTTTAGGATTCGCGCCCGCATGTAATTGCCGGTAACGTTGTACCAATAAAGCCAGTCCTCCCGATACACCCGGTGCAGCCATACTGGTGCCATTATTATAACTATAGGCATTACTGGTCCAGGTGGAAGCGGTAAACTCCCCCATCGACATAATTTCCGGTTTGAGTCTTCCATCACGTACGGGTCCGCGGCTGGAAAAGCCACTCACATTACTCTGGTAATTGGTGGAACCCACCGTCAGTACATTCTTGGCTGACTGGTAACCACCCAGTACGGTTTTAAAACCGGCAGGATAGGGGGCACAATTCAGGGTGCCGTTATTCCCGGCAGCAAAGACCTGTTGCAATTCGGGCAGGTCAATGGCCTGCTGGTCGAGTATGCGGGAGGTCAGGTCATAAAGTCCATTATAAAAACAATCATCGGTTACGGTACCAAATGAATTATTGGTGATCACCATACCATAGTCCTGTATATAGGCCGGTGCATTGGAGAAGATTCCAGAATAATACTGAGTCAGTAATGTGGCTTTCGGGGCATACCCTTCATACAGTTCCTGTATAAGTCCGGCACCACCAATGGTACCCGATACGTGAGTGGCATGAGCCCGCATGATTTCAGCCGCCCGGTTGATCAGCCTGCCCGTGAAATCGAGGTGTGATTGAATATCCCCATTATCCCCAATCCCAACTACCACTCCCTGTCCGTCGAGGTTTTTTCCCCCGGCCGATAAAGGCGCTTTCAGGACATTCCCCCTTGAAGCCGCTCTTCCGTTTGTATTCAAGGGCTGGTCGGGCCTGGGGATGGCCTGCACATATTCCACCCAGGGAGCAGAGGCCAGTTCCTCGAGCCGGCTGGCCGCAATGTGTAAGGAAAGAATACGGTATCGCTGGTAGTCTGTATTAATGAGGTCAAAATTGTTACGTGTCAGTTCCTGTTTCACCTGGTCCACCAGGAAGGATTTGGGAAAACTGATCCATACATCCAGGGTACCCGGCGTTTTTACAGCATGGGCCGGGAAAGCACCAATGGCCAGTTCCGGTTGCATTTTCTGCTGTGCTGTGGGTTCAATGATCGCACGGGCCTGCATGCGCTGCAGGGTTATTTCATTCAGGGGCCCGGTGATGGTGACTGTATACGCGTTATTGGGAATATAGTCGAGTAATTCAATGCCTTCCTGGAATAATTGCTGCCGTTCGGAAACCGTTGGTATATGTTCAAACTGAAGAATGGCAAAAGTCTTACCGGCAGACCTTGATGCCCGGCTGTTGAAGGAAGTAATGCTGGTTGAATTGATATTTTTTACAGGAATGATATTCCCGCTTTTGAGTAAAAGGGTATAGCGGGGGTCATCCTGTGCTGAGGTGGTAAAACAGGAAAGCAGCCAGGCGGCTATCAAGGGAATTGGATAGATTCTCATAGCGATTTTTAGCTCTTTAAAAGTAATATAAATACCTGAGAAAAGCCAATACCGGAAGGGATTTCAGGCAGGGAGGCTGAACCTTAAACGGTGGCGGCCGTACCGGCAAAACAATACCGGTGCATAGCTGCCAGGAACCGGTGCAGGGCCTCCATATCCTTTATATCGGTGGCAACGAGCAAAAAGAGTCTTCCGGTTTGTTTTAATTTTCCTTTATTGGTCCCGGTCTGCAGGAACTGGATGATTTTCTGGAAGGTGCCTGACTCGAAATAAGGAGAATCGGGCCGGTTGATAAAGAAACAACGGAGGGTATGGTCTTTGAGGCTCATTTTTTCAAAGCCCATATCAACGGCCAGTTTACGGCAGCGTACCGTAATAAACAAGTCCTCCACCTGTTGTGGCAACGCACCAAAACGGTCTTCCAGCTCAGTTTTCATTAACTGCAATTCCTCTTCCGTTTCAGAATTATCCAGTCGCTGATACAGGGAGAGCCGTTCCGTGATACTCTCCACATATTCATCCGGGATCAGGATTTCCAGGTCGGTATCAATCGTACAATCCTGTACAAAATCATCCTGCCGGGCTATTTCTTCCTTGAACAGTTCTTTAAAATCAGTTCGTTTTAATTCGCGGATGGCTTCGTCCAGTATCTTCTGGTACATTTCAAATCCGATCTCCGCCATAAAGCCACTTTGCTCACCTCCCAGCAGGTTACCAGCTCCCCGTATATCCAGGTCACGCATGGCAATCTGGAAACCACTGCCCAGGTCACTGTGTTGTTCCAGCGTCTGTAATCTTTTCCTTGAATCATTGGGCAATGTGCTCATCGGCGGCGCCAGCAGGTAACAGAAGGCTTTTTTATTACTGCGTCCCACACGGCCGCGCAACTGGTGCAGGTCGCTGAGTCCAAACTGGTGTGCATTATTTACGATGATCGTATTCACGTTGGGTATATCCACCCCGCTTTCCACGATATTGGTACAGACCAGCACATCATAACGGCGGTCAATAAAATCCAGGATCTTTTCCTCGAGTTCATGACCTTCCATCTGCCCGTGGGCATACCCAATGCTCAGGTCCGGGCAAAGGGCCTGGATGATCGCGGCCATCTCCGCCAGCCCGGCAATCCGGTTATAGATAAAGAATACCTGTCCGCCTCTTTCTGTTTCAAAATATATGGCATCCCGGATAAAATCCTCATTGTACACCTGTACTTCGGTCTGGATCGGCTGCCGGTTTGGCGGCGGGGTATTCATAATGCTCAGGTCACGGGCACCCATAAGCGAAAACTGAAGGGTCCGGGGTATGGGCGTGGCCGTCAGTGTCAGGCAGTCTACCGTGGTCCTGAGTGTCTTGATTTTTTCCTTATGCCCCACCCCGAATTTCTGTTCCTCGTCCACCACCAGCAATCCCAGTTCTTTAAATTTCACTTCCTTACCCAGCAACCCATGCGTACCAATAATGATATCGATCTTTCCTTCTTCGAGCCGTTTGAGGGTGTCTTTTTTCTCTTTGGCCGATTTAAAGCGGTTGATATAATCCACGGTTACCGGGAAATCCTTTAAACGGTCCTTGAATGTTTTATAGTGCTGGAAAGCCAGGATGGTGGTCGGCACGAGTACCGCGGCCTGTTTGCCGTCAATACAGGTTTTAAAAGCGGCCCTGATCGCCACTTCGGTTTTTCCAAAGCCTACATCACCACAAACCAGGCGATCCATCGGTGATGCAGACTCCATATCTTTCTTTACATCTGCCGTAGCCTTACTCTGATCCGGCGTGTCTTCATAAATAAAGGAAGCTTCCAGTTCGGTCTGCATATAATTATCCGGTGTATGCGGGAATCCCTGCTGTGCTTTCCGCTTGGCGTATAATTTGATCAGGTCAAACGCGATTTCCTTGACCTTGGTCTTGGTTTTCTCCTTGAGTTTATTCCACACATCGCTGCCCAGTTTGTTCACCTTGGGCACGCTGCCATCCTTTCCGGTGTACTTGGCAATTTTATGGAGACTGTTAATATTTACATAGAGAATATCGGTATCCTTATAAATCAACCGCACCGCTTCCTGCATTCGACCGTTGACTTCCAGCTTCTGCAATCCGCTGAAAATACCTACCCCGTGATCGATATGTGTGACAAAATCCCCGGGTTGCAGTTCACGGAGTGTACGGAGGGTAAGGGCTTTATTTTTATTATAAGCCTGTTTGACTTTATACTTATGATAACGCTGGAATACCTGGTGGTCGGTATAGCAGAGTATCTGCAGGTCCTCATCTATAAATCCTTCATGGATGGACGTGGCCACCGGGTTAAACACGATCTCCGCTTTCAGGTCATCGAAAATACTCTGCATCCGTTCCAGTTGCCTGGGGTTCTCGGCAAAAATGTAAAGCCTGTACTTTTTGGCTTCCCAGCTTTTAAGATCACGGATCAGCAGGTCGAACTGCCGGTTAAAGGAAGGCTGTTCTTTTGTATTGTACCGGATGGTGAATGTGGTAAAGTCATCGGGGAAGGAATCTCCATGGCCAAATCCCACCAGGTGATGCTGTACAATTTTTTCTTCGAATTCAGGAATGGTGATAAAATCTTCTATCCCCACATTTTTCTTTTCCAGCTTATCATCCTGTTCCTCCCGTTGTTTCGACCGGGTTACCGGGATCGCTTTCAATTCCTCCTGTACCCGTAGAAAAGCTTCGAGGTCTTCAATACTATCGGCAATATGTTCGCGGCAGAGGGCATAATCCTGTATCCAGATGACGGTATTTTCCGGAAGAAAATCGAATAATGAAATCCGGTCCTCACTGTCAAACTGCGTATCTACATTAGGTATAATACTTACCTGCAGCAGTTTCCGTTCGCTGAGCTGTGTTTCGGGATCCACGATCCGGATTGAATCCACTTCATTTCCGAATAGTTCAACCCGATAAGGCTTTTCATTACCAAAAGAATAAATATCCAGGATACCTCCCCGGATAGCAAACTGGCCGGGTTCGTAAACAAAATCGGTTCGTTCAAATCCATAGTCACCCAGCTTCAATAATAATTGCCCTGTATCAAGGGTATCGCCGGTACGGATATGAATAATATTGGATGAAAGTGTTTTGGGCAGCACCACTTTTTCAAAGAGAGCTTCCGGGTAGGTCACCAGTACTTTTTTATTTCCGCCGGTGGCAATTTTCGTCAACGCTTCCGTCCGCAGCATCACATGCGAGGAATTCAGCAACTGGTAGTTCTTACGGTTCTTGAAGGAGGCCGGGAAATAAAATATATCAAGGGCCTCGGTGAGGTTCTCGAGTGTATTATGGAAATACGCGGCTTCTTCCGCATCATTCAGTATGATGATATGATTATGCTGGGCCAGTGAAGGATGGGTGAATGCGGCTGCGACTATAAACTGGGAAGCACTTCCTCTCAGGTTTTCCAGGTAGATTTTTTCCGGTTGGGCAAATGAGAGCCTGTCCGCCAATTGAAAAAGGCGGGGGGTGTTGTGATACTGTAACAGCAAATCCTGGACACTCATGTTCGGGGCAAAGATAATTCAAAGTGCAGAAAGCATGATATTTTCCGTGTTTCAGAACCTATTCGCGGTTTATTGGTTTTACCTTTGACAAAACCGAAAGAATGGCTTTACAACCCTGGCTTAAGGGCCTCGTGACGAAGATTGATGATCACACACACAATACCCGACGTTTCTGGGTACAGGTACCCGAACTGGAGAAATTTGATTTTATACCCGGTCAGTTTGTGACGCTTGACCTCCCCATTCACGAAAAGCCGAATAAGCGCTTAAGAAGTTATTCCATTGCCTCCTGGCCCGATGGTACCAATATATTTGAATTGCTGATCGTACATGCGGAAGGCGGAACCGGCACCACCTACCTTTTTGAAGAAATAAAAGTGGGCAGTGAACTGGTTTTCCGTGGTCCCCAGGGTGTATTTGGTCTGCCACATCAATTGAATAAGGACCTGTTCCTGATCTGTACCGGTACGGGGATCGCTCCTTTCCGGAGTATGGTTCAGTATATACACTTACACCAGCTGCCACACCGGAATATCCACCTGATTTTTGGCTGCCGGAATAAGGCCGATCTGCTTTATTATGATGAACTGAATGAACTGGAAGTTAAAATGCCCGGTTTTCACTTCCACCCGACCCTCTCCCGTGAACACTGGGAGGAGCATAACGGGTATGTGCACCAGGTCTACCAGGACCTCTGTAAGGACCGTCAGGAGGCCTTTTTTTTCCTTTGTGGCTGGAAACAAATGATTGACGAAGCCAAAACAGCCATCCTCGAAATGGGATATGATAAAAAATCCATACACCAGGAATTGTATGGATAAGCCCTGCCCTCGCCTGAAAATTTTAGCTGACAAAGAACAAGTTTTGCGGTGATATGTGTCATGTTCCGCATTTAGCGCATAGTTACTATATTCGTGCAAATCAATCTGAATATGGGCGCTTCTTCGCTTATTGTCCTGATTATTGCCGCGGTTGCCTTCTCTGGCATCGCGATCATGCTTTCCAAATTTGTATTAAAAGCCAGCACCAATAAACAGAAAGGTGAACCCTATGAGTGCGGTATTCCCACCAAGGGCAAGACCTGGATTCAGCTAAACGTTGGTTATTACCTTTTTGCACTGATCTTCCTGATTTTCGATGTGGAACTGGTTTTCCTGTATCCGTGGGCAGTAGTGGCCAAAAGTATTGGCTGGGTAGCCCTGGTTGAGATAGTAATCTTCTTTTTTATCCTCTTCACCGGGTTTTTATATGCCCACAAAAAAGGAGCCCTTAAATGGGTATAGCATAATATTATAAGATGTCAGTGAAACAAAATACAGCCAACGACTTCCCCGGACAAATACATGAAACACCGGGGGGTGGTATTGTCCTGAGTAAACTGGATGATATCATCAACTGGGCCCGATCCAATTCGCTCTGGCCCTTAACCTTTGCCACCAGCTGCTGTGGTATTGAGTATATGGCCGTGGCCGGAGCCAAATACGATTTTTCCCGTTTTGGATTTGAAGTGGCCCGCGCCACACCCCGCCAGGCGGATGTGATCATAATTGCCGGAACGATCGTGAATAAAATGGCCCCTGTATTAAAGAGATTATATGACCAGATGGCCGATCCCAAATATGTGATCGCCATGGGTGCCTGCGCGATCAGCGGCGGACCTTTCTTTTATAATACCTATTCTGTGGTAAAAGGAGCGGATCACGTGATCCCGGTCGATGTATATGTGGCCGGATGTCCTCCCCGTCCCGAAGCATTGCTTCATGCCCTGATTTCCCTGCAGAATAAAATTAAAGCGGGATTAACCCGTGAACAGATCAGAACAGACAAAGATTAAATATGTCCAAAGAACTGTTGAAATTCCGGATCACTGAAATGCTGCCCACCGCCAGTTTTGATGAAACAGGCGAATGGCTGAATGTGGAAGTATCTGCGAAGGAATGGCCGATACTGGCAGGCGCACTCTGCAAGGACAGTCACCTGGCCCTTAACTATATGTTCTGCCTGACCTGCATCGACTGGAAGACCCATCTGACCATGGTCTATCACCTGCATTCCACCAGTTTCCGGCACAATATAGTGGTGAAAGTGAAACTGGACCGGGAGAAACCGGAAGTGGTAAGTGTATGCAAATGCTGGCGCACGGCAGAATTTCATGAAAGAGAAGTATATGAGATGTTTGGCGTGAATTTCCTGAATCATCCTGACCTGCGTTTACTCATATTACCGGATGGATGGGAAGGAAAGAACCCGTTAAGAAAAGATTTTGAAGACCCGATCAATATGATCCGCTTGTAAACAACCTCAATTAAACGAAGGAATGTACAGGGAAACCGAAATAATAAAAGAAATCAGCCCCGGCATCGTTGGGGAAACCGGTGAATTCACGATTAATGTGGGTCCCCAGCACCCGGCCACACACGGTGTATTGCACCTGGTGATCACCCTGAGCGGGGAGACCATCATGAAAGTGGAACCGCACCTGGGATATATCCACCGGTCGATTGAAAAAATGTGTGAGAGTCTCACGTACCGGCAGTTTATCTATGTCACCAGCCGGATGGACTATCTTTCTGCGCACATAAATAACCATGCCTGCGCACTTTGTGTGGAGAAAGGTATGCAGATAGAAGTTCCGCAACGTGCCCAGGTGATCCGTGTACTGATGGATGAACTGACCCGGATCGCTTCACATGAACTCTGGTGGGGAGCAATGGCCATGGACCTTGGCGCTTTCACTCCTTTCTTCCATGCCTTCCGGGAAAGAGAAAGTATCAATGAAATCATGGAAGAAACCTGTGGAGCCCGGCTGACCATGAATTACAATGTGCCAGGTGGTGTCATGCAGGATCTTCATCCCGATTTCCAGCGGAAAGTCAAGGAATTCCTGACACTGTATAAACGGAAAATTCACGAATACGATGAACTGGTAACCGGTAATATCATTTTCCAGAACCGGATGAAAGGAATCGGTATGCTCAGTGCTGCGGATGCGATCTCCTATGGATGCAGTGGTCCCACCGCCCGTGGCAGTGCCGTTTCTTCTGATATCCGTAAAGTATACCCGTACAGCATCTATGATAAACTGGAATTTGATGAAGTGCTGGAAACCGGATGTGATTCATTTGCCCGTTACATGGTACGTATCCGGGAAATGCAGCAATCCGTCCGCATTATTGAACAACTGATTGATAATATTCCTGAAGGTGATTTCCAGGCCAAGACCAAGGCAGTGCTGAAATTACCCAAGGGTGATTTTTATACCAAGGTGGAAACCGCCCGTGGCGAACTGGGTGTATACATTGTAAGTGAAGGCGGCACCACTCCCTACCGGATCAAATTCCGTTCACCTGGTTTTTCCAACCTGTCTGTGCTTGATCATATCGCGCGTGGCAGCAAGATCGGAGACCTGGTGGCTATGATGGGAACACTGGACCTGGTAATCCCCGATATAGACAGGTAATCACTTTTTACGCCAGTAAAAAGGTATTTTCTTGTCAAACCGGTGATTGTCACCACCTGGTCAGAATGAAAAAATTAATAACCGGCACCTGGTTTAAAAGGCGCACCGGTTGATCATATTAACCTGAACAAAGCAGCATGTGGAGTCTCTCACATATCGCCAATGAAATCCATACGTGGTTGAGTAACCTGCTCAATCCCACCTGGACCCTGGTCATTGAAATGGTACTGGCCGGTGTGGCCGTGATTGGATTATTCGCGGGTCTCGGACTGGTACTCGTACTGATGGAAAGAAGGGTGGCTGCCTGGATGCAGATCCGGCTGGGCCCCAACCGGGTTGGTCCGTTTGGCTTATTACAATCCATGGCGGATACCCTGAAACTGATCGTTAAAGAAGGACTGACACCGGATGGCGCGGATAAAGTGATGTTCAACATCGCTCCTTTTATTGCCATGATCGTGGCGATGCTGCTGATGGCACCCATTGCTTTTGCCAAGGACTTCCAGTTATGGGATCTGAATATCGGGGTGCTGTATGTAACCGCGGTTTCCTCCATCATGGTCATCAGTATATTAATGGCCGGCTGGTCCAGTAATAATAAATATTCCCTGATGGGAGCCATGCGCAGCGGTGCCCAGATCGTGAGTTATGAACTCAGCGCCGGTTTATCCATCATGACTATCATTGTACTGACGGGCAGTCTGCAGATCTCTGATATCATCCATGCGCAAAGCAATGGCTGGTGGATCTTCAAAGGGCACTTGCCGGTATGGATCTCCTTTGTCATTTTTATTATTGCTGTAACAGCAGAAACCAACCGCGCCCCCTTTGACCTGGCTGAAGCTGAGTCAGAGCTGACCGCCGGTTTCCATACGGAGTATTCCGGGATGAAGTTTGCGCTATTCTTCCTGGCAGAATATATCAATGTGTTTATTGTATGTGCCATTGGTGCCACACTCTTCCTGGGTGGCTGGATGCCGCTGCACTTTGGTGAACACAATGCCTTCAATACCGCCATGGATTATATACCGTCCAGTATCTGGTTCTTTGGGAAAACATTCTTCCTGATCTTCCTGATCATGTGGTTCAGGTGGACCTTCCCCCGTTTGCGGATCGACCAGTTGCTGAACCTGGAATGGAAATACCTGCTGCCGATCAGTATGTTCAACTTACTGCTGGCAACGGCGATGGCGATATTGGGGTGGCATTTTTAGGAAGTGGTGAATAGAGAATGGAAAATAGAGAGTGGGGGCGTGATGAGGCTGACATTAATAAAATGAATTAAAACATAAAATGTTCTTAATAGACTACATAAAAGACGTAATGGGGGCTGTGAAATCCCTGGCAACAGGTATGAAACGGACCCTGTATTATTTCACGCATCATAAGGAAATCATTACTGAACAATACCCTGACAACCGGGACACCCTGGTGATGGCCGATCGCTTCAAAGGGGAAGTAGTGATGCCGCATGATGAAAAGAATGAACACCGCTGCACCGGCTGTACGGCTTGTGAACTGGCCTGTCCCAACGGGACCATCAAAGTGGTAACCAAATTTGATATCACCCCGGAAGGAAAGAAAAAGAAAGCCATTGACAAACTGGTCTATCACCTGGAACTCTGCACGATGTGTAACCTCTGTGTGGAAGCCTGTCCTTC
>CAZFLL010000096.1:0-14583 GCA_964519865.1 uncultured Chitinophaga sp. | reverse complement strand
TGAAGATTTCCCTTGTGTGATTTGGCGGGATCAAACATCCAGCGGTAAGCGGATACCCTGAAATCGCCGATGCCGAATGAATGGGTACTGTGGCGGGTCAGCCCGTCATGTTCATATAAAGAGGAACGGGCAAAAGACATGATGGGCAGGGTCATGCCCACCGACCAGCGTGCATTAAATGTACGGGTGGCAGTGATGTCCAGCTCATAGGAATGATTAATGACCTGGGTGCCTTTTTCCACTCTTTCTTTCTGCTCAGCTGTGCCAACAAAATGTTTGTAGGATTTAAAATACCGGTTATTGATATTCATATCCCATCCCTTGGCATTGGCAGGGCGGCCGCATACACCGGCAACACCCCGGATAGCCACACATCCCTGCGCGTATAGTTGATTGCCGGTGCTGACCAATAAGGCCATTACCAGGCATATTATTACCTGTTTCATTTAATTCGTTGGTTTTTATGTTCAATTATTTTTTCATCCGGAGACGCTGGTTCACCAGTTCCCCGACTTTTTTTCCATACTCTGTACTTACGATACAGGAGTTATGAAAATGGATCCCCCCGTAAAACCGGGCCCAGTTGTTTTCCAGGGCGGCCTGACGGAAAGAGGTAAATGATCTGTTTTTAATTCCAAACTCCAGTTCGGATGTGTCTGTATAGACAAAATGATCACCAAATACACTGGTCAGTGCTTCCGCTGCTGATGAGGATACGGTGCTGTGCCCGCAGGTATACTCCGGGAAAGGAGGCGTCTGCAGGAAAGGTTTCCAGTCCGGATCAATGTATTTATTGATCACGGTTTCCGGGCGTACCGTATTGCTCCTGAATTTTTCGTCCCAGCACTGGATAAAGGCGTCAAACATGGCAATGGCCGTTTTCGCATAAGCGTATACGGTAGTATTGAAATCCACTTTCGCTGTCATTGCCGCAATACCAACAATATTCATCCAGTGACCGGTTGGCGAAAATTTCTTGGTCATGAACATCACGTGTCCCGATACATTCAGCCGGGTGCCCAGGTCATCCCAGAATTCAGCGATATGCATTTGTTCATCTGTTAAGCTGTCGCCGGCATTCTTGACCGCCATTACTTCCTGGTAATATTTACTGTTCTTGTTTTTGATATCGAATGGCGGGGGCGGGGGCGGGGTGAACATATTGGCGCTGTCCATCACCATGGTCCTGATCTCCCTCCAATGGGGTTCCAGGGCCTGTGCATACATCGGTGGCGTGGGTATCCAGCGGCCGGGTGTATCAATCACCGTGTATTTGGGAGCGGTTCTCGTCTGCGCATAGTTGTCTTTCTTACTCCAGGCCAGGATCACTTTACCCAGTGTGTCTGCATAGGCCACCGTGTTTTTAAATACGGAACCCGGCATGCCATGGTCTTTTACCAGTTTCTTCAGGCTGTCCACATAGTCCTGCATACTGCCTTCGGGGAAAGTAACGGCTTCACCCAGTTTGCAGAAAGCCAGGATGCTGGCAAAGTGAAAATCAATTTCCTGCCCGGCGGGAACAGCGGGTATATTTCCAAGGCCTTTCACCTGCCCGGACAATGACTGGTACTGATCAGGGTAACCGGCGGCGATCATTTCATAAGCCGCAATATTGGCATAGAGATAATTCCTGGAGGCAATAATGGGCGGGAAATTATTCTGCATCACCACATTGTTCAGTTCCTTGACGGTTCTGGAATAAAGAAAAGGGTCATTCGTGATTTCTTTATAATCACTTTTAGTATTACAGGCACTTACAGCAAACATTGCTGCAATAGCCACAACTGCTATACGCATACGATTTCAAAAGTTGGAATGTTAGAAATAAAAAAAATCAAATGGAGTCTGGTCAACTTCAGCACCGGGGGGGTGCATGGGGAACTTTCCCGAAGGTTTCGGGCAGGTGAGTTAATCCTTCATAGGTGCCCGGTACTGCAATAGCGGACACCGGTTGTAAAGCTGAAAAAATCAACTGGTCGTCAAAGTCGCCCAGGTTCGATTTGATCAATGAGGTATGTTGTTGTTTCGAGGTATTATTTTCTGTATCAGCCAGGATGGTATTGGCCCGGGTCAGGTCAAAACGCATGTCTTTCAGTTGCTGACGGGACTGGTTGGGTATACAAAGAAAGATGGCCACATCCCCGTCAATTTTTTTCTTGACATAAGTATAGGACTTTCCGTCGATCTCAATATTTCCATAGTGTCTTTCAAATCCGGTATAACGCTGCTGGTAAGGCATATTCAGCGGCATCCTGATTTCAACGAGATTGGTTTCATCGTATACATCCTGGTCAAGCAATGATTCCAGATTACGGTCAGCCTTCTGCTGCAACAGGCTGATAAACGGGTGATACCCTCCCGTGCTGAACAGGAGGATCAGGGAGAAGCATATGGCAATTATCTTTCTCAAAGCAGCAGGCGACACATTAATTTACCGCGCAATATATGTTTTTTTTTCAGGTCCCGCACCAGTGATGGTCAGACTTTTCCAATGACCGGGTAACGCTGTTTTTAGCTGCACGAGCCCCCGTGGAGTGATCTCGATTCCGCCAAATCCCATCAGGATACTTTGCAGGATACCCCCGGCCCCGGTAGCGAAATACGGATTGGTTCCCCCCTTGGTTTCTGCAATCACCCTGAACGGGGGCAGTAAATTGGGCAGGTAGGCCTCCTTGAACCATTGGTAGGCTTTATTGCCATCCCCCAGCCGGGCATAGAGCGTGGTAAATACCGCCTGGGTCATGGCCGGTGTGCCTTCATTGGGCACACGGGTTTCATAATACTCAAGGTCCTTCCGGATCGCTTTCGGATCGGTCACTTCTTTCAGGGGGTAGGACAGGAGGTTGACATCCGCCTGTTTGATTCCTTCCCCGGCATAGGCTGCATGTTCTTTGGTCACCCCATCGGGAAATTTGAGGATGGGTATATTGGCCGCCACATTCATCCAGTCGGGATCCGGGGTTATGCCTAAAAGTTTAGCGGCTTCCGTGGCATATTGCAGGTTGGCCCTGGCCGCCGCATTGGTAAACGCATTATTATCCACGTTCTCGGCCCATTCATCAGCAGCCACTACATTTTTTATATCATAATGACCTGTTCCGTTTCTTTCCACCCGGCTGGCCCAGAATTCAGCGGTGGCCGAAAGGATCGGCCAGCCTTTTTCACGCAACCAGTTTTTATCCTGGGTTACACAATAATAATTCCAGGTGGCAATGGCCACACAACCGGTGATATGGTGTTCAAAGGGACCACTCAGGGCCCATACCGGTGTTTCTTCCACGCCGCTCGCTGCACTTTCCCAGGGAAACATGGCGCCTTTGTATCCTTTGCTGAAGGCATTTCTTTTAGCGGCATCCAGCCGTTGGTAACGGTATTCGATCATACTTTTTGCCAGTTCCGGATGAAGGACCAGCATCGCCGGGTACATCCATAATTCAGTATCCCAGAATACATGACCATTATACCCCAGTCCGCTTAATCCCATGGGCGAAGGGGATAAAGCGGTGCCTTCCCTGGTAAAAGAATACAGGTGATAGAGCATACTGTGTACATCCTGCTGGGCCTGCGGGTCTCCTTCAATGGCGATATCACTTTTCCAGAGTTCATTCCAGGCATTGGTATGGAACTGTAACAAGCGATCATGTCCTTCCAGTTTGGCAAATATGGTCGCCCGCTCTGCTTCATTGAGCGGATCATCATGATGGGCGGAGGTAATGGAGGAACCGGCTATGGAAAAGCGGTAGGTTTCACCGGCCTTGATGGTCCGGGTGAATTTCATCAGGTGCATATTATTATCCCACATTTCATGAATCACCCTGGGCTCCTGGCCATGGGCTTCGGGAAACAGGAAGGTATTGCTGGCACACATCAGTAATTTACCGGTCGGACTTTTTGCCGATGAGGTAAGCAGGCTGATGGTGACATGTGGCCGGTCAATTTCATTGTAATAATTCTGTACCTCTTTTAATGCATCCGGAGCTTCCATCACACTGGCCCCGCCAAGGCGAATGTCCTTTTTGGCAGTGACGGTGATATCCATCAATACGGTATAGGGTAAATGACGGAGTGAATAATAGGTATAACTGATACGGGCTTTATCTCCATAATCGAAGGACGTGGTGAATGCGGCTTTTTTCATATCCAGTTCCTGCAGCAGGTTCTGCGCGTCTGCAGAACCAATGCCCCTGCCATCAATCTCCAGCCGCATATTTAACAGGTTAAAACTTTTCAGGAAATTACTGACCCGGCCCCGGCCATATAAATCATAAGCACCGGCCAGTACCACGTCTTTTACTTTAAAGGGTTCAGGAGAAGAAACGATCCCGATCATCCCGTTGGCTACTGTAATACCATAATAGTTGTTGGGATCAATTTTCCCTGCACTGATCTTCCAGGGATCCGGTTGTGCCACTAACGTGAGACCCGTAATCAAGCATAAAAATGCAGCACAGTACAATCGTTTCATGTTGGCAATTTGAGGTAAATTAATCAGTACTGCTTAACCCACATCCATTCAAATTTGTCGAAAACGATTCCGGTGGATAATCAGGCAGTAAAACCGGAAGTCTTTTGTCCTGTTTATTTCGGGTGATTCTAATCAGTAGGGGTATTTACTATTCAGGGGGGGTGGGACTGGATAGATTAATATATGCGTTGAAATACAGTCAGATATATATTAATAGCCTGGTTTTTATTTCATGACTTTCGTCAAGCCTGTTAAAAAGATGAGAAAAATAATTTTTGGAAGCCTTAAAATAATCCTAATATTGTGTGTTTAATACACATTTAAATGTGTCTCTGATACATAATGTGTGGACGATAACAAGATTGCTAAAAATTTAATGATTGCTTATGTTGCCCCAAAAAATCATGAAGGCAGCCAGTGTTATAATACTGGCATTGTTGGCGCAGATCTCCTTTGCGCAAGACAGAGTGATTACAGGAAAAATTACTGATTCCAAGGATGGTTCCCCGGTACAGGGAGCAAGTGTGGTGGCCAAGGGCAACCGCACTGGTGCTCAGACTGGTGCTGACGGGACATTCCGCATTTCAGTACCTGCTACTGTAAACGCACTGATCGTTTCCTCTGTTGGCTTTGCCACACAGGAAGTATCTATTGAAGGAAAAACCTCGGTGACGGTTTCTTTAGTGCTGGCCAACACCAGTCTCGGAGAAGTAGTCGTAATTGGTTATGGTACTGCCAGGAAGCGGGACCTCACCGGATCGGTTACCTCGGTATCCGCCAAGGATTTCCAGAAGGGAAGTATCACCACCCCTGAACAACTGATCCAGGGTAAAGTAGCCGGTGTTTCGATTTCTTCCAATGGGGGAGCACCTGGTTCCGGTAGTACGATCCGGATCCGCGGTGGTGCTTCACTGAACGCCAGTAACAATCCGCTGATTGTTATTGATGGGGTACCGGTGGATAACAACGGTATTTCCGGTGCAGCCAATGCGCTGGCCCTGATTAACCCCAATGACATCGAGTCATTCAACATCCTGAAAGATGCCTCTGCCACCGCTATTTATGGTTCCAGGGCTTCCAATGGTGTTATTATCATTACTACTAAAAAAGGGAAAAGCGGTAAGGCGAAGTTTACCTTCAGCACCCTCTATTCTCTTTCCACCCTTCCGAAAGAAGCGGATGTATTGTCACCGGCTGAATTCAGGGCCTATGTGAATGCACATGGTACTCCGGCCCAGATTGCCCTGATGGGTGATGCCAGCACCAACTGGCAGCAGGAAGTATATGATAATGCCAGCACTACAGACAATAACCTGAGCATGTCAGGTACCTATAAAACAATGCCGTACCGTGTATCTCTTGGTTATCTCAGCCAGGATGGTATGCTGAAAACCGGTAACCTGAACAGAAAATCTTTAGCGATCACCCTGAATCCTAAATTCCTCAAAGACCACCTGAAAGTGGATATCAACCTGAAAGGGTCTATCAATAATTCCAGGTTTGCGGATGAAGGAGCCATCGGCAATGCGGTTCGTTTTGACCCGACAAAACCGGTTACCACATCTTCTAAAAGATATGGTGGCTATTTTGAATGGCTGGATGCTTCTTCTGTAACCGGTCTCCGGAAACTTTCCCCGCTGAACCCCGTTGGTCTGCTGTTACAGCGCACCGATAAGAGCGAGGTTCAACGCAGTATCGGTAATATCCAGTTTGATTATAAAGTGCATTTCCTGCCTGACCTGCGGGTGAATTTAAACCTCGGGTATGATATCTCTAAAGGACAAGGTACCGTGTATGTCCCGGACAGTGCGGCTTCCTCTTACCTCCGTTCCCCGGATGCCAAACATGGTGGTGTGGACAACCAGTACTTACAGAAAAAATCAAACACCATTATTGAAACCTACCTGAACTACGTAAAAGATATCAAAAGCATCAACAGCCGCGTGGATGTGATGGCCGGTTATTCCTACCAGGATTTCTTCGCCAAAAACATCAACGGTAAACTGGATCCCAATGGCGTGCTGATTGATAAAGACGGTAACAAATGGACACCCTATTCTGATTATACCACCGATGGTTTCAGGATTTCTTCTCCGACGTTCCGGTTTGACAAACCCCAGAACAGGCTGATGTCTTATTTCGGACGTTTCAATTATTCTTATAAAGGGAAATACCTCCTTACCGGTACAATCCGCCGTGATGGTTCTTCCCGTTTCAGCAAGGATAACCGCTGGGGTTGGTTCCCCTCCGGAGCCTTTGCCTGGAGAATGAAAGAAGAAAGTTTCTTCAAACGCGTGGCCGTGATCAGCGAACTGAAACTGAGAGCCGGATACGGTGTAACCGGTCAGCAGGATGGTATCGGCAACTACGATTACCTGCCTAAATACAATGTGGGTAACAGCCAGGCGCAATACCAGTTTGGTAATACTTTCTATGATCTGTACAGGCCTGACGGATATAACCCCAACCTGAAATGGGAACAAACCGCCACCACCAACCTGGGTCTTGATTTCGGCTTCTTCAATGGCCGTATCACTGGTGCTGTTGACCTGTATATCAAAAAAACAACCGACCTGCTGAGCGTGATCGACCAGCCTGCCGGTACCAACTTCTCCAATAAGATCATTGCCAACATCGGTAATATGGAGAACAAGGGTATTGAAATCACCCTGAACACACAGCCGGTTAAAAACAACAACCTGGTGTGGGATCTTGGTTTCAACGTGACCTTTAATAAAAACGAAATCACTAAACTGACCTTCACCAATGACCCGACCTTCCCCGGTAACCTGACCGGTGGTATTGCCGGTGGTGTGGGCAGTACAATCCAGATTCATACAGTGGGTTACCCCAAATCATCTTTCTATGTATACAAACAGGTATATGATGAAACCGGCAAACCCATTGAGAATTTATTTGAAGACCTGAACCGTGACGGGCTGATCAACGTTAATGACCTGTACCGTTACAAAGCCCCGGATCCGGATGTATTCCTCGGTGCTTCTTCCAGTGTAAGCTGGAAAAACTGGAATGCCGGTTTCTCCCTGCGGGCCAACCTGGGTAATTATATGTACAATAACCGTTTCTCCAATACCGGTGTTCAGCGGAATATCATCGACCCGCTTGGCTTCCTGGCCAATGGTTCACGTAACCTGCTCGAGACCAACTTTACCGGAAACGGCGACAAATATCTTTTGTCCGATTACTATATCGAGAATGCTTCCTTCCTGAGAATGGATAATATCAATATCGGGTACAATGCCGGTAGTGTTATCAGCAAGAATACCAATTTAAGGATCGGGGCGAACATACAAAACGTATTCACCATCACGAATTACAAAGGACTTGATCCTGAAGTAACCGGTGGTATTGATAACAACTTCTATCCGAGACCACGGAATTTTGTCATCAACATCGGACTTGATTTTTAATTAACGATTTGTATAAAACATTGTATATGAAAAAAAATATTTTAATATCAAACACTGTACTGGCTGTGCTGGTTTTGTTTATGACACAGTCGTGCACTAAAAAGCTGGACCTCACGCCCACCAACGACGTGACTTCACTTGTTGTTTACTCAACTCCTGCCGGATACAAGCAGGTGCTGGGTAAAGTATATGGCAGTTTCGCCTTAACCGGTAACCAGGGACCTGCAGGTAACGGAGACGTTCAGGGAATCGATGAAGGTTTCTCTGATTTTTACCGCTTGTTCTGGAAAGCCCAGGAACTGAGTACGGATGAAGCCGTGATCAGCTGGGGTGACGTAGGGATCCAGGATTTTCACAATATGAACTGGACTTCCAATAACAGTTTCCTGACTGGTCTTTATTACCGTTGTCTGTACCAGATTACTTTGTGTAATGACTTTATCCGGGAATCAGCTGACGATAAGCTCGCTGCCCGGGGTATTACCGGAGCTGATGCAGATAATATCCGCCAGTACGCCCGCGAAGCCCGTTTCCTGAGAGCCTTCCAATACTGGGTGCTGATTGACCTGTATGGTAATCCTCCCTTTGCTACTGAAGAAACAGTTATCGGTGGTGCACCACCTCCCCGTGGCACACGCGCAGCTATCTTCAGTTATATTGAATCTGAGTTAAAAGCGATCGAACCCAATATGCCGGCTGCCCGTACCAACGAGTATGGCCGCGCAGACAAAGCTGCTGTATGGGCATTACTGGCCCGCCTGTACCTCAATGCACAGGTATATACACAGGATCCTGTGACACTGACTCCTGGTGCGGCTAAATTCACCGAAGCGATCACCTGGTCTAAAAAAGTAATTGATGCCGGTTATACCCTGGTGAGCAATTATGCCTGGCTGATGCGCGCCGACAATAACCTGAACACCAGTGAATTTATTTTCACGATTAACTATGATGGTCTGCATACACAAGGTTATGGCGGTACTACTTTCCTGACACATGCCTGTGTGGGCGGTTCAATGCCTGCTTCCACCTTTGGTGTGGGTGGCGGATGGAGCGGTACACGTACCACTAAAAACCTGCCGCTGTTATTCCCCGACCTTACCGGAACAACCGATAAACGTTCACAATTCTACACTTCCGGTCAGAGTCTTGAAATCGGTAACCTTACCGCCTTTATTGACGGTCTGGCAGTGACCAAATACAAAAATGTGAAAAGGGACGGCAGCGCTGGTCAGAGCCAGGATTTTTCTGATGTGGACATGCCCCTGTTCCGTTTACCGGAAATGTACCTGATCTATGCAGAAGCCGTACTTCGTGGCGGTACCGGTGGTGATGCCACCACTGCGGTTGGGTATATCAATACAATGCGTACAAGGGCCTATGGAAATGCAGGCGGTAATATCAGTACCGGCCAGCTGACCCTGGATTTTGTACTGGATGAAAGAGCAAGAGAATTATACTGGGAAGGTTTCCGCCGCACTGACCTCGTGCGTTACGGGAAGTTTACTGAAAGTGCTTACCTGTGGCCCTGGAAAGGTGGTGTGAGTTCTGGTACAGGGGTACCTGCTTTCAGGAAATTATACCCGATTCCTTCAAGGGATATCAACTCTAATACTAACCTGATTCAAAACCCGGGTTATTAATCTTTAAAAATTTGCATATGAAAAATATACTCAAATTTATTGCTGGCGCCTTCCTGCTGACAACGCTCTTACCCGCTTGCCAGAAGGATGAAAACCAGGTGATCTTTGAAGGAGGTACTAACCCGGTTCTGTCGTCAACTGTGGCCGGACCACTGGTATTAAATAAAGCAGATAAAGACAATGTGGCCATGGTGCTGAGCTGGACCAACCCTGACTATAAGTTCAATACGGGTGTCAGTTCACAGGATGTAACCTATGTCCTGCAGATCGATACTACCGGTAAGAACTTTACCAGCAGCAACTTCCAGGAAAAGTCAATTGCCAATGACCTTGGTATTACCCTGACAGTAAAGGACCTGAATACGTTTTTATCCAAAATGGAGCTGACTGCCGGAAAGCAGTACAATGTGGAAATCAGGGTCAAGGCCTCCCTGGCCGGTGGTACTGTTCCCCTGTACTCCAATGTGTTTAAAATTAAAGTGACTCCTTACCTGGATTTTGCCGTAGAACCTCCCGGAACTGCAGCCAATAACTATGATGATGGTACATTATGGGTGACCGGTGACTGTTTCCCTTCCCCGGACTGGGCCAACCCTTTGCCTTCTCCTTACGATGTAACATTGAAGTTTACCAAAATAGACAAACTGCATTATGAACTGATTGCTGATTTTGATAAAACAGGTGGTTATAAACTGATCCAGACTCCGGGTGTGTGGGGTACACAGTACCATGCCATGACGGCCAATACGCCCCTCGCCGGTGAATTCGAAAAAAGAGATGCTGACCCGCAGTTTGCTTCTCCTGGTATCGGCCGGTATAAAATAGAAATGAACTTCCAGACCGGTAAGTACAAACTGACATTACAATAATCAGTACAATTAAAACACAGAACATGAAAAATATTAAAAAATATCTATCGTTGGCTGCAATACTGGTGCTGATTGTGTCAGCCTGTACCAAAGTAGCCGACCTGCCTTACTATGATAAAGGCCAGCCTGTGACGCTGACAGCCAGTAAAACGGCTGTGACCGCCACACCGGCCGACTCCGTGAACCCGGTGATTGCCTTCAACTGGACAGATCCCAATTACAAACAGGACAGTTTACTGTACAAGTTTGTGCTGGAAATCGACTCCACCGGAAGAAACTTTGCCAAAAAATCAATCAAGATCGTAACCGGTGCCCAGTCCACCAGCCTGACCGGCCGTGAACTGAATAATATCCTGCTGAATTATGGCTTTGCCCTTGGCACGCCGTATGACCTGGATATCCGCGTGATTTCTTCTTATGGCAATAACAATGAAAGTTACCAGTCAAATGTGGTGAAGGTTCGTGTAACTCCTTACAATGATCCTTCTGTACTGACTACCACTGCATCTACCGTGGTTTGTTCAATCGCCACCCAGACCCAGCAGGCCAATGTGTTTAACTGGAGCAAGTCCTTTAGCGGATATTCCGGTAATGTTACTTATACTATCCAGTATGACTCTGCCGGAAAGAACTTTGCCAATATCAAACAAATCGTGATCGGCGACAACCTGTATTCAAAAGCATTGTTACAGAAAGAACTGAATGAAACTGGGTTGAATTGCAATATTGCCGGTGGGGCAGTAGGTAAAGTGGATTACCGTATTAAAGCAGTGACCGCCCAGGGCGCCATTTCTTATTCCAATACAGTTTCCATTACCATTACTACTTATGCCATGAAACTGTACCTGGTTGGTGGTAGTTCTCCTGCCGGATGGACTCCGGCCGCAGCCACTCCGCTGATGCCGGATACCCGTTTCCCCGGTACATTCTTTACCTATGCTTACCTGAACAGTGGTGGCGGTGGTATCAAATTCCTGACTGAGAACACCGACTGGAACACACCGACTCAAACTATCTTCGGGGATGCCAATGGTTCCGGTACTTCCGGTACGATCACTTCAACTGGTGGTGGTAACAATATCAATGTAGCGACTGATGGTGTATATCGTATTACGGTTGACCTGAGTGCTTCCAAATATTACCTGCAAACAGGTGGTATCGGTGCAGTAGGTCTGGTAGGTGCTTTCCAGGGATGGAGCCCTTCAACAGCGATCAAGATGTCCAACTTTGCACCTAACCGTTTCCTCCAGATCACCAACATGACCACGAATGATGAATTCAAATTCCATGATGGTAATGCCTGGGATAACAGTGCGAATAATCTCTCCCGCTGGTATGATGTGGATGCCGGTAATAAAATAATCATCAACGGAACCGGTGCCGGTAATAACTTCAAATGGGCCGGTGCTACCGGACCTGTAAGGGCCATCTTTGACTATGGCGATGTAAATAACCCGCAATGGTCTCTGACTCCTGCTACGGAAATGCGCGTGGTAGGTGACGGTATCCAGGGTGTTCCTGACTGGAATCCTGGTGCAAGTCCCCAGATGACCTATGCCGGTAACGGTGTATGGACCATCACTATTACCCTGGTAGGCGGAAAGGATATCAAATTCCTGGCTGGTAATGACTGGGGTGCCTTTGACTACGAAGACAACAGTGGCGGAAGCACCGCTACCGGAACTCCCCGTAAGATCAAATGGGAAGGTGGCAACAACTTTAAAACGCCTCTCACCACCGGTAGTTATACCATTACCCTGAATGAGTATACGCAAACGGTGACCATCAACTAAACCATGAAAAATTAAATAGTATAAAACGCCGCCTTTTTTAAGGGCGGCGTTTTAATTTTAGTGTATGAAAAAGAACTGGGTCTTATCCGCAGCCGTACTCCTGTTATGGACCGTTATATTCTCCGGCTCCTGCAAGTCTGATAAACCATCCCCGCCACCCAACCCCGGAACTACCTTTGCCAAAGGCGCCGATATCGGCTGGCTCACCGAAATGGAAGCAGCGGGGAAAAAGTTCTATAATTCCACCGGTACTGAACAGGAATGTATATCCCTGTTAAAAAGTCTGGGTATGAATTCCATCCGGCTAAGGGTATGGGTCAACCCCTCCGGCGGCTGGAACAATGCAGCCGATGTGCTGGCCAAAGCCACCCGGGCGAAGAATGCCGGGATGCGGATCATGATCGATTTTCATTACAGCGATGGCTGGGCGGATCCCGGTCAGCAAACACCTCCCGCGGCCTGGGCGGCACAAAGTCTCGCCGAGCTACAGACATCTGTCTACAATCATACCTACTCTGTGCTTTCCACCTTAAAAAGCAGCGGTATCATTCCGGAATGGGTACAGGTGGGCAACGAAACAAATAACGGGATGCTCTGGCCAATTGGTAAAGCCTCCACCAATATGTCCAATTTTGCCGCCCTGTTTAAACAGGGTTATAGTGCCGTAAAAGCAGTGGACCCTTCCATTAAAGTAATTCTGCATTTATCCAACGGCTACGATAACAGCCTTTACCGCTGGATCTTTGACGGCATGATCAGTAACAATGTGAGTTGGGATATCATCGGCATGTCGCTTTACCCGGATCCAACGGACTGGTCCACCCGAAATGATCAATGCCTGACGAATATTAAAGATATGATCAGCCGCTATGGCCGGGAAGTGATGATCACTGAAGTAGGCATGAGCTGGGATCAGCCGGCCGCCTGCAAATCGTTCCTGACCGACCTGATCACAAAAGCCAAATCAGTAGCCAATAATAAAGTACTGGGCGTCTTTTATTGGGAACCCCAGAGTTACAACAACTGGCAGGGTTATACCAAGGGCGCTTTTGATAATTCAGGTAAGCCAACGATTGCGTTAAATGCCTTCAATTAATTCCGGCACGTTGCATTGTTCAGTACCTTTCGGGTATGAAAAACACTGGCATCCTGTTGCTCTGCCTGACCCTCCTGGCAGGTACAGCAACGGCTCAGCGTCAACAGCTGAGTTTTGATTCGGACTGGAAATTTTCCTTCGGCCACTCCGCAGATCCTGCTAAAGATTTTAATTATACACTCAGTACGATTTTCTCCAAATCGGGTGCTGCACCCGGTACGGCCATCGATCCCCGCTTTGATGACAGCCGATGGAGAAAACTGAACCTGCCGCATGACTGGGCCGTTGAACTCCCCTTTGTAAAAAAAGACAATTTTGATGTGATGGCGCATGGCTATAAACCCGTTGGTGGTTTATTCCCTGAAACCAGTATCGGCTGGTACCGTAAACATTTTATGGTAGCGGCTGCCGATTCAGGTCAGCGTTTTCAACTGCAGTTCGACGGCATCTTCCGCGATGCGGAGATCTGGCTGAATGGTTTTTATATCGGGAATAATAAATCAGGATATGTGGGGGTGAATTATGATATCACCGATTATATCAATTACCAGAAAGACAATGTGCTGGTGGTACGTGCCGACGCTTCCCAATATGAAGGCTGGTTTTATGAAGGGGCCGGGATTTACAGGCATGTATGGCTGAATAAATATCCCAACGCGCATATTGCCACGGATGGGGTATTTGCCTGGTCGGACACTAAAGGAACTGTATCCACCGTACATGTGGAAACAACTGTAGAGAACAGGTCGGCCGGACAATCCTCCGCTTCTGTATATACATTGATCACCGACCGCAGCGGAAAGAAGATCGCTCAATCAAAGGAACAAGCGGTTTCATTGACGGTAAACGGTACTGCTACGATGAAACAGGCGCTGGCGGTTCCCAATGCCCGGAAATGGTCATTGACCGATCCTTATTTATACCGCGTGATTGCGGTGCTGAAACAAAATGGAAAAACCATCGACAGCGTACCGCTGCGGGTGGGTATAAGGACCATTGAAATAAAACCGAATGGGGTGTTCCTGAATGGTGAATTCGTGAAACTGAAAGGCGTGAACAATCACCAGGACCATGCCGGCCTGGGAAGCGCCTTACCGGATTACCTGCAGTATTACCGGATCAGTCTGCTGAAAAAAATGGGTGCCAATGCCTATCGTACCAGTCACAATGCACCAACACCTGAATTACTCGATGCCTGTGACAGCCTGGGTATGCTGGTGCTGGATGAACAACGATTACTCAACAGCAGTCCTGAATATATGAGCCAGTTTGAACGGCTGATCAAA
>CAZFLL010000095.1:0-14635 GCA_964519865.1 uncultured Chitinophaga sp. | reverse complement strand
TGGCTTTCTTGCCATCCGCATCATACTTGGCCACAAAGCGGTGTTTCATCTGTTGCAGCTGCGGGGCTTCATCACCACCAAAGAAGATGGTCTGTTCCTCTTCCTGTATCCAGAAAGCCTGGTGAAATGGAGAGTGCCCTGCTGTTAATTCATAACGGATATAACCATCGATCTCCCCATTCCCGTCCAGCAGTTCCACCTGCGGATTATCGCGCAGGCATTCCAGTTCTTCAGGTATAAAGGAAGGAAATCCGGTTTCAAAAGCAAACTGCAGCTCATCCCTGCGTACATAGTAAATCGCATTGGGGAATGATAAGCGGGCACCCAAACCCTCCCGTTCCACGCCAACTCCGCCGGCATGGTCCTTATGCAAATGGGTCATCAGTACCTTGGTCACATCGCCCGGACTGATCCCGTTATCCATCAGGTTCTGGTGCAGCTGAAGTGTCCCGTTCTTTTCAAAGCCAAGTCCTGTATCCAGTAACAATACATCCCGTGAAGTTACCACCACAAAGGGCTGTATCTCCACCAGCAAACTCCCCACCGGCCGCTCATGCAGCTGGTGCTCCGTTTCATCAAAGGGAACAAAGCGTTTGGTGGCGTCGATGGTGAATGTGCCTTCGGAGAGAGGAATGATCTTCATCTTACAAAGATAACTATAGGAGAAAGAACCAAGATACCAAGACGCTAAGACACCAAAGAAGCATCAAGATACAAGATACAAGAACCAAAGAAGCACCAAAAACCAAGATCCAAAGAAATTTCAAAGTTCAAATTCCAAAAGCCTCCTAAGATGAATGGTTGGATATTGGAGCTTTAGTTGATTATCAAGGCATCCCTTTTCTTACTGTCTGGTTGAAACTGTTTTCTATTATTTCTTCATCCTACTTTTTGTCTTGAAACAAAAAGTAGGCAAAAAATTCAAGGAAAATCGATCCGGAACAGTCTTGAAAGTGGAAAATTTCTTTGCCCGATTTTCCGGGTGAACAGTCATTAAAGTGGTAAATTAAAGCGGGACGTTCAAGCTTCGTGCTATGCGACCACCATGCATGCGCTATATTCCGCCTTGCCTTCTTTATTGCAGAAAAATTCAGTCAAAAGGGCGGAATAAGGCGCTATACCCTCACTATAGTCTCTAAGATTCTAAGAAGATTTGCTGAATCCCTGTAATGCCTTACCTGGAAACTTCCCAATAATAGAGTTGGGCGGTTGGATGATCCTACCCTCTCCTACAAGAGAGGGTAAACGAAATCATTCAGCCGAACGAAATGATTCTTGGGTGAGGTGTGGAAAAGGCTACAAAGCACCAATATCCAACCAACTCTCCTCAGAAGGTTTTGGAATTTGACATTTGATGCTTCTTTGGATCTTGGCGTCTTGGCATCTTGTAGTTTTATCTTAAGACCATTTGCCGGTCCGCATCCAGCCTGATCAATATAAACAGCATAATCGTGAACGTCAGCAACGATGTTCCGCCATAACTAATAAACGGCAGCGGGATACCGATTACCGGGGCAAGACCGATGGTCATGGCGATATTGATGGCCATATGAAAGAAGAAGACCGAGGCTACACCATATGCATAACAGCGGCTGAATACACTTCGCTGCCGTTCGGCAATGGTGACGATCCGGAATAAGAGCAAGAGGTATAAACCCAGCAACACAAAACTCCCGGCGAAGCCAAATCCTTCTCCCACGGTGCAGAAAATAAAATCGGTGCGCTGTTCCGGTACAAAATCATAACGGGTCTGGGTGGCTTTCAGCAGGCCCTTCCCGACAAAACGTCCGCTGCCGATGGCGATCTTGGACTGGCGAACATTATAATTGATATCTTTTTTCTTGTCTTTATTCTTTGCCACTTCTTCCTGGTGGGCTTCCATATACTCCTGCGGCACATCCTTGCCCACGGTGCTGTATATACGCTCCACCTGGTAAAGCTTCAGTACTTTTTTAAAGGCCAGCGGCACCGCGTATAACTGGATACCCACACAGAGTCCCCAGATAAAAATGATCTTGATTAGATGGGACATCCGGCGCTTCCAGGCACGGCGGGTGAAATAAATCACCAGTAAGGCCAGTACAGAAAGAATAACCGCCAGGGTGAATTTTTCAAACACCAGGGTGGCCACGATCAGTGCAGCCGCAGAAAATCCGACCACGAGTAAGGCGGAAGGCAATCCTTCCCGGTACATGACGATAAAGAAGGACAGGTACACCAGGGCCAGACCTGTTTCACTTTGCATAATAGTGAGTCCGGCGGGGAATAAAGCAATGGCTCCGGCAATCAGCTGTGATTTTGTTTTGGTGAAATCCGTTTCCGGCCGGGAGAGATACTTGGCCAGGGCCAGGGCCACAAACACTTTACAGAATTCAGCCGGCTGGAAATTAAACGAACCCAGTTTAATAATGGATTCTGTGCCCTTGATGCTGGAGTGAAAGGGAAATACCAGTAACAGAAAAAATATACCCATGGCATAGCCGAGATTGGCGGTTGCCGGGAAAAATTTACTGTCGGTAAGCAATATGACCATGGCAAATACCGCCCCGATCAGGAAGAAATAAAACTGCTTGCTGTAATCTGTTTTAAACCGGAGAAAACTCTGAATGACCGGATCACCTTCTGTATAGGTCGCTGCAAAAATGGCGGTCAGGCCAATTGTCACCAGCAGGATATAGATCCAGACCAGGCTCCAGTCAATACCTTTCGAAATGGAGGGGTTACGCTGATTCATGTTATTTCCGGGTAATGTTTTTATTAATTACCTTCTTCTGTTCTCCGGGGTTGATCATTTCTTTGGGGGCCGTCTTCTTTGGCTGAGAGTCTGCAGGGGCACGGTTGTCCTTTTTCCGGTCGTTTTGCACTTCTTCGGTGGTCGGATTATCCTCAGCCTGCAGGGTGTCTTTGATATTATTCAATTCCAGTTTCAGTTCACGGTCTGCCTCCTTGCTGCGTTTCAGGGAGTCCATCCGGATGATCTCCTTCATCATTAATGGCGGGATCAGGTTTGTGGAAGCCATTCTTTCTTCGAGGGCCTTACGAGGGGCTGAAATCGTATCATTAATGTATTTCTCAATCATCAGGCTGACAATCGGCGCCGCATAGGTTCCGCCGAACCGTCCACTGTTTTCCACCACACACATGATGGCGATCTTTGGATTATCCCTGGGAGCAAAGGCCGCAAAGAAAGAGTGGTTGGGTTGTTTCACCAGTTCGCCGTTGATCTTTGCGTAGTTCTCTACTGTACCCGTCTTCCCACACACCACCACACCCGGCACCTGTGCCCCGCGGCCTGTACCACTTTCCATTACACCCTGCATGCCGCCATGCACCGCTTCAAAAATGCTGTCAGGAATATCCAGGGGTACTACCCGGTTTTTGAACCTTTCCAGCAATCCGAATTTATCACCGCCTTCAATCGAGTCGACAATATGCGGAATAATATACCAGCCTTTATTGGCGATATAGGCCATTTCATTGGCGACCTGGATGGGCGTGGTATTCACTTCCCCCTGACCGATACTCATGGAAACGAAATTGCAGAAGTTCCACCGGCCTGGTCCATATATTCTTGGTTTATTAAAATACTCAGGTGTGGGTATAAATCCTGATCGCTCTGTGGGTACATCCACCCCCAGTTTATGACCAAGTCCGAAACCCGACATATACCGGTTCCAGGAGCGCAGGCTGCTGTCAATAATTGTATATTTCGGGTTATCGATTACCCGTTGCATCACATTGGCAAAATAGGTATTGCAGGAATGGGTGATCGCCGTTTTCAGATAGTAGGTACCGGGATCCAGGCATTTGGGTTTCCCATTCCCGCAGCCATGGTAGGCCCCGTTACAACTGAAAGTGGTACTGGTGGTAATCACTCCTTCATGTAAGCCAACCAGGGCCTGCAGGGTTTTAAAAGTTGATCCCGGTGAGTAAGCCGCATTCACCGCCCGGTTCAATAAAGGTTTACGGGGATCAGAGTATAATTCGGAGAAGTGCTTTCTTCTTTCTGAACCGGTAAGGTAACCGGGATCATAAGTGGGACTGCTCACCATCGCAATTATCCCGCCTGTCCGGGGATCAATGGCCACAATGGAACCGACTTTATTGCGCATCAGCTTTTCACCCAATCGTTGCAGTTCAATATCCAGGCTGGTGTACAGGTTACTGCCGGCCACTGCCGGTACATCCAGGGTTCCATTCTCATAGGGCCCCTGTATACGGCTGAAATTATCCTTGATCAGGTATTGCACCCCCCGCTGGCCCATCAGCGATTTTTCATAACTGGATTCGATACCTGTCATACCCGCATAGTCACCGCTCACATAGCCGTCTTCACTATGTTTTTTCAGGTAGTTGGTATCCACCTCTCCGAGATAGCCGAAAATATTCGCCCCGGCTTCGAAGGGATACGAACGGATCGGGCGCTCCTGCACATAAAATCCGTTCTGGAAACGCCAGAGGTTTTCCTGGATCCTGGCGTACTTCTGGGGCGAAAGAGATGCTTCAAAGACGGAAGGCTTCTGGGATGAATTCTTGATAATGGCGGTAACCACCCGTTTGCGGAATTCAGCCGTATCAATCTCCATCAGCCGGCAGAAGAAAGCAGTATCGAGTCCCTTGGCCTGCGCCGGTGTGATCATCAGGTCATAGGTCAGGGTATTGTTGAGGATCGCTTTCCGGTGACGGTCGAATACCAATCCACGTGGCGGATACACTGTTTTTTTCAGGATTGCATTTTCATCCGCCATCTGCCGGTACTTACCGGAAACCACCTGCAGGTAAAACAACTGGGCAATCAGTACAATAAATGTAACCAGGAAGATCAGGAGTATAATGCGGCTACGCGACTGGTTGAACACAGACATGGGATGAACTAAGGAATAAGAGGGTGATACAAGAGGTGAAGAATTAAGACAATGTAAAATACGAATTTGAAAAGCCGGTTTCCAAATCTATTTGCAAATAAAATTTTATTTAAGTAAAATTTCAGAGAATATACGACCGGCGGATCAGGCGGTATTGGTCCTGAACTTCATTTTCCTGGAGAACAATAACTCCACGGTGAAGATGAGCAGCAGGCTGATACCAGTTGTGGAAACCAGCTTGATCAGGAAATCCAGGAAGCTACCAAATTCAAGCCATTCCAGGAAGAGCATATACCCGTGATGGAGCAGGGTCAGCACCAGTACATACACCGCATATGGTGTCCATTGCATGGCCCTGGGAGAGGGTTCGCGGTAGTTGAATTCGGTATTGTCTTTCGGGGTCAGGATGCCGATTATTAAAGGCCGTACATAGGCCACCAGGGTACAGGCGGCAGCATGAAGCCCGGGTGTCATACTGAAATAATCCAGTGTGAGCCCGGTCAGGAAGCCGATCAGCAGGAGCCATTGTCTCGAGACTGAAAAAGGCAGCCATAAAATAAAAAGGTAATAGACATAGGGGGTGATATACCGGTGCAGGTGCGGAATTTTATTCAGCACATACACCTGTATCAGGATAAACAGGCAAAACCGGATTGTATTTCTCAGGAAATCGCTCACTTCGGTGCTGTTTTTTTAGGTTCTTCAATCAGTTTACGGGACTCCTGGTTCAGTTTTATCTGCTCATCATAATCCGCATTGCCAATTACATGTACCTGCTGGAGGTTAAGAAAATTAGCGGCTGTCTTCACTTTAAGGATATACATGCCCGTGGTGTTATCCAGGGAGATGCCTTCAACTGTTCCCACCATACAGCCGGGTGGAAAATTATAAGAAACCGGGCTGGTCAGCACCGTATCGCCCTGCTTTACTTCCACTGATTTAGGAATCCGCCTGAGCTGCAGATAACGGGGGTCCTTCCCATCCCATTCCGCTGTTCCAAAATCCCCGCTGCGTTTGAGCGAGGCACTTACACTGTTCTGGATATGGAGCAGGCTCATGACCTGGGCAAAATTGGCGCTGACATTGACTACGATCCCCACCGCCTTGCCATCGGAAGAAATGACGGCCATGTTATCCTTTATTCCCTGGGCTGCGCCCCTGTTCAGCTGGAAATAATTTTTCTGAGCATTCACCGTATTGTAGATCACCGTGGCCGGGTAGTAAGTATACCGGCGGTAATGTCCTGCGGTATCATAAGGAATACTGTCCCTGAACTCCCGGGCACTGGTATCATGATGGGCAAAATTACCGGGCAGCAGGTTCAGCAGGGAGTCATTCATTTTGTTCAGCCGCCTGTTTTCCTCCTTCATCGCGAAGAAGTCTTCCACCTTATTATATTGGGTATTGACAGAACCGGTAAGCTCATTGGCCACCCCCAGGAAGCGGGCCCGGTGAAACCGGTTATAGCTGAATAAAAACCACAGCGATACCACCTGGAGAATCAGGAAAGTAAAAAAAGTTCTGTACCGGCTGATAAAGAGAAATACATTACGCATAGATGTTCCTCCAACTTCCCGTTTGGGGCTGTACACCTAAAATCAGTATTATTCGGATAAACGTTTTAAACATCGGAAAGGAAACATATTTCCAGGAAGATGTCCTTAAGCCCCTTCCTGGGAGGGCCTGCCTGCCGTTAGGCAGGGTTTGGGGAGGCTTATCTCATCACAAATGGATACCTGTCATAATTCTTGAGGGCGAGACCGGTTCCCCGGACCACACTTTTCAGCGGGTCATCTGCTACATGAACCGGCAGCTTGATCTTTTGACTCAGCCTTTTGTCCAGTCCGCGCAGCAACGCACCACCTCCGGTAATATATAACCCGCGACGGTAAATATCGGCGGCCAGTTCAGGCGGGGTCTGCTCAAGGGCTTTCAGTATAGCTTCTTCAATTTTGAAAATACTTTTATCCAGTGCTTCGGCGATCTCCTGGTAACTGACCATGATCTGTTTGGGAATACCGGTCACCAGGTCACGTCCGTTTACGGCGAAATCATCCGGCGGATTATCGATCTCTTTCATTGCGGCACCGACCTGTATCTTGATCTGTTCTGCGGTACGCTCACCAATCAGGAGACTATGGTAACGGCGAAGGGCTTCCATAATATCAGCGGTGAACTCATCACCGGCGATACGGATAGACTGATCGCACACGATCCCTGCCAGGGCAATCACCGTAATACCGGTGGTACCGCCACCGATATCAATGATCATATTACCTACCGGCTCTTCCACATCTATACCAATACCCAGGGCAGCGGCCATGGGTTCATGAATCAGGTACACTTCCTTGGCACCGGCCTGTTCGGCACTGTCCCGTACGGCCCTTTTCTCTACCTCAGTAATGGAAGAGGGAATACAGATCATCATTCTCCAGCTCGGGGGAAACAGGGGTTTTTTGGGGTAAACCAGCTTGATCAGCTCGCGGATCATCAGCTCAGCCGCGTTAAAGTCGGCGATCACACCGTCTTTCAGCGGACGAACAGTCCGGATACTCTCGTGGGTTTTCTCGTGCATCATGAGGGCTTTCTTCCCTACGGCCAGCACTTCCTTGGGATTATTCCGGTTCAAGGCCACGATACTCGGTTCATTCACCACTACTTCATCATTATGTATAATCAGGGTATTCGCGGTACCCAGGTCGATAGCTATTTCTTGCGTAAACCAGTTAAAAAGTCCCATGTATTTTATTCGGATTTACCTGCCTACGGAATATCCGCCAGGGCTCTGTGCAGCGGGCAGACAGGTTGTGGGCAAAGTTGAAGGAAATAATTTGAATTTGCAAAGCAAAAGCCTTGCCAGACAAGGTTTTTTTTCAAGTGATATATTGTGTTGCTCCGGAAGTGGCAGTTAGCAACTGCTTATTTTCTTTTACCTTCAAACCATGCGTATAATCACCCGCACTGTCTGGATCCTCTCTATAGTGAGTTTGCTGGCGGATATTGCCAGTGAAATGCTATACCCGGTGATCCCGGTTTACCTCAAGGAAATTGGTTTCAGTGTTTTTCTCATTGGGCTCCTGGAAGGGGTGGTGAATTTTACGGCCGGTATCAGTAAAGGATATTTCGGGAAACTGAGTGATGAAAAGGGCCTTCGACTCCCCTTTGTCAAACTCGGGTATTTCCTGAGTGCTGTTTCCAAACCCCTGATTGCCTTTTTTACCAATATCGCCTGGATATTCCTCGCCCGGACCACTGACCGGCTGGGCAAAGGTATCCGCACAGCCGCCCGGGATGCCCTGCTTTCAGCCGAAGCGACGAAGGAAACAAAAGCCCGGGTTTTCGGTTTTCACCGCAGTATGGATACAGTCGGGGCTGCTATTGGACCAGTATTGGCCTTGATTTACCTGGCCATCTACCCCGGCGCCTATAAAAACATGTTCATGCTGGCCTTTATCCCGGGAATTCTCTCCGTACTGATCATTTTCTTCCTGAAAGAGAAAAAACAACCTGTTTCCACCCTGGGCAAGGGGAATTTCTTCTCCTTTCTGAAATACTGGACGATCGCAGGTAAGGATTTCAAACGCATTGTTCCCGCCTTACTGATTTTTGCCCTCTTCAACAGTTCAGATATCTTCCTTTTACTGGTCACCAAACAGGCCATTGGCAGCCAGGAAATTCATTTCAACGGTTTCCGCTTTAACGCAGACAGTATCACGATAGCCGCCTATGTTTTTTATAACCTGGTGTATGCATCCGTTTCTTACCCGGCAGGTATGTTAGCCGACAAAATAGGTTTCCGTTCTGTGGTCATTACGGGGATGGCCATGTTTGGTTTTGTATATGGTGGTTTTGCTTTCAACCCATCCATTCCTGTTATCTTTTTCCTCTTTGCCCTTTACGGATTTTATGCCGCCTTTACAGAAGGGGTGATCAAGGCCTGGATCACCAACCTGGCCGGTCAGCATGACACGGCCACGGCCATCGGGTTTTATACCTCCGGTGAAAGTATTGCCGCCCTTTTTGCAAGCATTCTCGCGGGGGCCATCTGGACGGGCCTTGGCAGCGGATTCACCTTTATTATTAGTGCCGCAGTCACCCTGTTTGTGGCTTTTTATCTGTTGATTTCCAGGAAACAAACTGCGTAAATCTTTATTTTTTCAGTCCGACTTGTACATTTTGGCACAGTAATGGCAAATGGGGTGTCAGCATTTGTTTATCCACTAAAAATTAATGTATGAGAAAGATTTGTGTTACGAGCCTTTGTGCTTTGTTTTTTACGTTTTTTATGAGTCAGCAAACCATGGCCCAGTCTTCTTACCAGACAGCCCTGGGGGTGAAAGTCTGGGACGGTGGCGGTATTTCCCTGAAACATTTTGTGGGCGGCAATAATGCCCTTGAGGGAATCGGTTATTTCTGGAGACAGGGAGCCCGTATTACCGGTTTATATGAAATCCATGGTCCGATCAATAATGCCGGCGGTTTACAATGGTATATCGGCCCGGGTGCCCACGTCGGTTTTTACAATGACCGTTATGGCAATGGTAGCTTTATAGGTATTGATGGCGTTCTCGGTCTTGATTACAAATTCAATGGTGCCCCTATCAACGTCTCCCTCGACTGGCAGCCTTCTTTTGAGTTCGGTGATGCCCGCGGTTTCACTGGCAACTGGGGCGGTCTCGGGATACGTTATACGCTTAAATAGTATATAAAAACACTCAGAATGACTGTCATCCTGAGTTTATCGAAGGAAAAAAGGGCTGTCCTTAATAAGGTGCAGCCCTTTTTTACAGTCGTTAGTCATTAGTCGATAGTAAGACTCTCTCCTCTCTCCTCTTTCCTCTTTCCTCTTTCCTCTCTCCCCTCTCCTCTCTCCTCTCACCTATCCATGCTTAAACCCCAGCATTCCCTCCACCTCCACCGGCAGCAAAGGCAATTTCCTCCGCTCGATCAGGAAGCTGTTGAGTTGTGCGATTTCTTTGAATATATAATGTTTGTCTGCTGCGGCTTTCAGGTAATCCTTACCGGTACTGCCCCCGGTGCCGATACGCATCCCGATCATACGGTGCACCATATTCATATGGCGGTGACGCCAGGCACTGAGTTGTTCATCAATTTCAAGTAAGCAGTTCAGTAACTGGAAAGGCAGTTGCAACAACGGATAGCCACGATAAAGCATGATAAACAAGGCGGCCCTGCAGGCGGCCGGGGACAAACTGCGGTCTGTATTATCTCCATTGTCACCAAAAACCTGTTCAAAGGCGGCCAGGTTATTCCGCTCTGCTTCGGCCAGGCTGGACCGGTAGCTTTCAATATAGCCTTGCCAGAAACCGGCATCCGCTCCTTCTTTCAGGAAAGGCATCCGCTCCAGCCAGCCATTGAGCAGTTGCAGCACAGACGCTGCCGCTTCCGCTTCTTTAATCACCGATACGTGTTCTTCTTTCAGCTGGGAAGTATAATATTCTTTTCCATGACGATGTTCAAATTTTAATCCGAGTTTGGCTTCCAGCTCCTTGAACTGCCAGCTCTGAAATCCGGATGCTGGCCGCAGCATATCCCTGAAATCCAGGAAGTCCATCGGGGTCATCGTTTCCATAATATCCACCTGGTGCACAAGCACCCGCAGGATGGTGACACAACGGCTCAGCCGGTGTACAATGGTCTGCAGTTCGGGTGAATTATCATTCAGTGCCGGCTGACGGAGAATAACAGCCACTGAATCCACTTCATGGTGCAGTTGTTTAAACCAGAGCTCATAGGCCTGGTGTATGACAATAAACAGCATTTCATCATGCGCGGGCAGCTGGTGTTTTATACTCTCAGGCGCCTGGGCATTCAGGATCTTATCCAGCTGCAGGTAGTCATGGTAATGCACGTCCATAGTAAAACAGGATGTAAGTTGATTAAGCTAAAGCCCGGTTATTCAAACTCGAACCCGATATCGTGCCGGTAATTCATGTCTGTAAACGACACTTTCTCCATTTCTGCTTTTGAAATTTCCACGGCATCAAAAACGGACCGGCCATAGGAAGTAATACAGAAGACACGTCCCCCGCTGCTGACCACTTTACCATTTTTGATCGCTGTACCCATATGAAACAACAGGCTGTCATCCGGGCTGACACTATCAATGCCTTCAATTTCGTAGCCTTTCTGGTAATCACCCGGGTAACCACCGCTCACTGCCACCACGGTACACGCTGTCCTGGGATCTGTTTCAATTTTTACTTTATCCAGTTGCTGGGTGGAAACCGCTTCGAGCAGGTCCACCAGGTCATTTTTCAATCGCGGGATCACCACTTCTGTTTCCGGGTCTCCCATCCGGCAGTTGTATTCGATCATATAGGGCTCATCGCCTACGATCATAAATCCAAAGAAAATAAATCCACGGTATTCCAGGCCTTCATGTCTTAATCCTTCCACTGTCGGGCGGATCACTTTTTCCTCGATCTTCCGCATCAGGTCGTTGTTCACAAAAGGCACCGGGCTGACAGCTCCCATACCACCGGTATTGGGGCCGGTATCCCCCTCACCCACTCTTTTATAATCCTTGGCTTCGGGGAGGATCACATAATGTTTACCATCGGTCAGTACAAAAACAGATATCTCTATCCCTTTTAAAAATTGTTCCACCACTACTTTTTTACCGGCTTCCCCGAATTTGGCCCGCTGAATCATCAGTTCAAACTCGGCGATGGCTTCAATATGGTTTTCACAGATCACCACTCCTTTACCGGCCGCCAGTCCATCGGCTTTTAAAACGATCGGCAGGCTGTGCTGCTTCAGGTATTCCACTCCATCGGTATAATTATCGAGGGTAAACTCACGGTAGGCGGCAGTCGGGATATTGTGCCGCATCATAAAAGCTTTGGCAAAGGCTTTACTGCCTTCGAGCTGGGCGCCTGCTTTACCGGGACCGATCACATCCAGGTCAGGCAGAGAATTACTGCTGATCAGGAAATCGGTGACCCCATTAACGAGGGGTTCTTCCGGTCCTACGATCACCATATCGACCTTTTCGTATATACAGGCTTTACGGATCGATTCAAAATCGTTTAATGCAATATCCAGGTTAGTCCCAAAACGGGCCGTGCCTGCATTCCCGGGGGCAATAAAGAGTTTTTCACAACGGGGGCTTTGAGCCAGTTTCCAGGCAAGGGCGTTTTCCCTGCCCCCAGAGCCTAATAATAAGATGCGCATTCGGTCGGTTGGTTGGTTACTAAGTATTTACAAATATCAACTACTTCGCCTAAAGATAAACTGAAAAAATTTGCGGGTGGTTAAATTTCTGTATTTTGGAGGTTGCTACGATCAAGGCATCTGATTTATAAACTAAAAACTACTGTATGAACCAATCAGTAAGAGTGGGTAAACACCCCAAAGCGCTATATGTACTCTTTTTTACAGAAATGTGGGAACGGTTTGCATACTACCTCATGGTAGGCATTCTCTTAATTTATATGACCGACACCACCACCGGGGGTAAAGGATTTACCGGTAAAATCGGCGCAGACATTGTAGGTAGTTTTATTGCATTGGTTTATCTCACCCCTTTTATCGGTGGCCTGATTGCAGACCGTTATCTTGGATATATTAAATCCATCTTTCTCGGTGGTTCATTAATGTCAGCCGGGTATCTCGGGCTTTCCCTGCCAGGTGATACGGCCATGTTTATTTCACTTTCACTGATTATTATCGGAAATGGTTTTTTCAAACCCAATATCTCCACCTTATTAGGAAATATCTATAACAGGGAAGACCTGAAACCCCTTAAAGACAATGCGTATAACATTTTCTATATGGGGATCAATATCGGCGCCTTTGTCTGCAACTTTGTGGCGGCCTGGTTAAGAAATGCCTACGGTTGGGGATATGCTTTCGGAGCCGCAGGGGTCGGACTGATCATCGGGATGGTTATTCTATCCGGATTTGTCAATAATGAGGATATCAAGAAAGCAAATGTAAAAAAACCAGTACAGGCGGAAGACATGCCTTTGTCTAAAATATTCACCACTGTTTTCCTGCCCGCTATTATTGCAGCTGTGATCGGCTGGATCCTTCCTACAAAAATGTTTGGCGCACCGGTTATGGGCACCCAGGCCAACGATGCCTTTATTTTCGCCTGTTTACCGGTAATTGCTTTTTATATTTCATTATGGGTAAGGGCAAAGGGTCAGGAAAAGAAAAGTATCGGGGCCCTGTTATTTGTATTTGCCATCGCTATTGCCTTCTGGACCATTTATAACCAGAATGCCACCGGGCTTACATTATGGGCAGAAAAACATACTGACCGTGTAGCCTCCCCTTCTACGGCACGGATAACCGGAGCCATCTTCCCTTTACAACAGGTTACAGATACCCCCCGCATGGTCAACAAGCTGGATGAATATATGCGGGTTGTAAAAGACGACAGTGGCAAAGTGGTCCAGGAGTTAGGTCCTGATCCCTATTTCGTGAATGTACCCAAAGAGGACTGGCCAAAGGGCAAAGATGTCAAGCTCACCAATACAGAATTATTCCAGTCTATCAACCCGCTCTTTATAGTTTTACTTACGCTGTTTTTTGTTCCATTCTTCAGCTTTCTCCGGTCCAAAGGAAAAGAACCCACGACCATGTCCAAATTCGGGATGGCCTTATTTATATCCGGACTGTCGGCACTGGTAATGGTTTTTGCCATCATGTCTGTTCCTTCTATTTACGGACATAAAGCCTCACCATTATGGCTATGGGGAACCTATTTTGTATTTACTATCAGTGAAATTTTCCTGAGCCCGATGGGGTTATCATTGGTATCCAAACTGGCTCCTGCGAGGTTAACCTCCTTACTGATGGGTGGATGGTTCCTGTCAACTTCGATCGGGGGTAAGGTAGCCGGGGTCATGACCAGTTTCTGGGATGACTTCACCGATAAGAAAATATTTTTCCTGATCCTGGTCGCAGGTGGTTTTTTAGGAGGTATACTGATTTACTCAAGAATCAAATCACTCAACCAGATCGTAAAAGATAAGACCGGGGCCGATTAAACTGTCCCGCTATTAAATAAAAAGGCTGTATCGGAATAAGGATACAGCCTTTTTTATTTCCCTAAGCATTCCTTTATTATCTTTCCATATCAAACGATAAGTTATGTGGAAGAAACACCCGAAGGCCCTGCCCTTTCTATTCTTTTCGGAAATGTGGGAACGTTTTGGCTACTACCTGATGATCGGCATTTTCACCCTTTACCTGAAAGATGCGACGCATGGGTTCAATATGGATGAAAAAGAATCCGCCAGTCTTTATGGTACGTTTATCGCCCTGGTGTTTTTTACTCCCTTCCTCGGCGGACTGATCGCTGACCGCTACCTGGGTTACCGTCGTTCCATCATCATGGGTGGCCTGCTGATGGGAGTGGGCTATTGCATGATGGGTATCCATAATATCACTATGCTGTATGTATCGATGGCCCTGGTGATTATAGGCAATGGTTTTTTCAAACCCAATATCTCCACGCTCCTGGGCAATGTGTATTCCACCCCCGATCATATGCACCAGAAAGATGAGGGGTACAATATTTTTTACATGGGCATCAATGTGGGAGCCTTTATCTGTAATTTTTTCGGAGCCGCTTTATATTCTATGATCGGATGGGGTGCCGCGTTCGCTGCGGCCGGTGTGGGTATGTTTATCGGGGTGATCACTTTTATCATCGGTACCAGGCACTACAAAGCCTATGATGTCCGTAAACCTTTAAAGCCCGGCGATATGCCCCTCTGGCAGATACTGGCATCCGT
>CAZFLL010000094.1:0-14940 GCA_964519865.1 uncultured Chitinophaga sp. | reverse complement strand
GTTCGGGACTAAAGAAGTTTAATTATTGCAGGACGGTGATTGCGTGGAATGAAGGTGGAGGTAAGTTCCGGGTGGAGGCGATGCCGGTCTGGGTGCAGTTATCGAGTGTGAATGCAGTGGAGATAGCGGATGTGAACGGGGACAAAAGACCGGACCTGGTGCTGGGCGGTAATAAGTTTACGTTCCCGCCGCAGTTCGGCAGACTGGATGGAAGTTACGGTCATGTACTCCTGAATGAAGGGAAGAATGTATTCAGCTACCTGCTGAACCGGGAGTCGGGATTGGGCATACGCGGGGAAGTGAAAAATATTAAATCAATAAAGCTGAAGGATCAGGGATATTTGTTGTTTGCCGTAAACAGTAATAAACCTGTCCTGTATCGGTTAAAAAAATAAGACATTCGCAAAGAGTGAGAAGAAAAACAGGTACATATTATTTTATTACTATACAACTGCTGGCAGGGCTGCTGTTTCTGGCTGCCTGTAGTCCTAAAAAAGAAGTGAAGGATCCCCTGTTCCGCTCCCTCAACAGTAAATCAACCGGTATTGATTTCCGGAATGACCTGGTGTATACCAAAGAGTTTAACCTCTTTAAGTATATGTATTTCTATAATGGCAGCGGATTAGGCGCCGGGGATTTTAACAAAGATGGAAAGACAGATCTCTTCTTTGGTTCCAACCAGGGAAGGAATAAGTTATACCTGAATCAGGGCAACCTGAAGTTTGCAGATAAAACACCGGAAGCGGCCATTCCCGATGATGGCGGCTGGACCACGGGTATCTCCGTAGTGGATATCAATAATGATGGCTGGCTGGATATTTATGTATGCCGGGTGGGCAATTTTGAAACCCTGAAGGGAAAGAACCAGTTACTGATCAATAAAGGAATCAATAAAGCAGGTGTCCCGGTATTTGCCGATGAAGCTGCTGCTTACGGACTTGATTTTTCGGGCTTCAGTACCCAGGCTGCATTTTTTGATTACGATCTGGATGGGGATCTCGATATGTTCCTGATGAATCACTCTGTTCACCAGAACGGCACATTCAAACCCAGGTCTGAGTTCATCAATACCTATCATCCATTATCCGGTGACCGGTTTTACCGCAACGACTCAGGCAAATACACCGATATCACCCGGGAAGTCGGGATTCAGAGTTCGGCGATCGGGTACGGGCTTGGCATTGTGATCAGTGATGTAAACCTGGATGGCTACCCGGATATCTATATCGGGAATGACTTCCATGAAAATGATTATCTCTATATCAACCAGCAGAACGGCACATTTAAGGATGAATGCCAGGACCGGGTGATGCATACCAGCCAGTTCTCCATGGGTGTGGATGCGGCAGATATTAATAATGATGGCTGGCCGGAAATCGTATCCGTGGATATGCTGCCTTCTGATCCTTATATACTGAAACGTTCCCTGGGCGAGGATACCTGGGATATCTTCAATTTCAAAATCGGTGCCGGCTATGCACATCAGTACACCCGGAATAACCTGCAGGTGAGTCAGCGGAACGGGCATTACAGCGAAACCGGCTTATACAGCGGTATCGCCGCCACCGACTGGAGCTGGGCGCCGCTCTGGATGGATTTTGATAACGATGGCCGCAAGGACCTGTTTATATCGAATGGGATACCCAAGCGGATGAATGATATTGACTATGTGAATTTTGTCTCCAACGAAGAAGTCCAGCAGAAGATCAACAGCAATTCGATGGATGAAAAGAATATGGCCCTGATCAGCAAATTCCCGGAGATCAAACTGCCGAATAAATTCTTCAGCAATAACGGGGATCTTTCTTTTACGGATGATGAAACCCGGGTGGAAGGGAATGAAGCCACTTATTCCAACGGGGCGGTATATGCGGATTTTGACAATGACGGGGACCTGGATATTGCCGTGAATAATATCAACGCGGAGGCTCTTTTATATGAAAACCAGGCGGCAAAAGCTGGAAGCCATAGTTCCCTCCAGCTGAAGCTGGAAGGACCAGCCGGAAACCGGAATGCGATCGGCAGCCGGGTCATTCTTTTTTCCGGTAAGGAAATAAAGACCTGGGATAAATTCCCGGTACGTGGTTTTATTTCTTCCATGGAGTCTGACCTGCTGATTGGACTTAAAAACACCAGGGTGGATTCTCTTTTACTGGTATGGCCGGATAATAGTTACCAGCGGATTGCACCCGACACGCTCAAAGGGGTCATGACCATTCAATACAAAGCCGGATTACCCCTTTATGATTTTGCCCGTATCCGGAATTTTTATCCGCCAGAAGGGCCTGTGGTAACAGATATCACGAAGGAAACTGGTATTGAGTTCGGGCATACCGAGAACCGCTTTGCCGAATTTGACCGCGAGCCATTACTGCCGCATATGTTTTCTACGGAAGGCCCGGCCCTGGCCATCGGGGATATGAATAAAGACGGGCTCGATGATGTGTTCCTGGGGACAGCCAGGAATGGGAAGGATGTGATCTACCTGCAACAGGCGTCAGGACGTTTTAGTAAATCGGTACAACCGGCATTGGAGGCTGACAGTGTTTATGAAACAACGGATGCCATCTGGACTGATCTGAATAATGACGGGTATACTGACCTGGTGGCGGTAAGTGGTGGTAATGAATTTTACGGAGAGGATATTCATAATACGCCCAGGGTATACCTTAATTCCAAAGAGGGGATTCTGCACAAAAAGGAAGATGCATTTACTGCATTGTACCTCACTGCTTCAGTTGTCACGGCGCAGGATTTTACCGGGGATGGATTTACAGATCTTTTTATCGGGGCCAGGACCATCCCCTTTGATTATGGAAAAATCCCTTCTTCCTGCTTACTGGTCAATGATGGTACAGGTAAATTCACTGATCGTACTGATCAGCTGGCTCCCGGGTTGAAACAGGCTGGTTTTGTAACCAGTGCCCAATGGATCGACCTGGATGGCGATAAAATCAAGGATCTGCTTTGTACCTATGAATGGGGCGTGCCCACTGCCTGGTTATGGCAGAAAGGAAAAATGCAGAAGAAGGAACTTACATCAAAAAAAGGCTGGTGGAATTTTATGGTACCCGCTGACCTGGATAATGACGGGGATATTGATTTTATGGCCGGTAACCTGGGACTGAACTCCCGGTTAAAGGCCAGCGTTGAAGAACCGGTAAGACTTTATGTCAATGACTTTGATAACAATGGTAAGAATGAACAGGTGCTCACGTATTTTCTGAGGGACAAAGAAATTCCCTTTGCTAACAAAGCAGAACTGGAAAAACAAATGCCTGTACTGAAGAAAAAATACCTGTATGCAGAAGACTTTGCCAAGGCAAAACTCAATGAATTATTCAGTCCGGATAAACTCAGTTCAGCCACCCGTTATACGGCAGATTATTTTTCCAATGCGGTCTTTATCAATAAGGGCAGGATGGATTTTGAGGTGATGGCGCTTCCTTATGAGGCCCAGCTGACTGAAATGAAAACAGCAGTAGTACTGGACGCCAATAAAGACCAGTTGCCGGATATCCTGCTCATGGGTAATTATTATGAGAACAATATTGAAATGGGCCGTTATGATGCCGGATATGGCACCCTTTTACTGAATAAGGGGAAAGGAATTTTCTCCGCGGAAGGATTAAACGGGCTTGTTATAAAAGGCCAGGTGCGGCATATCGCCCCGCTGATGATTCAACATAAACCCGCTTATTTCCTGGCACTTAACAATGATACGGCCAGGATAATACAGTTTAAATAGTACAGGGAAATCACATGACCGGGTAATAAATCCGGGTCACCCATTTACTGCTGTCTTTTTCCTCCAGCCGGTTGGTGACCAGTGATTCAAAGGGAATGGCCGGGGCGACCCGTTTATAATCAGTAATATAATTATGGATCTCTATATAGGCTTTCCTGATTTCTTCAGGACCACCCTTCACTTCAGTAATTAGTATATTACCACCTCCCAGCATCCAACGGTAATGGATATCCCCGGCATCCGGTAATCGCCTGTCCGTGGGCAAGGCCACTTTTACCAGGTAATTCAGACTGTCCTGTGTAAATATATTCAGCATCGGTAAGCCGGTTTCCTTCGCCTTCATGGCAGATATATACCGGCTGAGTTTTGCCGCCATTGAATAGACCAGCTGGTAATCAGGCTGTCCCTTTACTTCAACAGCAGTAAAAACAAGATTGGAATCCACCACCAGTTTCTTCTCGATCGGGTAGTGATACAGGCTGATGACCGTGCTGTAATTTTTACTGAGGGATTGCAGGATTTGGACAAACTGGTTTTTGATTTTTACAGCCCTGAAATAGGATTGTACCCGCTGAACTGGATTGTTTGAAGCATCGATACTGGTTTCCAGGTGCAGCAACGTTGAATCAGGATTGATCGCCAGGAAAGTAAGTTCAGCCCCGCTCTCCTGTTTCCCTTTTTTGATCGTAAAAGGAATGGAGATCATCCGTGGGGCTGATGGAAAATAGAGGTTACCTTCCATTTCCCAGGCACCTGACGCATCCGGGGTTTTATTACCAGGCCACCATTGCGACCAGTCAGCCGCGTTGCTGAGTTTGCGGTACAGCCCTTCCTTATTGGCCCCGATCCGGATCACCTGGCTGATCTTCAGGTGCCGTGGAATGAAAATATAAATTGCGGCCAGTGCCAGTCCCAGTAATACAAGAATAATCAGGATCCCTCTTTTCATAGTTACAAGCTTGAATTCTCAGCGTGAAAAATAGTACATCTCCCAATAACCACCCAAATCCTTTTTAGTTGAAAGCTGCCCGCTTAGCCCATTGGTTCTGAATTGTTTTGGCCTGCCTGAATATGCCCTCAATTTCCCAACAACAAACGTTTGCAACAAGCCATAGCGCCGAAGCCCAGTACAGTACTCCCTGCTGTTTTTTGTACTTTCCGTATCCAAACGATTGCTTATGGCTTTGACAAAACCACGGTTAAGTTTCCTGCAGATCATCAATATGAATGTTGGCTTTTTCGGCATTCAGTACAGCTTCGGATTACAACAGAGCGCCGTCAACCCGATCTACGATTTTTTAGGAGCCAGTCCCGATCAGATTCCTTTATTAAACCTGGCAGGTCCTTTGACCGGCCTGATTATTCAGCCGATCATCGGCACCCTGAGCGACAAAACCTGGCACCCGCAATGGGGTCGCCGAAAACCCTATTTCTTTATCGGGGCCCTGCTCTGCAGCCTGGCCCTTTTCTTTTTTCCGTTCAGCAGTGCCCTCTGGATGGCCGTTGGATTATTATGGATACTCGATATCGGGAATAACACGGCGATGGAGCCTTATCGTGCTTTTGTGGCAGATAAACTGGATAGTACCCAACAGGGAACCGGTTTCCAGGCCCAGAGTTTTTTTACCGGGCTGGGACAAACACTGGCCAATCTGTCCCTCCTGTTCTTCCCGATGATCATCATTGGTAAAACCGGTAAACTGCCCAACTGGGTATTTGCTTCTTTTATACTTGGCGCTATCTGTTCAGTGGCCACTGTCTGGTGGAGTATGAAAACCACTCCTGAAATTCCTCCTACTGAGGAGGAAATCAAAGAAATCAGGGAGTATAATAAAGACAAGCCTCATCCTTTTATTCAGATACTGAGTGTGCTCGTTGCCATTTCTGCCGGACCTGTCCTGATCTGGATCCTGCTCAAAGACATTATAAACCGCGAACTGCTGAGTATCCTGATCCTGCCGATCTGTTTTGTATGGGTGTCATTGCTTTATATGGTGATCCGCAAATTTCCCACAAACCCATTGGTCAGAAGTCTCCAGGGTGTACTGACTCCTTTCCTGGAAATAGTAGAGACAATCAGGCACATGCCGAAAATCATGTGGATGCTGGCCCTGGTATACCTGTTTCAATGGTATGCCCTTTTTTGTTACTGGCAGAATTCCTCAAAAGCCGTGGCGAAGAATGCCTATGAATGGAAATACCGGGAGCTCAGCAAAGAGGAAGAAAGTGTGATGAAAGGATATGCCACTTTTAAAGAAGGCATAAAAAAATATGCAGAAGAAAACAAACTGACGGAAAAGGAAGCTATTGGAGATAAAGCAGCCCCGGTTTTATATACTGAATGGAAAGACAAAGTACAGCCTGCCGGCTTTTCGGAGAATAACCTGGCCACGATCGATGCTATTGACGCCAATAACCGGAAATATGAAAAAGCAGTTTCGGAAACAGGTGGCATCAATGGCTGGTATAATATCGTCACCTTCCTCGTGGCTTTTGGACTGGTCTGGCTGGCAAAGCGGATCAGCGCCAAATATGTTCATTTTATCTGTCTCCTCCTGGCCGGTTTTGGTTTCCTGGCTTTTTCACAGGTACACCAGGTCAGTTTATTCTATATCGCGATCACGGGCTTTGGAATCGGCTGGGCCAGTATGATGGGTATCCCTTACCTGATGGTGGTGGGCGATATCCCCAAAGAAAAATACGGGGTATTCATGGGCATCATCAATATGATGATCGTGATCCCGATGTTTATACAGACCACCACCTTCGGCTATGTGATGAAGCATTTCCTCGATAATGATTCCAGTAAAGCAATTCTCTTTGCGGGTGTTTTACTCCTGATTGCCGCCTTGCTCACTTTACTGATAAAAGCTAAAAAACCGGAAGCGGATACAGCGGTTAATTTTTCCGCAGGCCACTAAAGAAGTAATAGGAGAAAACTGTTTTAGCTGCGACAGGATATTTATAATATGATGCGTTTCTACTGTGATAAAGGCGTGGATGGCACACTAAAGCCCTATGAGGCACTGATCGTTGAACTTTAAAAACTGAATGAAGATGAATAAAAAAATTGTAACCTGGTCGATCGCGGTGGGTCTTGGCGGACTCCTTTTCGGTATGGATGTGGCGGTAATCTCCGGGGCGGAAAAAACGATTCAGCATCTCTGGGGCCTGAGCGATCTCGTTCACGGCGTGGCGATTGCAATGGCGCTCTTCGGTACCAGTATCGGGGCGGCTTTCGGAAATATACCGGCCAACCGGCTGGGTCGTAAAAAATCTCTGATCTGGATCGGCATCTTATTTTTTGTTTCTTCCGTAGGGGCGGCACTGGCCCCGGAAGTGAATAGTTTTATGTTCTTCCGCTTTCTCAGCGGATTGAGTATCGGGGCCTCCTCCGTAGTGGCGCCGGTCTATATTTCAGAAATTGCCCCGGCTAAATACCGGGGAAGACTGGTCATCTCTTTCCAGATGAATATCGTAGCCGGTATCCTGCTGGCCTATCTTTCCAATTATTTATTACAGGGAGTGGGTGGTGAAAATGACTGGCGCTGGATGCTGGGTATCGTGGCCTTCCCTTCCCTGCTCTTTTCACTCTTTATGCTTTCAGTTCCGGAGACTCCAAGGTGGCTGCTGCTGTTTAAAAATGATGAAGCACATGCGCGGGAAGTGTTGTCCATTACAGAAGATGATCCGGATAAAACCATCCGTGAATTAAAAGCGGCTTCCACTCAGCGCAGTGAGCCCCTGTTCAATAAAAAATTCTACAAGCCTTTACTGCTGGCTTTCCTGCTGGCTACATTCAATCAGCTGTCCGGTATCAATGCCATCATCTACTTTGCGCCCCGCGTTTTTGAAATGGCCCATATTGAAAAAAGCAGTGCGTTTTTAAGTACCGTGGGTATCGGGGTGATTAATCTCCTTTTCACCATGCTGGGTTGGTCCCTGATTGATAAGTTCGGACGCCGAACGCTCATGTTTATCGGTTCCCTGGGCTATATCGTTTCATTGTCATTGATCGCCTGGTCATTCCATACCGGTTCCGGATCATTCATTGTTTATTATGTATTCCTGTTCATCGCGGCACATGCCGTTGGACAGGGCGCCGTGATCTGGGTGTTCATCTCCGAAATATTTCCCAACTCGGTGCGGGCGGCAGGTACTTCGTTTGGCAGCCTGACACACTGGGCCTGGGCTACTATCATTACCCTGGTGTTTCCTTATTTCGCAGGTAATCCGCATATCGGCGGGGCAAAAATCTTTGGATTTTTTGCGGTGATGATGGTGCTGCAATTATTGTATGTATGGAAGATGATGCCTGAAACCAAGGGAGTGGCTCTTGAGGATATGGATAAAACAACTGTATTACACGTATGAGTAAGATTCTTTGCATAGGGGAAGCCCTGATCGACATGATCTGTACCGATAAAGGCAAGGCTTTATCGGATGGAGAAAACTTCCTGAAGAAACCCGGAGGGGCACCTACCAATGTAGCTGCCGCAGTGGCAGCGCTTGGTGGTAAAGTAGAGCTCGCCGCTAAAGTCGGGGTGGATCCCTTTGGTCAGCACCTGGTGGATGTCATGCAGGGCTTTGGGGTGGATACCCGGTATATGCTCCGCGATGCGGATCATTTCACCACTTTCGCCTTTGTATCCCTGATGGAAAACGGGGAGCGTGATTTTTATTTTAACCGGGGAGCTGACGGACAGTTAAGCAAGTCAGACATTGAGCAAATAAACCTGGAAGAAACCAGCCTGGTGCATTTCGGTTCGGCCACCGGCTTTTTACCCGGTCCCCTGCAGGAAGCCTATGTCTATTTATTGCAACAGGCCAGGGCCCGTAATATTTTTGTCAGCTTCGATCCGAATTACCGGCACCTGTTATTCAGGGATAATCGTCCATCTTTTATAGAACAGAGCTGGCATTTCCTGGAAAACTGTGATTTCTTTAAAGTCAGTGATGAAGAAGCCCTGCTCTTAACCGGGGCGGCAACATTGGATGAAGCCGCGCAACAGTTCCTGGAAAAGACAAAAGCTGTGTTTGCGATCACCCTGGGAAAAGAGGGAACCCTGTTGGGGCGGGATGGTAAAACGGATATAATCGGGAGTATTGCAGTTAAACCGGTGGATACCACCGGTGCCGGGGATGCATTTGTGGGAGCCGTGCTTTATCAACTGATGGAGAAAAACCGTGAAGCCATCAGCCAGGAGGAGTGGAACCAGGTGATCCTGAATGCCAATAAAGCCGGCGCCAGGACCTGTGAATACCTGGGAGCCATGGAAGCTTTCCGTTACCTGAGCAGCGATATATTTAAATAACCAACGAAACAGACGTGTACAATCACCAGTTACATCAGCAGATCAATACTGTTTTGCACAACGAACAGATTGATATAGGGGGAAAGGATAACCTTTTTTTCACCCGCTTTATTGCCAATGCCACGGCCATTGATGCCCTGTTCCATGATATCTATGGGCGCAACGGGCGGGGCACCGAATACTTTGACCAGCTGATCCGCCTGATTGCAACATCCTATCTGCAACGCCCTGAACAACTCCTGAAAAGGGATGCGGAAAAAGAAGCCAAAGGGAACTGGTTCCTGAGTAATGATATTGCCGGGATGAGTTTATATGTGGACCGGTTTGCGGGTAACCTGAAAGGACTGACTGCTAAATTGGATTACTTCCAGGAGCTGGGGGTTAATTTCCTGCACCTGATGCCGGTCTTCGAAAGCCCTGAAGGGGAAAGTGATGGTGGTTATGCCGTATCTGATTTCCGGAAAGTGGATAAACGTTTCGGCACATTCAAAGACCTGCAGCAGTTACAAAAAAAAATGCAGGAGGAAGGCATGTACCTGATGCTGGATATCGTGCTCAATCATACTTCCTATCATCATGAATGGGCTATAAAGGCTAAAGCCGGAGAAAAAAAATACCAGGATTATTTTTATATGTATGATGACCGGAGACTGCCCGATCAGTTTGACCGGTCCATGCCTGAAATTTTTCCGGAGAGTGCGCCGGGCAATTTTACCTGGAATGAGGAAATGAAGAAATGGGTGATGACGGTGTTTCACCGGTACCAGTGGGATCTGAATTATACCAATCCCCGGGTTTTCCTGGAAATGCTGGAAAATATTTTCTTCTATGCCAACCTGGGGGTGGATGTGTTGCGGATCGATGCCCCGGCTTTTATCTGGAAACAAATGGGGACCACCTGCCAGAATTTACCGCAGGCGCATACCTTATTACGACTGATCAAACAATGCGTGGAAGTATCCGCACCGGGTATGGCCCTGCTGGGAGAAGCGATCGTGGCACCGAAAGAGATCATGAAATATTTCGGTACCGGTTTATATACAGCAAGGGAATGTGATTTTGCCTATAATGCCACGCATATGGCCCTGCAATGGGATGCCCTGGCCACCGGTGATACCCGGGTCATGCTGGCCGCCCAACATGAGATTCTTCAAAAGCCTTATGGCAGTTCCTGGATCAACTATACCCGTTGCCATGATGATATCGGGCTGGGATATGATGATTATATGATCCAGCATGCGGGCTTTAATCCTTTTGAACACCGTCGTTTTCTGAAAGATTATTTTTCCGGTGCCCGGGAAGATTCACCGGCACGCGGGGCCTTGTTCTCCGTGAATCCGAAAACCAATGACGCCCGCATCAGCGGCTCACTGGCTTCGCTCTGCGGACTGGAGAAAGCACAGGATGAACAGCATCCATACATGATTCAACAATCTGTAGCGAAAATACTGATGATGCAGGCCCATCATTTTTTCCTGGGTGGCCTGCCGATGATCTTTTACGGGGATGAAGCGGGGTATACCAACGATTATTCCTACCTGCAGGACCCGGGTAAGAGTTATGATAACCGGTGGATGCACCGCCCGGTGATCGACTGGGAAAAAAATAAACGGATTAATACTGAAGGCACTATTGAACACCAGGTCTTTCATGCCACGCAGAAACTGATCCGTATCCGGAAAAAATTATTTGCCATCGGGGATTATAAAAACCTGACCTGGATGACGCCGCATAATATCCATATTGCCGGTTACCTGCGGACGTTTGAGGATCAGAAAATATATTGCCTGTTCAATTTTACTGATCAGGAAGCCTATCTGACCTGGTTTGCTTTCAAGGAACACGGGGCTGCACCTGCAGTTCTATATGATCACTGGAATGAAAAGGAAATTGAAGTGGGCTATGATCACCAGTACCTGGTGCTGGAACCTTACCAGTTTTTAATACTTGAAGCCAGGTAGTATTGTTTATTCGGCAGTTCCGTATTGACTGATCAGGGCCAGTAACACCCCATTGGTCCAGCCGAAACCATCCTGTCCTTCGTACTCCCCACCACCGGCCTCCAGGTGAGTGTCCAACACATTGTATTTTTCCATGAGCTTGCCGGTGCGTTTGAATACATCGGTATTGAGTTGTATCCAGCGGCGGGCAATTTTGCCGGCCAGGTCACTATAGCCATAATTCTCGAGTCCCTGGATGGTCATCCATTGAAGGGGTGCCCATCCATTGGGAGCATCCCATTGCTGCCCGGTGGTTTCGAGTGTGGTTACAACACCCCCTGCAACGAGAAATTTTTCTTCAATATGCTGTTTTATACTGGCTGCATTTTCAGGAGAGGCTATTTTAAAATAAAGGGGACTGGTGCCCGCAAGGGTCATGGCCTTTTTTTGTTGTTGGGTCTGCCAGTTATAGTCCATATAAAAACCGGTCTCTTTATTCCAGCAATATTTTTCAATCGCCTGCTTTCTTTTCTCCGCGGCCAGTACAAAACGTATGGAAGCGCCCGCATTGCCGCTGATTTCAAATGCTTTTGCCAGCACCAGTTCAAGACTCAGCAGTAAACAATTCAGGTCCACCGGTACAATTTCGGTACAGTGGATACTGGAGAAATCACCCGCTGTCCTGAACCAGCGGCTGCTGAAATCCCATCCCGATTCTGCTCCGGCACGCAGGTGATCATAAAGTGCTTCAGGGTTTGCAGTACTTTCTTTGGCCAGCTCCACATCTTCCCGGTAAGATTCTGGCCGGGGATGATTCAGTTCATCCTTATAGCGGTTGAGTATTTCACCACCGGGCATGAGTACACAATGAAAAGCAGCATTGTTTATTTCTGTAAGTTCTGTCGCACCCTTCATCCAGAACTTATACTCTTTCTCCAGTTGCGGCAGGTATTGCAGGTATATGGCATCTCCTTTTTTATCAGCCAGTAATTTGATCATCTGTGCATAAAAAGGAGGTTGTGAACGCCCGATAAAATAAGAGCGGTTGCCATTCGGTATATAACCAAACCGGTCGATCAGGAAAGAAAAATTTCCGATCATGTTTTCTATCATATCATACCGTCCTGAAGTTTTCAGTCCCAGCATGGTGAAATAGCTGTCCCAGTAATAGATCTCCCCAAACCGGCCACCTGGTACGATATACGGGTAGGGCAGCGGGATCAGGGAGCCCTGTTCCTTATCCGGTTCCCGGGTGAGTACAGTCCATAAGGTTTCAATATTATCGGTCACCGGCCTGGATGTATCACTGTTATAATTAACAGAGTGGGGAACCGGCAGGTCAAAATGAGTCAGTACAAATTGCTTCAGACTGAAACCCGGTTCATTTTTTTGTTGCTCATAGGCTTCAAGGATGACCGCATAATCAACAGCAGGCCGGCTGTCCACAAATGTTTTGCCATCGGGGAATACCTTGCCCAACTGCACGGCTTCAAACAAGGAATTGCTGAAGGGGTTCACTTTTTGCTCAATCATAGTCCGGTAGATTAATGGCTGCCCCCGTTGCCGGAGAATGTTACAGCCCCGGTGGCAGGCTGTACCTTTTTAAAAATATAAAGTAAGATCATCAGGACGCCAATAGGGGCCAGGGAGGAGTAAAAAGCAGTTTGTCCTCCCCATGCATCAAAGATATGACCGGTAATGATGGAACCGGTGGTGCCACCCAATGCGGAAAAAACAACGATCAGTCCTGACATGGCAGCGTGTTTATGGGCAGGCAGGTTACTCAGGATAACTGAGTTGATAGCCGGGTATACCGGGGCCAGGAACAACCCGATCAACGGGAAGGCATAAGCGACCAGCGGGACATCCCTGAGATAACTGATCGTGGCCCCGCTGATACTGCCGGTCAGGGGTACAGTTACCAGTACCAAACCTGCCGCAGCCAGCAGGCAGCCCGTGAGTACATAGATCCATTCTATTTTGCGCAGCAGCATGCCTGCCAGGAAACGACCCAGTGCAATCGAGGCCGACATAATACTGGCCATCTGTATACTCAGGCTGGTATTGAGTTTAATCACATCTTTATTGAATGTCGGGAGCCAGCTCATGATACTCTGTTCAATCAGTACATAGAAAAAGGCACAACCGATAAATACAATGACGAGGGGCAGGATGATCAGTTTCAGCATGCCGCTGAAATCATCCGAGAGTGATTTGGCTTCTTTTTTTTCTGCTTCCTTCACTGAACTTTCATCCAGCGGGGTGGTCAGTAATAACAGAAAGGCGATAACGGTCAGACCGGCCAGCAGGTAATACACGGAAAACCAGGACCTGGATGAGGGATCATCATTGTTTACAAATGCACTGAAGATAAAATTGCCACTGAGCACACCCACCATAAAAAAGGATTCCAGGAAACTCATCAGGCTCAGGTGTTCTTTTTTGCCGGAAGTAACCAGGCCCAATGTGGCAAACACACTTACTTTGATCAGGGCAAAACTGATTCCTGTAACAGCAAAAAGCATTTTAGTCATCCAGAAACTGTTCATGGAGGGCATGGCCAGGCAGATCAGTGTAACAAAGGAGAGGGCGGCCAGCTGGGTTCTTTTATACCCGATTCTGACCACATAGGAAGCGATCAGGAAGGAAGTGATGGCAATACTGAGGTCCTTATAGGCCTCGAGCACACTGGCGGCCCCTTTTGTCACCCCGAAATTATTCTGAACCTGGAGGATCACGGTTCCCACACTGTTCAGCAAAATGGCAAATACAAAATAGTTGAGGAAGAGTGAGATTTTGATCTTGGTGGTATTCATCACAATCGTTTAAGGTGAAGGCCTGGCAGGCATCCAGGGTTGTTTCAATGGTTCTAAAATAACCCTTCATTCCGGTGCAGGCAAATACCGGCCGGACCTATAACGTTTGCGGGGATAAATAAGCGGGATTAAATCGATCCGCCTTCAATCAGCTCAGCCTCGAGGTAGCTGATTTCAGGAAAGGATTCATGCCGTACGGCCGCCATCATTTGTGAAAAGGCCAGTTTACCCAGTTTGCCACCATTGGTCTCCACATAAGTGATTTTTGGATTGTACATCGTGGGGAAGAGCCCGTTACTGATACTGATTACGGAGATCTCTTCAGGTACTTTCAGTTGTAATTCATGAATAGCCTGCATCACCCCCACCAGGATCATATCGCCCATACAAAAAACCACATCGGGCCGGTCCTTACTTTTCAAGGCTTCCAGGCAGACTTCTTTTGATTTATCAATTCCTTCGGGGTAGTCAATCGTCAGTTGGGGGACCGGTGCTTTCTTTTCCAGGGTTTCCCGGAATGAGGCCGCCCTCATTTTGGTGATACTGAGATGCGGGTGGCCAAACAGGCCGAGTACTCTTTTCTTTTTCTTCTGTATGATGGTCTCCGCAGCCAGCCGGGCGGCTTTGGCATCGGAAAGACAAACTTTATGATAACCCGGCAATTCCGGTACACGGTCAAAGAAGACCACGGGTATCTTCAGGTCCTGGAGCTTTTGGAAAGCGGCCATGTCTTCTGTTTCAATAGAGACAGAGGCAAAAACACCGGTGACCATATTCTTCCGGAATAAATGCAGGTTGGCATTTTCAATAGGAAGCTGATCCCTCGACTGCATGATCAGTACTGAATAACCCTGTTCGCGGGCCAGTTCCTCCACGGAGGCAATAAAGGAATCGTAAAAATAATTATCGATGGAGGGGACCAGTATCCCCAGCACATTACTCTGCCGGGTTCTTAATTGTACCGCATTATTATTGGGTTCATATTCAAGGGCAGTGGCCAGTTCCCGCACCCGGGTCTTGGTCGTCTCCGAAATATCCGGATGATTTTTCAGGGCCCTGGATACCGTAGAAATACTGATACCCAGCACTTCTGATAGTTTTTTCAGCGTGCTTTGCTGCAT